>JAYTQQ010000269.1:0-50700 GCA_043746635.1 Bdellovibrionales bacterium | reverse complement strand
AAATGTGCACCGGTAGCTGCGACCACTTTGTCTGGACTAAGGTCAGGAGCATATTCGACAAGAACAAAGCCTTTGGGACCCACTTCGATCACACCGTAGTCCGTAACTATTTTTTTGATGCACTTAACACCCGTCAATGGAAGGGTGCATTTCTTTAAAAATTTCGGAGACCCATCTTTTTCAACGTGTTGCATGGCCACGATGACTCTTTGTGCGCCGGCGACGAGATCCATCGCGCCTCCCATGCCTTTTACCATCTTGCCCGGAACCATCCAGTTAGCGATGCTTCCTTCTTCGTCGACTTGCATGGCGCCGAGAACGGTCAGGTCGACGTGCCCTCCGCGAATCATCGCAAAGCTATCACTACTCGAAAAGTAGCTAGCGCCTTTGATCGAAGTAACAGTTTGTTTGCCGGCATTAATTAAATCAGCATCAACCTCGCTATCGAGCGGAAATGGCCCGATACCCAATAAACCATTTTCACTTTGAAGCATGACTCCGAGCGATTCAGGAATATAATTCGCAACCAAAGTTGGAATTCCAATTCCGAGGTTGACGACGTAATTGGGAAGTATTTCCTGTGAAATTCGCTTAGCAATTTGTTCTCTCGTAAGTGGCATATAATATATCCTTAATTTTTTCTTGTGGTTCTTTGTTCAATTCGCTTTTCTAAACCCGGAGTTTTGAAAATACGCTGAACATAAACGCCTGGCAGATGAATTTGATCTGGATCTAACTCTCCAATTTCGACCAGTTCTTCTACTTCAACAATCGTAATCTTGCCGGCGGTGGCTACCATCGGATTAAAATTACGAGCGGTCTTGTTGAAAATAAGATTTCCGAATTTGTCGCCCTTCCAGGCGCGAACTAAAGCAAAATCACCTTTGATGGCTTTTTCTAAAACGTAATCGCGGCCGTCGATATTGCGAACCTCTTTGCCGTCAGCGACCAATGTGCCTACGCCCGTTGGAGTAAAGAAGGCTGGAATTCCGGCGCCGCCGGCCCTGAGTCTTTCTGCGAGGGTGCCTTGCGGACAAAGTTCGACTTCAAGTTCGCCGTTTAGATATTGTTTTTCAAAAGTTGCATTTTCTCCGACGTAACTTGAAACCATTTTTTTAATTTGCTTAGTCTGCAGCAATAATCCGAGTCCAAAATCATCAACTCCCGCATTGTTTGAAACGCAGGTGAGTCCCTTGACTCCAGAATCTCTGAGTGCTAAGATCAAATTTTCGGGAATTCCACAGAGGCCAAATCCTCCAACTAAAATTGTCATATTATCTTTGACGCCTGCGAGAGCCGACTTAGCATCCTTAAAAACTTTTGTCATACGCGCTCCACAACAACCGCGACCGCTTCGCCGCCGCCGATACAAAGAGTTGCGAGACCGTAACGTTTTTTATGAAAATGCAAGGCGTGAACGAGCGTCGTTAAAATACGAGCGCCACTGGCGCCAATCGGGTGACCGATCGCGACAGCGCCGCCGTGAACGTTCATTTTCTCTTCAGGAATTTCGAGATCTTTTTGAGCGGCCATCGTAACGACAGCAAAGGCTTCGTTGATTTCAAATAAATCAATGTCGCTCATTTTGAGTCCGGCGTTTGCAACCGCTTTTTTGATTGCGGGAATGGGAGCCGTCGTAAACCATTTTGGATCTTGCGCGAAAGAAGCTTGAGATAAAATTTTGGCAATCGGTTTTGCACTGCTCGATTTCACAAACTCAGGACTCGCGATAACAAGAGCAGCGGCTCCGTCATTAATTTTGCTCGCGTTCGCAGCCGTAATCGTACCGTTTTTGTCAAAGGCCGGGCGCAAACCAGGAATTTTTGCGAAATCCGTTTTCGAAGGATCTTCATCAACCGCCACCACGACTGTCCCTTTTTTGCCGACAATCTCAACGCCTGCGATTTCATCTTTGAAAACTCCGTCGGCGATTGCCTTCTGGGCCTTCGTGTAACTCCGAATCGCAAACTGATCTTGTTGCTCACGAGTAAAATGGTGATCAGTAGCGCAAAGTTCTGCGGCCGTTCCCATGTGAAAATTATTATACGGATCCCATAGGCCATCCGTGATCATCGAATCAATCAAGCTTGCATTTCCCATACGAAAACCCGTGCGTGATTTTTCAAGAAGATGAGGAGCTCTCGTCATATTTTCTTGGCCGCCCGCAACGATCACTTGGGCATGCCCTAGTTTAATCGCGTCGTCTGCGAGCATGACGGCCTTTAGGCCCGAGCCGCAAACTTTATTGATCGTCATACAAACAACCGATGCCGGGAGACCCGCAAAAAGCGCTGCCTGTCTTGCCGGAGCTTGACCGACACCCGCGGTGAGAACTTCACCCATGATAACTTGTTCGACTTTATCGTTTGCGACTCCAGCTTTTTGAAGAGCCGCTTTAATCGCGATTGCTCCCAACTGCGGAGCAGACAAATCAGAATATGCACCCTGAAAACTACCGACCGGTGTTCTCATCGCCGATAAAATAAAATTATGCTGACTCATAAGCTTTTCCTCTCAAGTAAAATTTGACATTGTGGAGATAAAAAATGAGACTAATTTCTCATGAAAAGCGAGTCAACCAAATGAAATTAATTAATATCGTGCGGCCTATCTTGAGCCTGTCCGTTCTCGTTTCGGCAAACTTCGGTCAAGCCAGAGAAGTCAAATTTAACGATATCGTGATCGATGTCCTCGACGCGCAGAAAATCATCTTGGCAGGATTCAAAGGGTCCGTGAAGATTTTGCCGGCGAAACAAAGCGGAAAGCTCGTTATTCACGCTAAAAAGATCATCGATGACAAAAAATCAGCCTCGGATGATTCTTGGACTTTCGGAGCAAAGCACGAAGATAAAAACATCAAGATTGAAGTTCGCGGAAGCGAAGACGTCAAACAAAGTACAACTGAATTTGACTTCGAAATCGAAGCTCCAAATTTGCCTTTTGATGTTGCTTGGCGCGAGGGAAGCGTCATGATCCAGAACTGGAATTCGGCTCTCAATATCGTTCTCCTCGATGGTAATCTTAGCCTTTCTCATTGTACGGCTTCAGTTCATATTCAAAATGAGTCGGGCGAGCTCCGCATTTCAAATCATAAAGGCCGGGTCGAAGTCGAAAGTCTCAAAGCAAAACTTTTTGTTTCTGATTTTGACGGCAATCTTCGCATTAAAAATTTCGCTGGAGAATCCACCCTCGATAACGTTTCGGCAACGGTTCACCTTCAGTCAAAACTCGGCGCGAGTCACATCGCAAAGTCTCAGGGCTCCCTCGAGATCGAAAACGGCAAGGGATCTTTCAACATTCTCGATTTCAGTGGCCAAATTCGCGGCCAAAATGAAGACGGCAGCATTACCGCCAAAATTCTCGGGGACGTCGACGTTTCGCTTGAAAGTGCAGCTGGTTCGATGAGCTTTAAGCTTCCAGAAAAATCAGCAGCCTTCGCAAAACTCCAATCCGAAGATGGAGCTTTGGCTACCCCCGAGGGCTTTAAGACTGGCAAAATAGGCATTTTGAAAGTGACTAGCGGGCGCTTTCCGGGATCGGAACGCGGGAGCCTACTGCTTAAATCCAAGAGCGGAAATATTCGTGTTCATTAGCGGGGTACCCGCGCTGCAAATTAAGCAACGCGAAGACCGACGCCCAAGTAAGCCTGATTTTTGTTGACTCAAGCCTCAATATCAAACAATCATTCCTCCTATGCAAAAATTCAAGAAAATCTTAAAGGCACTCGTGAAAACAAAACTTAAGAAATCCGATAAAAAAACGGCCTCCAAAAAAAAGGCCGTCACTTCGGCCGCGAAAAAAGCGACTCCTAAAAAGACAGCTCCACCAGCAAAACCTACAAAGAAGCTTGTAGCAGCTAAGAAGCCATCTCCCGCTAAAGTGGCAGTTCCATTGAAAAAGTCAGCGGCTCCGGCAAAAGCGCCAGCAGCTCCTACGAAATCAGCGAAAAAAATAGATGCGAAAGCGCAGCCTTCAGCAAAAGTAAAAGCTCAGCCTGCTCCTAAGCCTGAAAAAGCACCCAAAGCAGATAAAATTGCGAAAGCTCCGAAACCTGCAAAAAAGATCATTCCTGAAGAAGCGATCGTTGAGCCGAAGCGTGAATATAACGACGAAGAAATTATCCTGACGGATGCTGACGGCCGCAGATATTGCCGAGTCAAAGAATGCGATCAAATCGCCAGTGTCGATGCTTATTGCCGTTACCATTATCTGCTCTTCTGGAAGAAAATTCAGGTCCGCAAAAAAATTCTCACAGAAGGTAAACTTGAACGCTACGTCGAAGAACTCACGGCAAGATATCCTGACAAGTATTTAGAAATGCTCCGAAAAGACTTGCGCAGTGAAAAAGATTTCACGAACGCGATTCAAGAACTTGAGCTTGATGATACATCCGGCGAAAATGACCTCGAGGACGAAGCGCAGTCGTATATCGAAGAAGTTCGCGGCATGTCAACCGAAGGTGGCAGCAGTTCGAGAGACGACGACGAATTTTAGATCTTTTTTGATGGATCGTAACTTGAATTGAATCAGTGAGTAACGTCGTCTTGGGCTTTCGACAAATCAGGATCAATGATCGCGTGTTCAAAGGCATCTTCGCCAGGCAATTCTTCATTGAAGAGATCATCGGCTAATACGCCCAAGAGGCGATCGGCTTCTTGCTCGAGGCGCGAATTAACCGTGCTAAACTGAAAAAACACCGTATTGTTTTTAAAATCGCTGGCGCGCCAAACGAGCGGCAGATCGACGTCTTCGTCTTTTGCAATATGATCAAAATACTGATGCATCCAAACGGCAAGGGAATCGATGCAAATATAGAAATTCTCGATCATATTTTCTGCTTTTTCTCTGTCGAAATCGAGAGACGCTTCAAAATTGATTTGTCTTAGCCGGCCGTTCTCGAGATATCCGATGCGGATCAAGATTTCGGTATCGAACATTTTGCCTTCGGCGATGAATTCGCCGACTTTAGATTGTTCGGGAAACTCTTTTTCAAGCGCGCTGAGTACTTTAAAAGCAAATTCTTCAGGTAAGCTCGTCCAGGGAGCTTTTGATAGATTTCTTGGATTCATCGTAAAAACCTTTTCTGTTTAAAACACTTTGTATGAAAGACTCGTTTTGACAGGGCCTGATTTATACATTTATAACCTGCAGGTAATACCTCCGACAACGAAGAAATGGAATTTTCAAATGGTGACTTCAGAACCTATAAAGCTTTCAAAAAATGACCCGATCGAGACCCCCGTACACATTTTAAAGCCCCATCAGGATCCAAAAGGCGTCTACATTTCGACCTACGGTTGTCAAATGAACGTGAACGACTCCGAACGCATGCTCAGTCTTTTAGAAATGAGCAACTACGTTGAAGTCAAAGATCCAAAAGATGCTGAGCTCATTTTGATTAATTCTTGCTCGGTACGAGAAAAACCGGTGCATAAAGTGCGTTCTGAAGTCGGTACTTACCGCGAACTTAAGAAAAAAAATCCGCGGCTTAAAATTGGCGTCGGTGGATGCGTTGCTCAACAAGAAAAAGATAAGCTTTTAAAAGATGCTCCACTCGTTGACTTCGTTTTCGGAACTGATGCGGTCGATCAACTTCCTGACCTCGTCGCTCAAGTCATCAAAGAAGAGCGTAAAATTGTTTCGGCAAAATTTAAGCACGATGAACCTTACCAAATTGAAACTCTCATTCGTAATCCAGGGGTTGCGAGCTTCGTGAATATCGGTAAGGGATGCGATAATTTTTGTACCTTTTGCGTAGTTCCTTTTACGCGTGGTCGTGAAAAATCACGGTCGATGAAAGAGCTCATCGGCGATATCCAAAAATTGACCGCTCGGGGAGTGAAAGAAGTCACTTTGCTTGGGCAAAACGTGAACTCTTACCATTCAGATTGCGGCGCAGGATTTGGCGATCTGATGAAAGCGATCTGCGAAGATACCGATATTTTAAGAATTCGGTATACCTCTCCGCATCCGAAAGATTTTGATCAAGCATTGATCGATCTTTCTCAAAAATATCGTTCGAAAATTTGCGATTACCTTCATTTGCCGGCGCAGTCCGGAAGCACAGAAATTCTCGCACTCATGAACCGCAATTATACTCGCGAAGAGTTTTTACAAAAAGTCAAAATGATCCGCGACGGAATTCCTGGTGTGGCACTATCGACCGACCTCATTGTCGGATTTCCGGGAGAGACCGAAGCGCAATTTCAAGACACGATGAAGCTTATCGAAGAAGTGCGCTTTGAAAATATTTACGCGTTTGCGTATTCTCCAAGACCATTTACGAAAGCCGCAAAATTTGAAGGTCAACTTGATGAGCCGACAAAATTTCGTCGGTTGAATGAGCTCCTGGATCGTCAGCGTGTGATTGCTTTTGAACTCGCGGCCGCTTACGAAAATGCCGAACTGGATGTTTTGATCGAAGAATTTAAGGCAGACGAGAAGTTAATGGTTGGTCGCAGCACGCAGAACAAATTGACTTACATTTTAGCTCCAGATGAAAACGCTGAAAGCTACATCGGTACGGTTCATAAAGTAAAAGTGAACAAGGCGTTTCCAACTGTTTTGCGTGGTGAGCTTTTATCTCAATATCGGGGAGCTTTGAATTGAAAGCCGCTCGAATGAAGTCATCTCAGATTAAGCCTGCCGGCCAAAAAATCGCGCGTAAACTCCGAACCAAGAGTCATCGTCAGTCGGTTTTAAAGCCAATGAGAAATCCAAAAGCGGCACCAAAAGACGACACTTGGATCGAACTTTTTCCTTACGCGATCTCAATGGGCCCTCTCCAAACGAGACCTGTCTTAATTTTTCGCGATCACACCGAGAGTTTAAATTTACCTGTCTGGCTCAATCAGATCGATGCGAGCATTGCGGCTCTCGATTTGTCTAAAAATACGAATTTTCATGGTTTGGCACTCAAAATATTTGATGCTGCCGGTATCCGAATCGAACGTTGCGACTTTATCGAGCTTCAGGGCCATCACCAGTTTGTGCGACTTGAAATTTCAGGACATCCAAAGCTCAAGCAGATGCGTGTTCGCGCAGATGAAGCTATTCCATTTTGTTCAGCCCAAAAGGCAAGATTCTTCAGCACTCAAGATTTTATAATGCGATGCCGCGATCTCGACGTCGCACTTTTAGGGCTCGAACAAAGCCTTAATCTACATCCTGAAATTGGTTCCAAGAAACAAGCTTATGTGATGTAATCGACCGCATGATTACATCTTGTCTCGGCTTTACTCCAAAATTTGATTCGGGTGTATTTTTAGCTCCATCGGCTGATATCATCGGCAACGTCGAAATCGGTAAAAATTCTTCGGTCTGGTTCAACGTCACCATTCGCGGAGACATCGGCCCGATTCGAATCGGCAATGATACAAACATTCAAGACAACTCGGTCATTCACGGAACTTTCAATAAAGCATTTGCGGTTATCGGCAACCAAGTGACGATCGGTCATAGCGTGATCATGCATGGATGTAGTATCGATGATCTTTGTTTGATCGGTATGGGTTCGATTATCATGGACAACACCCACATTCCAAAAAATTGCATCGTGGGCGCGGGTTCTTTGGTGACCGAAGGGGGCCGGTTTGAACCAGGAACTTTGATCATGGGAAGGCCAGCTAAAGCCGTCCGTGCGCTTAAAAACGAAGAGCTCGAATTTTTGCCGAAATCTGCTCAGAATTATATAATGTACAAGTCTTGGTACGAAGATCCTTCAAAGCGTGCGCCTCAAAATATGAAATTTGAATTAGGGGATTATTGATATGAATAAAAATTTCGATGAAATGAAATACGCTCTAACCTTTGATGATATTTTACTCATACCGCAGTATTCGGAGATCATCCCATCCGAAGTAAATGCCAAAAGTTTTTTCGCGCGCGAAAAATATTTAAGCACTCCAATCTTGAGTGCCGCGATGGACACCGTGACCGAAAATAAAATCGCTCGGGTCATGGCACAACAAGGCGGACTCGGCATCATTCATAAAAATCTCACAATCGAAAATCAATCTCTCGAAGTTGAAAAAGTAAAAAAATATGAAAGTGGAATGATCTTAGATCCGGTCACACTCGAGCCCGAGCAAAAAGTTTCGGATGCGCTCGCCCTCATGAAAAAATATTCAATCAGTGGCTTGCCGGTGGTCGTGAAGGGTGTACTCGTTGGAATTCTCACGAATCGTGATCTGCGTTTCGAAACAAATATCAGCCAAAAAGTTTCTCAGCTCATGACCAAAGATAATTTGGTGACAACGAAAGTTGGCACAACTCTCGAGCAAGCAAAAAAGATTTTGCAAAAGCACCGCATCGAAAAATTGCCGGTGGTTGATGAAAAAGGCAGACTGAAAGGTCTCATCACGATTAAAGATATCGAGAAGTCTCAGGCCTTTCCGATGTCGACGAAAGATTCTCACGGGCGATTATTCGTGGGTGCAGCTACCGGCGTTGATCCGACGTCATACGATCGTGCTGACGCCTTGGTCGCAGCTGGCGTTGATGTTTTGGTGATCGATACGGCTCACGGTCATTCGAAAAATGTTTTGAAGATGATTACTTGGGCTGCAAAAAAATATAAAGACACCATCATTTGTGCGGGCAACGTCGTGACGAAAGACGCAACCGAGGCTCTGATAAAAGCGGGTGCCGAAGTTGTGAAAGTCGGTATCGGCCCCGGAAGCATTTGCACGACTCGCATCGTTGCTGGTGTCGGCATGCCACAGATCAGCGCCATTCAAGAATGTGCGGGAATCGCTAAAAAATTAGGAAAAAGTATCATCGCCGACGGCGGCATTAAATTCTCGGGCGATATCACCAAAGCCTTAGCGCTCGGTGCGAACTCCGTCATGATCGGAAATCTTTTAGCTGGCAGTGACGAATCACCTGGCGAAACCGTTTTGTATCAAGGTCGTACTTATAAAACTTACCGCGGAATGGGCAGCATGGGCGCCATGTCTCAAGGCTCGCGCGATCGTTACGGACAAGCCGATATTTCTGATTTTGATAAATTAGTTCCTGAAGGTATCGAGGGCCGTGTTCCCTACAAGGGGTCTGCGAGTGCGGTCTTGCACCAACTCATCGGCGGTCTCAAGTCTGGAATGGGATATTTGGGCGCCTCCAACATTGCCGAACTTCAAGAGAAGGCTGACTTCGTTCGCATCAGCCCGCAGGGTTTAAGAGAATCGCACGTTCACGATGTCATGATTACCAAAGAAGCTCCTAACTACCGATTGGAAAATTGAAACATGCTAGGCGGGTTTGTCGTTTTAGATTTTGGTTCTCAGTTCACTCAGCTGATCGCTCGCAGGCTGAGAGAACTCAACGTCTATTCTGAAATTTTGCCTTACAATGTTTCGATCGAAAAAATGAGAGAGCTCCAACCTCGCGGAATTTTCTTAAGCGGTGGTCCTAGTTCGGTGAGCGACGAAGGGGCTCCGAAGAGGAGCGTCCGTGAGCTTGCAGAGATTGCTCCTTTGTTTGGTATTTGCTACGGCATGCAGCTCATCGCCGAAGATCTCGGTGGAGTTGTCGAGCCTAGCACCAAACGTGAATACGGATTCAACCAAGTTCGTTGGACTGAGTCGATTACCCACGCTATTCCCGACGAACAAAAAGTTTGGATGAGCCATGGTGATATCGTGCGAGTTCCTCCTCCAGGATTTAAAATTATTGCTGCTAGTGAAAGCGGCCACCCGGCAGCGATGCGAAATGATCGTATCTGGGCCGTTCAATTTCATCCTGAAGTTTCGCACACCGAATTTGGAACCGAACTGATTAAAGCTTTTTGTTTTGAACAGTGCTTGGCGGTTGCCGATTGGGATCCTCCTCATATCGTTGATCACTTGGTTGAAAGAATCCGTACTCTCGTAGGCCCTACCGATCATGTATTATGCGGCCTTAGCGGCGGAGTCGATTCGAGTGTTGTAGCGGCGTTGCTCTCAAAGGCGATTGGTCCCGAGCGCGTGCACTGCGTGTTCGTTAACAATGGCTTACTTCGCAAAGATGAATACCAAGAGGTTTTGAGTAAGTATCGTGCCATTGGCCTCAACGTTGTCGGCGTGAATGCCGAAAAATCTTTTCTAAAAGCGCTTGAAAATCTCACCGATCCTGAGGCTAAGCGAAAAGCCATCGGACACGTCTTCATCGAAGTCTTCATGAAGGCTCTTGATAAATTAAATATTAAAAGTGAATGGCTCGCGCAAGGGACGCTGTATCCCGACGTTATAGAAAGCGTTTCGATTCGTGGACAATCGGCCACGATCAAGTCTCACCACAATGTGGGCGGCTTGCCCGAAAAAATGAAAATGAAATTGGTCGAACCCCTTCGCGAACTTTTCAAAGATGAAGTGCGACTGATCGGACGTCAACTAGGATTGCCGGCAGAAATTATTGATCGCCATCCATTTCCGGGTCCGGGTCTCGCGATCCGTATCATCGGGGCGATTACCCGTGAGGACCTGGACACCTTAAGAGAATGTGATCACATTTTCATATCAGAGCTCAAAAGAACCGGACTCTACCACGAGATTTGGCAGGCCTTCGCCGTTCTTCTTCCGATCAGGAGTGTTGGTGTACAAGGTGACGGTCGTACGTACGAAAAAGTTTTAGCTCTGCGTTCGGTGATCTCAACTGACGGAATGACCGCCGACTGGTACGGATTTGAACCCAAATTCTTAAGAAACTTGAGCAATAAGATCACCAATGAAGTAAAGGCAGTCAACCGGGTGGTGTACGATATTACGAGTAAGCCTCCGGGGACAATAGAATGGGAATAAATGAGTAGCGATTCGTTCGTCCATCTTCATGTTCATTCTCAATATTCGTTGCTCGAAGCTTCGATTCGTCCGGATCAGCTGGTTAAAAAAGCCGCCGAATTTAATCAACACGCCGTTGCCCTCACCGACAACGGAAATATGTTTGGTGCAGTCGAATTTTATTTCGCGGCCAAAGATAAGAATATCAAATCCATCCTCGGCACCGACGTTTACATCGCACCAAAATCTAGATTACAAAAGGGCGAGGACAAAGAAACTCTCAATCAGCCGAATCGCCGATTGGTTTTGCTCGCGCAAAATTTAGAAGGATACCAAAATCTTTGCAAAATTTCTTCGATCGGTTTTCAAGAGGGGTTCTACTATAAACCGCGCATCGATTACGATGTTTTATCTAAATACAATGCAGGCATCATCGTTCTCAGCGGTGGTAAAACCGGCGAAATCGTTTCTTCTTTTGAACGTCTGGGTCCAGATGTTGCTATCGAGAAAATCTTAGAACTTAAAAGAATTTTTGGTGATCGCTTTTATCTCGAAGTTTGTCGCACCTCCCCCGAATGGAAGGGCTATAACGAATTTCTTTTGAGTGCCGCCGAAAAAACGAATACTAAAATCGTTGCGACGAACAACGTTCATTATCTTGAACAAGAAGATCAGATCACCCAAGAAGTATTGATTTGCATCGGAAGCAATAAAACCCTGCAAGATGAATCACGCTTCAGACTCGGCACCGATCAATTTTACTTTAAGAGTTCAGAGCAGATGCGAACGCTGTTTCAAGATATGCCTCAAGCTTGCGATGCCACTCTCGAGATTGCCGAACGCTGTGACGTTAAATTTAAATTAAAAGACGCTGACGGCAAAAGCATTTATCATCTTCCAACTTTTAAAACAGACGACGGTGGAACTCAGTTTGACCTTATCCGCAAGAAAGCCCTCGAAGGACTCGAACTTCGGTACCAAGAAGCCGCGAAACGTGAAGAGACCGTCAAAGACGAGCTCAAACCCGATTATTTGAAGCGCCTTGATTTTGAATTGGGTGTTATCGAAAAAATGGGATTCACTTCTTACTTTTTGATCGTTCAAGACTTCATCAATTGGGCGAAAGATAATTCTATTCCGGTGGGGCCAGGTCGGGGATCAGGAGCGGGATCTCTCGTCGCTTATGTTTTAAGAATTACCGATCTCGACCCTGTGAGATACAATTTACTGTTCGAACGATTTTTAAATCCCGAACGTATTTCGATGCCCGATTTCGACATCGACTTTTGCCAAGATAAACGCCCTCGCGTGATCGAATACGTCACGCAAAAATACGGAAGCGCCAACGTTTCGCAAATTATCACCTACGGAAAACTGCAGGCACGCGCTGCTATTCGTGACGTGGGCCGCGTTCTCGGCATGGCTTACTCTGAAGTCGATGTGATTTCGAAACTCATGCCCGACAAATTAGGTATTACGTTAAAAGAAGCGATTGAACTTGAGCCTCGCATAAAAGAAGCGATGGAACAAAATCCCCAAATCGGCACATTGATGGATCTCGCCCAAAGGGTTGAGGGTCTCGTCAGGCACGCTGGCATCCACGCAGCCGGAATCGTCATCTCGAACCAACCTCTCGTCACTTACGCTCCTCTCTATAGGGGCGCAGATGGAGAAAACGTCGTTCAGTACGATATGAAATACGCTGAGAAAATCGGCCTTATTAAATTCGACTTCTTGGGTCTTAAGACTCTGACGCACATCCAAAACGCTCTCGACCTGGTCGAACAAAATCGCGGTAAGAAAATTTTACCGCAAGATATTCCGGTGAGTGATCCGGGCATTTACGAAATTATGTCGAAGGGTGACACTTTAGGGATTTTTCAGTTCGAGGGCGACGGCATTACCGACACAGTGAAAAAAATTAAGCCGTCTTCGTTTGAAGATATCACGGCGATCAATGCGCTCTACCGTCCGGGCCCGATGGACATGATTCCAGAATATACCGCCCGTAAGCACGGTGATAAAAAGGCCGAATACTTATTTCCAGAAATTGAAGGAGTTTTAAGCGAAACTTACGGTATTATTATTTACCAAGAACAGGTAATGTCGATCGCAAGTCTTATAGGTGGGTACAGCCTCGGTGAAGCGGATATGCTGAGACGTGCGATGGGTAAGAAGCTCGCTTCAGAAATGCTTGCGCAGAAAGAACGTTTCTTAAGGGGAGCGAAAGATAAAGGCTTCGACGATAAAAAAGCCGGCGAACTCTTCGATCTCATGGAGAAATTTGCCAGTTACGGATTCAATAAATCTCACGCGGCAGCTTATTGTGTCGTGGCCGCGCAAACGGCATGGCTGAAGCGGTATTATCCGGTCGAATTTTACGCTGCACTATTGTCGACCGAGATGGGTAGCACTGAAGATATCGTTCGTTACGTGAAAGATGCTCGTTCTCACGGGATCGAAGTGCGGCCCCCGAATATTAATTATTCTGATTTTAAATTTTCGATTAAAGACGACACGATTTTCTTTTCTCTAGGGGCCATAAAAGGAGTCGGAGAAGCCGCGGTCGAAAGCATCATCAACGCTCGAAATTTATTGCCTGATAAAAAATTCGAAAGTCTTGAGCAATTTTTTGAAGTCGTTGATCGCAAAGTGAACAAAAAGACGATCGAGAGTCTCATTAAAGCGGGCGCCTTCGATGGATTTGGTCCGCACCGGGCCCAACTTTTTGTCGGTTACGAAAAATATTTAAATCGAGCGAGCATCGCTAAGCAAGATCGTGACGTCGGTCAAGTTTCGCTTTTTGATATGCTCGAAAACACCAATAACGACAACAGCGAAACTCGCATTACTTTAGATGAAGCAGCACCTTGGAATCGCAGTGCACGACTCGCATACGAAAAAGAAATCTTAGGATTTTATCTGAGTGAACATCCTTTGACCGGCCTAGGAAAACTCTACAATGCATGGACCACTTGCGAAATCGACGGACTTAAAAACGTGGATCATAAAAAACGCGTCGTTCTCGCAGGGCTCGTTACGTCTTTACGTGAGATCATCACCCGCAAGGGTACGCGCATGGCGTTTGCGCAGCTTGAGGATCTCACATCTCACATTGAACTCGTCATTTTTCCTGACGTATATAAAGAAGCCGAAAAATACCTCAAAGAAGATCACGCTGTTTTGTTAGGCGGCACGTTTGAAAAAGAGGGCGATAGCCGTAAAATCTTGGTTGATAAAGTCGCTAAACTTGAAGATATCTTGAAAAAATCCAAACAAGGCATTTTCAGGATCGACAACAGCATGCACTCTAAGATGCCGGAGTTGCAAGAGCTACTGGTGCGCTACCCCGGATCAACAGCCATTGAAATTTTGATCGACATTCCAGAGCTAGAAAAGACAGTGAGTCTCGATATGGAAGGTCAAGCCGGCTTTAGCCCCAGTACAGAATTTTTCGATCACATGCAAAATTTATTTGGACGTACCGATTTTATAGAGTTACGAATTTAAAGTGAGGGTCGCGATGATTGGCAAAATATTTTTGCTTTGTTTTATGGTTTTGGAGTTCGGTTTTGACGCTCGCCTGATGGCCCAAGATATTTCGGATGATTTAATTACGTTTAATGTCGAAGCCTTTTCAAAAGCTGACAATGCGCCAGAGGCAACACGCGAGATCATGCAGGCAGCAATGTCGAACGTTGCTCGTGATCAAGTCATCGAAATTATCGGTGATAAAAAGTATCAGAAGAACAAAGTCATGATCGAGCGTAAGATTATTTCTGAAGCTACTAAATTTATTCCGATCAGTAATACTAAAAACTTAGTAAAAGACGCTGAAGGTAATTTTAAGGCCCAGGTAGAACTGAAGGTTTCGGTAAGCTCTTTAAAGAAAATGATTCAGGCGACCGGGCTGTTAGTCGACTCGGATGATCTTGCCGTCGTTTTACCCTTGATCGTTTTTCGCGACGATAAAAATAGTTTTGCCTGGTGGGAACTCACTCAAGACGATTCAAAACGTAATCTCGTTGAAATTTCTGGACTCTTTGATTCTTCATTTAGCGAAGATATGTTTCGCAATGCTTTTTATGTCTTGAAACCTAATTCCGTACTTTCGCAGATGTTGCCGGCAACTTATCGTACCCCCAATTTGAAAAAAGACGACTACAAGTATTTCTCTGGCTTCTACCACGCGAATCTGATTGCCCGTGGTGAAGTCGTCTTTAAAGCAATGCCCCAAAACGCGATGGAGTTAAGCCTTAAAATTAACATTACCCAGAGTTCAAACGACCGTGAAATTGCCGAGGTCACGCGTACCATTTCGATTGAACGTGCGAATTCACCAATTGTCTTAAAAGCTAGATTGCAAACGGTCTTCGCCGAAGTTTCAAAAGATATCTCTGCGCAGGTTCTCGATACCTGGCAAAAAGGAACTCTAGGTTCTAATTCAATTTTGATTTCGGTAAAAGGTCTAGCGACTCCGAAGCAAGTTCAGGATTTTAAAACGGAGATTCGTAAAAATATTCACGACATTAAAGCTCTGAAAGAACGTATTTTCGAAAGTGGCCAGGTCACTTTTGAAATGAACTATAATACGAATGATGGTTCAATTTTAGAACATTTAAAGACGGCAAAATTTGATAATTTTGATTACCGATTTTTGGAGTCGAATGACAAATTAATCAAAACGGAAGTGAGAGCTAAGACGCGCTAGTGCGGCTAATGATCGTTCACTTTTTTTTACTTTACGCCACTAGATCCTATATGAAAGAGCCAGTCACAATTTACTTTGTTTGAGCTCATCTGCCCAATATAGATGCTTTTGATTTAGAGCCCGCAATCTTGTGGGTCGGTCTAGAGAACTCTGCAATTGTTCGCACAGGATTGGAATCGTGATTCTCAATAGAATTAAGCTCGCACTCGTCGCGACCAAGCCACTCCACAACTTTTGTCCTGTTGCGAGAATCAGCCCCCAAATGCTAAACTAGATCTATGAGAAATTCACTCCTCGTCATCGCGTCGTGCATATCACTCGTTCAAACTTCGTGTGCATCACTCAGATCGCAACATGAACCCGTCGTCACCGGCGTCTCTGAAAGCCAAGGTCCCGAAATCAGAGATGCCTCGATGCAGGCGAGAGCCAACGATTCGAATCCGCGAAAGCGAATTATTGTCCTCCCGTTTATCGACGCCACCGGAAATAGTCACTCCGACAAACTTTCGAAAAACGCCAGGGATGCGCTCATCAGGGGGCTTAATAGAACCGACAGTTTCGTGATCGTATCGAATAGTGACTTTCCGAAAGATATCGCGACTTATTATAAAAATGGTGAGTATGATCTCGAAGAAATGTCTAAGATGGGACTCAACGTCGGAGTTGCCGGAATCATCGAAGGAAAAATCTTAGATGTTAAAGCTAAGAAAATGGGCGATGAAGTCGGGCTCGTCAGAGAAGTTCGTGCGCAGATGACAGTATCGGTACAACTCAAAGTGATTGCGACAAAAACCGCTCACGTGGTCGTGAATGAAATGCGCAAAGCCGAAGTTGAAGATTCAAGTACGCATTACGCCGAAAGAAGTTTTACAGATAAAGATTTATCTGAGGATCCGATGTTGATGCAGCAAGCGGTGATTCAAGCTTTTGCTGGCACAGTTCCGAAAATTGTCTCCGCTCTTGAAAAGCTTTCATGGGAAGGAAGAGTCGCACTGGTGAAGGGTGAGCGCATTTTCTTAAATGCTGGGAGACTCTCAGGAATTCAGGTAGGAGATATCTTGAAGGTGGAAGAAGAAGGCGAGGACGTCTTTGATCCCGAGACGGGCGCACTCATCGGAAAGGTTCCTGGAAGGGTCAAAGGCACCGTTGAAGTTGTCAGTTATTTCGGAAAAGACGGATCGATCGGGGTTCTTCATTCTGGAAGTGGATTCAAAGAAAATGACCTCGTTGAACTCTACTAACGGCTCATGAACGGCACTCTTTCTAGAATTAATTTCAAACTCAGTTCGGTTAAAATTTAACCATTTTTTATAAGTTAAAAAATCCTATATTTTTTTCAGGGTCGCGCATTTTGTCGCTCGACTCAATTCAAGTAATTAGCTTTTGCAAAATTCAAAAGCGTGTAATTTTTTCTAAGTGCCTCGTTGCTGTCTTGTTTTGGTCTTCAGTTTGCTCTTATTTCAAAGCATGAAGCACAAAACGAAATCATCGAAACTCTCGGTTCAAAATTCTAAACTTATTCTCGGCGCGCTCCTGTTGTTAGGAGTTTGTCAGACTTCTCAACAGTCTGCTCAGGCGAGCCCTGTGGTCATTTATCCGGTGTGTAATCATAAAGAAGCCGACGGAGCCAATGTTGGCGACCACTCTAATCTTTGTGATGCTAACATTTTTGGTAATTCGAAGATGGCAGAAAGTCTTTATGGCGATTTGATCTTCAATCGTACCGAAGACGCAGCGACTGAACGTACAAAATATGTGACCCAGCTTTACGCATTCATTAAAGCTTCTGCGCGCCAGTTTATCCTCAAGAAAGAAGTGAAGGCTTCAGACGCGCGAATCAACAGATTCGCCGATGATATCATGACGATCGCCTATCATGAATCACGCCTTACCCATTATGCTTACGGCAAAGATAAGAGATTTAAATTGATGGCCGCTGATATTCGACTTGTGAGTCGCGGACTCATGCAGATTAATCAAACTTTTCACGCGTCTCGTGATCGCGACAATTCACTCGATATCTACGGCAACATTTCTCTCGGCATGGATATGATTTACAACAACGAAAAGTACGTTGATAACAGTATCAGCAAAGGAACAATGTCTTGTATTTCAAAAAAAGAAAAAGCAAGCAAAGGCTATGAGGACATACGTTTGCGGGCTGCTTGGTCAGCGTACAATAGCGGTTCTGAATTCTGCCGGTTTCGCAGAAAAGATAAGTGGAGCGCGAACGACAAAATGTTTTTAGCCGACATGACAAAAGGTGACTGGAGATCTCTCATTTCGGACTTGAGGACTCAGACCAAGATCGACGTTCCGTGTTTAGCGAACGGTGACGAATTTTGTGCACTTCCCCTTGTGCAAAACGCAAAAGCATCGAAAACTTCAGAGAAGGTTCTTGTTTTTAGCGACGCTTCATCTTGCGTTTCAGATCCATCTTCTGAATCGACCACTTGCGGAACAACTTTGCGAATCTCTCAGTGTTTCGGAGTCAGGCCTGATGCCGTAAAGATTTCGATCGATACGTCTCTTTCTGAAGCCATCCTGCGCCAAACAATCCCCGGAGTCAAAATTTACGACGACCGTGACGAGCTTTGTGGACTCTTAGTTCCCGGACTTATTAAAGTTGGCGAATTTTTCTCGTTAAAGAAAAATGTCGGCATGTACGACGAGATCGACGGAAAGTTAATCGCGAGTCTCACGACATCTGCTCAAGTTTACCAAGTGATCGACTACGTCGTTCGCGGCCAATCTAATTTTGAAAGATTCTACAAAATTGCAAGTTCGCGTGGACACTACGGCTACATCAATGCCGGCAACGCCGCAACTTTTGATAGCATTACTCGAAAAGTCGATTCTCCAAGTGCTGCAACAACATTAAGTGTGCCCGTGGTCGGAAGTAGCATGATGGTCACTATCCAGAGCGGAATTAAAATTTACCAAAAAGCAGATATTACTTCTGCGCAGCTGGGTGTCCTTTCTCAGAACACTCACTTTTCACCTGAAGAAGTTCAGATCAAAGGGAGCGACAATGAAATGTTTCTTAAAATCTCTTCGGGAGATAAAGAAGGATATATCTATGTCGGCAGAACTTACCTCTCTAACACTCTTAACCAGTACGTTAGGATCAATTAAATGAAGAATTCAAGTTACACAAGTTTGGGGATAATCGTGGCGGCCGCAGTTATGTGGGGGGGCTACGGTTTAAAAAGTCAGTTTCGGGGAACGCAAAGGGATCGCTCAGTTATAGGTGAAGAAAAGATCTTCTCGCCGTCAGCATCACATTTCGATGTGGCGGCGAGGGGCCCAATCGGGCCGAGTTCTTTCGACATCAAGACATTTGGACCTTTGAATAAAACGAATCCGAAAGAAACGAAAGAGGTTCACCGAAGTCTTCGTGAGATGCAAAGACTTCTTAAGTGTTTTGAATCTGAAAACTGTAATTTCGACCAAGCGACCGCTCAGTCTTACAGGACCGCACTGCGAGAGACACTTTCGAATGAGATTTTAAACTTTCAAAAGCTTGTTGAGAGTAATAATTTTCAAGACCCAAGTCTTATGGCGAAGGCCTCTGATGTAACGAAATTTTTTTTAAATTTTCCGGATGATGATATTAAGGATCAAGCAATTTCGCTCGCATCGTCTTTGCCGATTTCAAACGAAATATGCGAGACGCTCATCTCGGGACTATCCGAAAGCTCAAGTGCTCCACTTTACGAGAAGGGATTTGGAGAGCTCAAGCGCTACATCGGAACCTCTGAAAAGCCGCGTGTTGATGCTTTTATCGTTCAAAGTATCCTCACCGGATCAGGTTACGTTAGCAAATTAGTTGCCCGTGAAAGCCTACCCTTTATTTCGAGCGAGAATACGCCTCAATTCTTAGAAGTTCTCAATCAGCTTCCTAAGCGTTCGCAAGAATTTGAAATGCTGAAGGCAAACGTCGACGAATCGAGGCGCCTCTAAAGGCCTGCGTACCAGTCGTAGCCTTGCTCGGTCCAGTAATCAGAAGGACGTTCATTTTTAGCAAAAAAGATTCGACCAATTCTTTTTAAATTTTTGATCCCGTACTTGACGGGAATAATGAGGCGCAGTGGTGCTCCGTGCTCAGGATTTAGAGGCACGCCGTTCATTTCGGTGGCCAGAAGTGTTTTTGGGTGAAGCATGCTGTCCATGTCGATCGACACATAGTAAGTCGCGTCAGGAGTCGCTAAACCCACGTAAGAAAATTCTTTTGGGTCAATCTTCACGCTTTTCATAAAGTCTGAGAATAAAATTCCTTTATAGGAAATGACTTGGCTCCAACCTTCCACGCACTTAAAAACTTCGGTGTGCTCGGTCTGTGGAAAGGCGAGCAGCTGCTCCGTCGTGTAACTTAAATTTCTAGAATCTTTGGCATCCTCGATGTCTTCAATCGGGGAGACCACCAATCGCCAAGACTTAAGATCAATAGGAGTTTCGATGCCGATGTCGCTGTTGATTCTGGCGGCCGTACCTGGCGCTGGTGCATCTGGATTTTCTGCATTCGAATTTTTATTAAAAATATTACGCCAAATCTTTTCGTTTGCGCTTAAGACTCTACGGAACGGCCACGGAACGCCTTCTTCTTCTGTGCGAGTTTCGGCAAACCATAATCCGAGTCCTCCAGCCAAGAAAGTAAAACCGGCCACGATAAAGTTTCTACGAGATTTTTTTTGCCAATTAGTTTTTGATATTTTTTGACTCATCCTCAACCTCGCATCCCGTAATCATCGATTGAAAGTTATTGAATCCGGCGCGAACCACCTGCGCGATATGAATGACAAAAAAACCGCAGAACAAGAGCATAGCAACGAAGTGAACAAGTCGTGCGCCCTCGTATCCAAAAAACAAATTTGTGAGCCACGACAGCTGCTGTGGTTTATAAATAGCGAACCCAGAGGCGGTCGCGATGATTCCGAGAAATAAAATAGAAGTGTAAGCGATTCTTTGGGCTGCATTGAATTTGCCCTGTGGTGGAAGATCTTTTTTGAGTCCCATATCATGAAGCACCACTAAAAACGCTTCTCTCAAAGACGAAAATTTCGGAAAAAGCTCACTCCACTCCCCTGAAAAGAGAAGGTAGGCCGAGTAGAGAACGCCGTTAATGACAAAAATCCAGGCGAGGGCAAAATGCAAAAACATTCCGTCGGCAAGTTTGTGATCGAGGCCTAAAAAATTATAAAATCCGGCATTGATGAACCGAGTGTAAATGTCGTTTGCCCAATAAATTTGAATTCCGCTGAAGATCATGAGGCTTAAGATCGGAAAGTTAATCCAGTGGGCCCAGCGAATCCAAAGAGGGTGTTTTTTGTGAATAGTGATCATATGACTTAAAGCCTATATTCCATCATCTGATGTTGCAAAGCCAAAAATTCGGCAATAATTTTGCAGTATTTTCAAGAAATACCCCTATGGAGAAGCCATTCAATGACCCAAGTCTCTCATAAGCATTCCGGTTGGCATTTAGCCCTTAAATCCGCTTTCGTTTTGGCGTTTTTGGTCATTTTTATGTCGTCTTTTGCTCAAGCGAGAGTTGCGAAATGGATCAAAGAACAAACTCCGATTGCGATTACTGAACTCCTTATGACACCGGGAGATCACCAGGCTTTTATCGACGTGATTACAGCTCCTTCAACCAAGTCGATTAAAATGAGTATGTTTCACCTGAGTGATCCCGACGTGATTTCGGCTCTCGTGAGTGTTGCCCAAAAAGCTGTTGATGTTCAAATTATTCTTGATCGGGGGCATTTTTCAAGTGCTTCAACGCTTGCGATCGCGCAGCAGTTAGTAGCGGCAGGTGCGAAAGTGAAGGCGAGTTCTCCCGTGTTTAACATCACGCATACTAAGTATATGCTCGTGAACGATGACGATTGGTTCGTCACCTCGATTAATCTGACAACAGAGGCGGCGACAACTCTTGATCTTGGTGTCAGAGGAAATGACCTCGACATCTTTAAAGAAATTTTAAGCGTCTTCATGATGGATTTCGCCAATGGCGATGCGGATCTTCAGAAAGTTGCGACAGAAGTGACGACGGGTCCGAGGCCTATGCCTCCAACGGACTTAAGCCCTTTTACTCCACCACTCAATGATAGTCACCTTGTCTGGAGTCCAACCGATTCGGCCCAGAAAATTATCGATTTAATCCATTCTGCTCAGCACACTTTGATCTTAACGGTTGAGAACTTAAAGTACCAAACAATTCAAGACGAACTCGTCGCTGCTGTCGCAAGAGGCGTACAGGTTCAAGTCGTTGTGCCCCAGGTGGATATGAATCCAGATGCTAATTTCAACTTAGATGCGCTCTTGGCAATGCAAAACGTAAAAGTGAACGGCAAGATTATTTCGGTCCCTTCGCGAATGATGCCGGGACCTGCAAGCGTTGATACTCCATATGTTCATCTGAAAATGATCGCCGCAGATGGCGAGAACATCTATATCGGGTCCGAAAATTTTACGTTTAACTCTTTAATGGCATCACGCGAACTCGGAATTATATTTGCCAATAAAACAATTGCTGCTAAAATTAACGAGATCTTTCAAAAAGTGTGGAAAGTTTCGGTTGAACCTAAGCCAAAACCTTATGCAAAAACAAACGAGGATGACGTTCCAAACTGTTCCGCATTGTTCTAATATGCGTAAAAGTGTCTCATACTGATAATTTTATTTTAGGCTCAGGCGAAAAGCTCATTCCGTCGATAACCAGTGAGGTGATCATAACGGAAGGCTTATCCAAATGAAATTTCAAGTTGTATTATTCCTTGGTTTGTCAGCCCTGATGGCCTCATGTGCGACGAGCATTCCTTATACGAATGAAGAATCGTGCGCGACCCAGAATCAGAGCTTCCTAGGACTCGAAAAACAAGAGGTGGTGACAGTCACCCATAGCCAAGCAGAACGCGCTCCGATGGTGAGAGAACAAAGCTTCATGGTTACGAAATGCGAAGTTCCGAAAACGAACGCAGACAAACAAGAAATCCAAAATTTAAAAGCAGAGTTAGAACCGAAAATTCTATTTAACCAAACTTTTTGGAAATACCAAGCGGACCACGACCGCGCTCTCGCAGCCGCTCAGAACATTATTGCGAGCAGCGCCCATTCACATATGCAGGCAACTTTCCCTAAAGATGAGTAAAAGCTCATAAAGTACTAGCCCAGCGTTTAAACTTATGAAATCCTTAAGGGATCATGAAATCCCGAGATCACATTTCGTTTTATATTAATGAAACTCGTTTCGATATCAGCGGAGATCAGTGTTTCATTACGCTCTCCGATTTTTTACGCTACGAACGCGGCCTCACAGGGACAAAGGTCGTTTGCGCCGAAGGGGATTGCGGTGCCTGTACCGTTTTAGTCGCTTCACCTCATGAGCTGGATCGAGAGCTTCTGCAGTTTAAAACTGTGAACGCCTGTATTTTGCCACTCTTTGCGATCGATGCCTGTCAGGTTGTGAGCGTTGAAGGTTTGCGAGAAGGTCCCGAGTTACATCCGGTGCAGCAGTCTATGCTCGACCACTTCGGTGCACAGTGCGGATACTGCACTCCCGGATTTATTTGTTCAATGGCGTCTCTGCTTGAAGATTCAACTCTTCAAAAAAAACCAATCACCGAAAAACGCGCAAAAAATTACATGACCGTAAATCTTTGCCGTTGCACTGGATACGATCCTATTTTGAAAGCTGCGCTCGCTATGCCGAAGGCGACGACTTTGCAGAAAAGGTTTTCGAAGCGGGTCGATGAGCTCAAAAAACTGGCCAAAATTTCTGTGAAGATTGAATCAAAAGATTCGAAAGTTTTTTTGCCAACGAAGATTGACGAAGCAATCAAGATCAAAGCTAAATACCCAGATATTCGAGTCATCGCCGGTGCAACTGATTTTGGCGTGGCAGTCAACAAGGGCCGAGCGAGCTACCAACACAAAATGTCTCTTCAAAATATTTCAAGTCTGTGGCAAATAAAAGAAAAGAAAAGTTACGTCGATATTCCTGCGAGGGTAAGTCTCGCGGTACTTCAGAAGTATTTCAAAAAGACGTTTCCAGAAATGGATCAACTTTTAAATATCTTTGCCTCGTTGCAAATTAAAAATGCCGCCACTCTCGTAGGTAACGTCGTAAACGCTTCTCCCATAGCGGATACTATTCCGTTCTTGATGGTTCATGATGCTTTAGTAGTGGCCGAAAGCATCAAGGGGACGAGACTCATTCCGATTGATGAATTCTATCTAGGGTACAAAAATATAGATCTTAAGAAAATTGAAATCGTGACAGCCATACGTCTGCCACTCGGTCGCGAGAAACAAATTTCAAAGCTCTATAAAGTTTCGCTCAGAAAAGATCTCGATATCTCTGCCGTAACTCTAGCGACTCGTTTTCAACTCAAAAAGAAAAATATTGTCGAGGCCCGCATTGCGTTCGGTGGGGTCGGGCCTGTCGTAATCAGACTCAAAAATATCGAATCGCAGTGGCAGGGTCTTGAATTCAACAAAACCTTATTATCTGATCTCGCGGCGAATATTTCAGATTACGTTTCTCCTATTTCGGATGTGCGAGGTTCAAAAGAATATCGTCTCTTACTTTGCCGAAACCTCTTGCTCAAAATGGCGGAGGAACTCTCATGAAAGAATCACCTATCGATCTTCATCGCCTCAAAATGTCTCAGCAAAGTGTTCACGAAAGTGGCTTCACGCACGTATCCGGAGAAAGTATTTTTGTAGATGATATCAGGCCCCAGAAAGACGAACTTCAAGTTGGCTATCTCGGAAGCCCTGTCGCAAACGGGACACTTAAGAAAGTAGATGTTTCGCAGGCCCTAAAGATTCCGGGAGTTGTCGGTATTCTCACCGCAAAAGATATCGAACATAATTTATGGGGTCCTATTCTGAAAGATCAACCCCTCTTAATTTCGGACCGAATCGGTTACCGTGATGAGCCCATCTGTATTATTGCTGCCGAAACAAAAAAGGCAATCGAACTTGCAAAACTTGCGATCGTTCTTAAAATCAAAGAAGCGCGTCCAGTCCTTTCACTTACTGAAGCCATTAAAAATAAAGCTTATTTATACGTTCCTTTGGCTTTTCAAAAGGGTGATGTTGAATTGGTATTTCAAAAAGCTCCGCATATTCTAAAGGGTTCTTTTGAAATTGGCGGGCAGGAGCATTTTTATTTAGAATCTCAGGCTGCGATCGCGTATCCCCTCGACGGAAATCAAATGAAAGTGATTTCTTCAACGCAACATCCAACCGAAACTCAGCATCTGGTCGCCGAAGCAATCGGTGTTCCTTTTCACCAAGTGATCTGCGAAGCCAGACGAATGGGCGGAGCATTCGGAGGAAAAGAAAGCCAAGCGGCACCCTTTGCCGGGATGGCTGCGGTCGTGGCCCATAGATTTAAACGTTCAGCGCGCATCGCGATTTCTAAAGATGATGATATGAAAGTAACGGGTAAGCGGCATCCATTTTTGAATTTTTATGAAGTGGCTTACGACGATGATGGCAAAATTTTAGGTCTCAAGGTAAAGCTTTTTGCTGATGGCGGAGCTTATACTGATTTATCGCCGTCCATCTTGGATCGCAGCATGTTTCACGCAGACGGCGCTTACTATCTCGAGAATGCCCTCATCGAAGCTTGGGTTTGTAAAACCAATAATCATTCAAATACGGCTTTTCGTGGTTTCGGTGGTCCTCAAGGAAATATCACCATCGAAAATATTATCGAAGACATTTCGAAAGAATTAAATAAAGACGCCGCCGAAATTCGAGTCTTGAATTGCTATCAGAAGAACGACAGAAATATTACTCCCTACGGACAAAAAGTTGAAGACAATTTATTACCCGAACTATTCGAGAAGCTTTTAAGGGATTCGGATTATAAGACTCGAAGAAAAGAAATTAATGCTTTCAATGGCACCTCAAAGTCGCGTCTAAAAGGGCTTGCGCTGACGGCCTGTAAATTCGGCATTTCATTTACATCTAAATTTCTCAATCAAGGAAATGCGCTTGTTCATGTGCATCGAGACGGCACGATCCAGGCTTCGACCGGAGCGACAGAAATGGGCCAGGGAGTGAACACTAAGATTGCCCAGATCATTGCCTACGAGTTTGGGCTCACTCCAGAAAAAGTTCAGATCCTCGCTACTTCGACTGACAAAAACGCAAATACTTCGCCGACCGCAGCCTCAAGTGGATTCGACATCAACGGAGCAGCGGCCTTGCTCGCCTGCGAGAAAATTAAATTTCGGATGGCCCAGGTTGCAAAATGTTTTCTTTCTCAAAATCCAAGACCGCCGATTGCGCCTCCACTTGAAGAAATTAAAATTACCGAACTGAACCCCGCTGAAGAATTTCATAGCTTTGAGGTCGAATTCAAAGACGAAAAAGTGACTTACAAAGGTCAGTCCATGTCGTGGATAGATCTTATACTGCTCACTTATTATAACCGCATTTCGATTTCTGATTACTCGCATTTCAAAACCCGCGATCTTACTTTTGATCGCGCCCGTTCGCTCGGTGACGCTTTTAAATATTTTACTTCAGGCGTAGCCGTTTCCGAAGTTGTGATCGATACCTATACGGGCGAAACCAAAATTTTGCGCTGCGACATTTTGATGGATATCGGCAGACCTGTGAATATCGGCATCGACATGGGCCAGGTCACGGGCGGATTTGTGCAAGGGGCGGGATGGATGACTACCGAAAAGCTTTTCTATTCAAAAGATGGCGCTCTCATTTCGCATTCGCCGACCACGTACAAAATTCCTAATATTCAAGACACCCCAAGAATTTTTAACGTTAACTTACTCGAAAATAATTTGAATAAAAAAAGTGTTTCGAGGGCCAAAGCAGTTGGTGAGCCACCCTTACTTCTAAGCGCCAGTGTTTTTATGGCGATCAAAAATGCGATTTCATACCGAACGAAAAAGCAGTTGGTCGACCTCAAAGTTCCGGCAACGCCCGAAACTATTTTGTTAGAGCTCACTCGCCATGAACTATGAAAAGTTTTTATCTGACTTTAAACTCGCGCAAGATACTGGCGACCCCTTCGTTGTAGTCACCCTCGTCAACACCAAGGGTAGCGCTCCTGGAGAGATAGGCGCCCGTATGATCGTCATCCCGAAGGGTTATTTCTCGGGAACGGTGGGCGGCGGAAAACTTGAGCTGGCGGCAACTGACTGCGCACAAGAATATCTCGCGTCCAAAGCCAGAGGGTCTTACTTTAAAGAATGGAATTTACAAACCGATATTAAAATGAGTTGCGGTGGCGCCGTTGGGCTTTTCTTTGAAATTCATAATCCTGCCACTAGCTGGAAAGTCGTCATTTTTGGCGCCGGTCACGTTTCGCAGGAACTGATTCGTGTTTTACTAAGACTTGAATGCAGCATTCAATGTTTTGATACGAGACCTGAGTGGATCGAGAAGCTTCCGAGAGACCAAAAACTGAAATCCCACGTCGTGAGTGATTTACCGAAGCAAGTTGCAGGCCTCGATACCTCTTGTTTTGTGGTATGCGCTACGATGGGCCACGCAACCGATCTTCCGGTGTTAGAAGAAATTTTAAATACAAAGTTATTTTCCTATGTCGGAGTCCTTGGAAGTGATCTTAAGGCAATTAAAATGCGTAAATCCTTAAGCGAATCAGGAATACCTCAAGAGAAACTTGAATCATTTTACTGCCCGATGGGAGAGTCGATCGGCAATAACACTCCTGCCGAAATCGCGATTAGTGTGACCGCGCAACTTCTAAAAGTAAGAGAGTCACTCTTTAAGCCTTCGTAAAAACTCGCACGCGATTCATTCCGCCGTCGGGAAATACCTTAATTTTTAGCTGATCTATCAATCGAGCAGAATCTACTTTAAATTCAAAAATATTTCCGGCGTAGGCTTTCACATTCGTTCGGGGCAAAAATTGAATACTTTGATTTTCTGAAATTCCAAAAATTTCAATATCGAGAGGATTGTTATTTTTAAAATAACTAAAATCAATTTCGATCCGGTGCACGTTGCTCGGTCGAGCGAGCGCGATCAAAACTTCTTCGGAGTGACCGGCTTCTCGACTTCTCGCAGATTCGAATCCATCAAACATATGAAGTGGCGGATAGGGCGAAATAATTTGAATCGCTGGGCCGTAATGTTCGTTTGATGCCTTTATAATTCGTGCTCCATATGCAAGGCTAGCAACGTTGAATTCTTGGCCGATCTTTAATCTTTTAAGGTTCGTTTCGATACTTTCTTTTGATGCCGTGAACTGAGGGGACAGAGGCTTTAACGGCTGCGGAACTTTCTCGCTAAACTCATGGTCTTCTTCAGAGCTGACTACTTTGTTAAACAGACCGAGTCGGGTCAACCCGCCATCTGGTATTTGCGAGACCCTGAACTTTTGGTAAGCTTTGTGCTGATTCAACGTAAAGTATTTAATGGCGTGGCCTTTGAGCGAGGTCTTTTCAATCAATGCAACCCAAGTTGAACTTTCGAAATCAAAAGCTTCTAGCTTCATCGCGGGGGCCTGATTTCCTAAATGAAACTGAGTTGATGCAAGAACGAATCGAATGACTTCTGGCTTTTTTAAATTAAAAATCACAAAATCAAAGAGAGACGGATTATGCCGCACGCTCTCCCAGCTATCCATCACTTTACCCTGCCGGCCGTATAGCTCAGGATCATATGCCGGCGAAAAAGCAGAAAAAAGATTTTCGGCCCTCGCAAATCCTTGATTACTGACTTGCAAAATTTCTGCATCTTTCGCAAGACTTAAATTCAGTATGGGATCAATACGTATTCGATTTGTAATTCTTTCTGGAAGATCCCTTTCAAAAGCATTAAAGATGAGATTTTTATAAGCCTGATTCACGACTTCTTCAGGCGCGAAAGCTGAGGGATCAAAACTTTCTTTATGGAGGCTTGTATTAACTCCGGTTAAATTCAATTCACGGCATATGAGCTTCGCAGCCTCACCAATAAAAAGTACGGCGTTAAGTTCACCACTGCAGAGGATAACAAAGCCTTTACCCCTATCCGGACCATCGTAACAGTAAGTAAAGAGACTCCTGAATCCATCGTTGGCGCCTTGATGAAGAGCGAATCGATTTTCGCCCGCATCGAGGGTGAAAATTCCGAGCCCCATGTCGGCGCCCATAAAGGTACGACTCGATTTGTCTCGACCAAAAAGCATTTGTACCGCGGTCGAATGCGAAATCGGTCCTGAGCCTTTGACATCGCGATACGCTTTGGTAAGTTTAGATAGAAAATCTAAAACGGCTCGAGAAGTTCCCATGGCACCCGCCGCAAACGCCGGAAACATCTTGCGAGATTCCTTTAGCTTCATTCCTGACTCTAAATATCCTTCGGCGGCAGTTTTAACTTTTTGATCAAAGCTCAAATTTTGAGAAAATTGATTTAAGAAAGCTTGAGTGAGTTCTTGAATATTTTTACCTTCAAGACTTTCGATGAGGTGTTCGAGCACCAGAAAACCGCCACCAGAATATTGAAATTTCAAACCAGGTTCTCGATTGACGCCGACTTTCGTATAGCTAAAAGCATTTCCGTTTTCGAGAAAACTTGCGACTCGGGGCATATCCTGCGACAGTGGGATGCCGTTCACATAATGCATGTTGAGCGCCGTATGCTCCATCAAGTGCTTAATCGTGACTTGATTGGCCCACTCGGGATGTTCTGAATCAAGAGATACGATTCTAAAATCAGAGGAAGTCTGATCAAATAGCGCATTCACGGATTGCGAAAGAAGAATATTTTTCTGCTGAAAATACCCAATCGCGAAGCAGCTCGCAAATGATTTACTTAATGAAGCAAGTTGAAAAGAAGTATCCAGCGTGCTTCCGTAAGCAAAATCCTGGCTGACATGTAAACCCGCCGAGGCACTTACTTGCGCTTGTTTGATTTGATGTTTATTTGCGAGCGCCGCAATCTTCTGCTCGAGTTGAGACGCCATCGTTAAGAGTATACGTTTCTTAGTAATCTGCCACAAAGCCTCTTTGGCATTCGTGATTTCAATTTCTCTCGAATTCTCGATTCGATGCTTAAACCTTTCTAAAATATTTTTAGCAGACTGGCCCTGTGCCGAGATTAAAAACTTGAAGCCGAAATTCTTTAAATATCGATTACCAAGTTCTCGAAGCTCTGCTTTTATTTTATCCTCTGATTCTTCGACGAGACCTTGCTCATGACGGGCGAGATGATCGAGCGTCCTCTTGCTCTCACCAATATCTCCATGAAAATTGGCTGCAGACAAAATTTCGCTAATATCAAAATCCTTAATGATGTGCTCGGCTTTTTTGAGATCGAGTGAAATGAGACCAGCCATTTTAACTGCAAATATTTCGCTGCTGCAAGCCGCAAAATAAAAATTGAATTTCTGAATATACGGATCAAGAGAATATTTTTCAAAATCAATTTTTTGAATCTCCTCTAAAGGATTTAAGGAGTTTCGAATCGAAGGTACCGTAAACGGAAGCAAAAGCTCTGAAGCAAACTCGACCGGCTTTCTTTGGGTCATAAGTAAAACCATGATGTGATACGCAACGGGATACCACTTCTCGGTTCGCTCCGTCCATTTGACCTGAACAATCTTTGATGGATGAGATAGGTCTTTTCTAATAAAAAGCATTTCTTCAGCCGCAATTGCTAGAAATTTCTCAACTGAAAACCTACCATGATAGATCTCGTGCCATACTTCCCAACGAGACCTTTCGGCGGTGGCGAGATCATCCATTACGCGAACGCTGACACCGTCGATATGTGCCGGAAGAGCCACGCATCCATTCCCCGAAAGCCAATCTGTCAGATACTGCAAAGACTGAAAAACATTATACCTAATTTCGTCTGGATGATTGTTCGCTATGAACTGTGACTCTTTCATGTCTGCAACTATGAGGGCCCGCGCGTACAGCGGACTCCCAAGATCAAGACTAACTAAATCTGGATCGCGAATAAATTTTAAAATCTCTGCATGAAACTTTGGATTTAGAAGGTCGGTTATTAAAGTTTCAAGCGGAACGACATCTCCATTTTGATGTATCTTCCAGGCTTCGACGAGCGCTAGACCAAGTCTGACGAAGTCGGGATGGGCCACCCAAAAACCAGAGAGGTCGCGTTTCAGCTGAGTAATGACGTCTTTGATGTAGCCCCTGATCGTGAGTTGAAATGACTCGCTTTTCAGATCGTTATCAATTGGCAGCACACCGTACATACCACCGATTTTAATTCCACCGCGGGAGCCAACAACCTCGGCCAAAAGTTCATGTGAAGCTTTAATATATTTAATAACGATATTGGGATCGGCCTTTACCGGAATACGGTAATTCGCGTCTTCTTTAAAGAGTCTAGCCGTTGAAGCTAAATAATCGTGCCAGCCAAGAGAAGCTCCCGCAAAATAAGGATAAAGTTCATCGATGAGTTCATTGGTTCTAAAAATAAGTCGCGGATTTTCTAAAACTATAAAGAGTCTGATAGAGCCTAAGATATATTCCTCGTGAATAGCCTTCAGCATTTTTTCTGAAGTCTCGATCATGAGCCGGATGTAAGCTGCTTCTTCAGGAGTTTCAAGCTTTGGAACGTAAAATGAAAGTGCCTCTTGATTTTTCCAGTTTTCGAAAACGTGGAGAGCAAAATCGTACAAATGAAGCGGAATCGGATTTTCTCGAAAAAACAAAAACAAACACGGCATCGCCAATCCCGGAAACCTTTTAATCGGCAATGAAAGTTTATCTTTTTCGAGATGGTATTCTTTTTTAGAATCCGCGAATGATATTTCGCGATTGAAACACTCGGTGAGATTGACCCCGGCACTGATCAAATCATCTCGCAGGGGAGTTTTAGAATCTTCGTCGTCAGCACCCCACTTCGGAAACTCTGAAGTTTTTTCGAGAAGTTTGCCGACGATAGCAGGCTCATCTTTCAGTTTGCGGTGAAAAGCGTTCATCGCATTGATAGAAAGTTTCGCGTCATCTGGAGGCCCAAAAAGTGTCACGTGATAACCCTTTAGATAATCAGGTAATTCTTTGATTTTTTGTCCGACGCCGCTTTGGCAATAAAATCTATTGAGGGGGCCAACTACCACACGGTCTTTAGAATCTTTTTGTCCAATCACGGTTTCATAGTTGGGATCGAGGTAATCTCGATTGAGTGATCTGTTAAGTTCGAAAGAGCTTTTGGTGCGACTGTCGATAAATTCTCGATCAATAATTCTCTGCTGTAAAACGCGATTGAGAGGCTCTTTTAATTTATCATAGAGCTCACACAAAAAAATAAAAGATTCTTTCGTCTCAAGGCCGCCCATTTCACCTATATGAACGAGGTCTTTGATTCCGTTAACTGGACGAGACTCCTCAAACAAGCGCTCTTGAAGGGCCTTTGAGACATAATCTTGGTAATAAGGAATATCTCTCAATGGGGTCAACTTCCTCTGTAAGTAGAATAACCAAAAGGACTCAGCAGAAGCGGAACATGATATTTACGGTCGATCTCTTCAATTTTGAACACAACTGGAGTATTCATAAAGAATGAACCCTTTTTAAAATAGTGTTCAATTTCAAAGATGATCTGGTAAATTCCGGCGACAACTTCACAATCAAAAACAAATCTTCCGTCGGAGTTGGTCCTCCCTGATTTTTGAGAAATCCAATTTTCGGCCTGTTTTTTTTCGAGATAGACTTGAATGCCGCTCGCAGGAATTCCGCGACTGATATCTAGAATATGCGTGCTAATCATGTGAGCCTTTCGTGTAACTCGATTCCAGAAACAAAACTTCTTGATCTTTAACCATGATTTCTCTGGTTTGAACTCCAAAAACTTCATGCCAAAATTCGACCGTGTAATTTCCCGGAGGAAGCCCTTTGATTTCAAATTCGCCTTGAGCATTTGTAACGCTGAAGTAAGGATGATCAACGACAGCAATCCAAGCACTCATCCAAGGGTGTACGCTACATTTAGTTTCCAAAAGAATTTCAGGCTTGCTGAATACCTGGGTGATGCGATCATTTTGGTTCGGCATCGCGATATTAAATTCGGCATTATTTTTTGCGATTGCCCGCACATTATGAAAAACCGGATCACTGTTTATAAACTCAACTCTTTGGCCCACTCTCGCTCCGACGACGCGTGGTTCGTATTGGCAATTTCTTTGGTCAAGGACAACAGCCCCTGAAGGAACATCAGAAAATATTTTTCTTTCTAAGCCTTTCACGACTCGAACCAAAACATTCTTAAGTTTACCATCCGTAACGACGATGTCATTTGCAAAAACCTCGGTCTGATGGTCTTTCGCGCATGCAAGCGGAAGCAAAAGCTTTTCTCTTTTTGGAATTTCACCTTGAAAGTGAACGACCCCTTTAACCCCTGAAATAATATTCTGAGCTTGCGAAGTCGACGGAGCGCTATCTACAATGGGGCTTGTACCTTTGCCAGTCCCTTTGCTTGTAGATGCGATAACTCCAGTAAGAATGGCGATGCCGATTGCAAGAAAGGCCTTAGCCCTCGATGGTTTTTTAAGCCTCACAACAAAATATTCACGGATACAGGCGCCAGCAGCCGACACCAAAAGAAGAATAAGCCAGTTGAAGGAACTTCCGTAAGTACTCGGAAAGTGATTGCTGATCATAATAAAAATGACGGGAAGAGTGAAATAAGTATTGTGGGTCGAACGATTCTTGGCATTCTTCGCCCACTCTTGGTTAACCCTTTTACCTTCCTTTGTGGCTTCAACCATCTTAACTTGTCGAGGGATAATCCGCAAAAAAACATTCGCTGTCATCCATGTGCCGATCATCCCTCCGATGTGCATATAGGCGGCCCGTCCGCTAAGGGTGTGACAAAGAAAGTAAGACATTCCGGCCAGCCACAATAAAGTAAGGCAATGTCCGACGACGGGTTTTGTTTTCGTTATCTTTTGCTCCCACAAAAAATCATAAAAAAACCAAGAGCCCGCTATCGAAAAAACACTTAAAGCAATTGCTTGCCAGTAGCTGATACCTGAAACCGAAGAGTCGAGCAAAAAAGTTCCGTTGCCGGTATAAAAAATCATGAGGATAAGAAATACGCCGCTGAGCCACGTCCAGTAAGACTCCCATTTGAACCAGTGAAGATGCTCCGGAACTTGAGTCGGCCCCATCAAAAGTTTTTCAACGTGATAGAATCCGCCGCCGTGAACCATCCACAAATCGCCGACGTACCCTGGATGCTTCGACTCACTATTCACTTCAAAAGTGCGATCCAGCCACATAAAGAAAATCGACGTGCCGATCCACGTGATTGCGACGGTGATGTGTAGCCAGCGTCCGAGTAGAAGTAACCAATCAAAAATATCTTGATTCAAATTGCTGCTCCCAAATTAGTATCGAATTTTGTCTGTCTTTTGATTCCAAATTTGAAATACTTTGAGCGCCTCATCTCGACCTTCCTGAGACATCGGAATTTTTCGCTGAGAAACATCTTTCGGAATTTCTTGATAAAGAAAATCGTCGTCGAAGTGAATAGCGGCCGCATCTTTACGTGTGTTCGCATAATAAATCTTAGAAATACGTGCCCAATAAATTGCCGCCAAACACATTGGACAAGGTTCACAGCTCGTATAAATTTCAGCGTCGGTCAATTCAAAATTGCTGATATTCTTACAAGCCTCGCGAATAGCCTCCACTTCGGCGTGCGCAGTCGGATCATTCTCGATCGTCACTTTATTCCAACCTTCGCCAATGATCTTGCCGCCAAGGACGACGACGGCGCCAAAGGGGCCTCCGCCACGGGTTTCGACGTTAATCCGAGAGAGCTCAATAGCCCGTTGCATCCACATAGAACTGAAACCTTTGGTTGTTGTTACTAAAAAAGATATTCTATCTGCTAGAATCTGAACATTGCTAGAAGAAATTTTAGTTTCGTTCCGAAATGAGTTATCTGCGAGGGGATGAATTCGAATTTATAGTCATTTTTTTAGTTTTAAGAGAATCATTTTATGGTAAAATGAATAATTGGCGATGTGAGTAGCAAAAATTGGCTTGACCGTGCCAAGTTTTAAACACGCAAACCCCTAGGAATGATCCAGCGATCAGTAAATTCAAAAAATAAATGAACCATGATTGCCAAGATCGCAGACGGAATTGCTCCTTGTAAAATGATCTGAGTATTATTGAGAGCGAGGCCCGTCACGATGATGGCACCATATCCACCCGCGCCGATGAATGCCGCGAGCGTTGCCGTCCCGACATTGATCACAGCTGACAATTTGATTCCGGCTAAAATTGTTGGAGAGGCAAGTGGTACTTCGACGAGCCTTAAACGATCATAAGATGATAGCCCTAATGTTCGCGCCGATTCGATCAAACGCTGATCGATACTTTTGAGACCCAGGTAAGTGTTACGTACAATCGGTAGGAGAGCGTAGAGAAAAAGCGCAGTGATAGCTGGAAGGTATCCGATTCCAAAAACGGGAATAAGAAAACACAGAAGCGCCAGTGACGGGATGGTTTGCATCAGACCACTTATCAGCAAAACGATTTGCGCTAGGTATCTGAATCGGGCGGCGAGAATACCGAGAGGCACCCCAGCTAGAATGGCCGCAATCAGCGAAACAAAAACGAGGAATAGATGCTCTTTTGTTCGCTGAAGAAAGGTCGTCATTGTCGAAGGCGATGCGGTAGATTCTTTTTGCAAAAAATAAGATGCGGTTTTTGAAAAACTCCACTTTTCAAGTTCTACTTTTGCATTGAGCTCAATCATTTTCGGTTCAGATATTTGGCCTACAAGATTTTGAAGAGCCATAAAGCTTTTTGGATATTTCTCGGCAAAAGCTTTTCGATAGAATAGTACAGCATGATATTTTGGAAAAAAGTTTTTATCATCATTCAAAACGACCAGTCCATATTTTGCAATCTTCGCATCCGTAGAATAAACCTCGATGAGGTCAATTTTCTTCTCAGACAAAGATTCATAGGCCAGAGCGTGCTCCATCCCCTTCGTCTTGGTAAGGTTCATTCCGTAGAATTTTTCAAGTGCTCCAAGGCCATCTTGCCGTTTCATAAATTCGTGAGTGAATCCCCCCCGAATATCGAGGTGATTCTTGAGGTCACTGATGTTTTTAATCGAATTGTTTCGGGCAAATTCGTCTCGCGCGGCGAGAGCGTAATTGTCGTCAAAGCCAAGACTCTCGGTAATTTTCAGGTCACTTTCAAGAGCGTGATTGATTTCTTCTGTTGTTGTGAGTTTCTGATTTTTGATAATGGTTTCGCTAATGGTTCCGGTATACTCGGGGTAGATATCGATTTGCCCATCCCTGAGGGATTCATAAATGATTCCGGTCGCTCCGATTCCTAGTTTTCTTTGTACCTTAGTTTCTCCGATGCCTTCGATGACCTGAGAAACAATTTCGGCGAGGATATAGCTCTCGGTAAAAGTTTTTGATCCCACCGCCACTGAAGATGTACTTTCAAACGCCTCGAGAGGTCTGCAAAAGATAAATAAAAAGAAAAGAAGATATTTCATAAATTATCGAGAAGCTCCGGCGGAGGGATTTGAGCACGAATAAATCTTGTGACAAATTCATTTACGGGAGTTTTGACTAGTTGGTTAAATGTTCCGTGCTGGACGAGCTTTCCTTCGTGGAAGAGCGAAATGGTATGCCCGAAAAAAGCACCTTCTCCGATATCATGGGTGACCATAATGACCGTTTTTTTAACTAAATTGAAAATGCGTTTAAGTTCTTTCTGAAGATCCGACCTCACGAGCGGATCTAGCGCTCCGAGGGGTTCATCTAACAAAACGACGGGTGGATCTCGCATCAAAGCTCTCATCAAAGCGATACGTTGTCTTTGACCTCCGCTGAGCTGTGCCGGAAACTGATTTAAAAAAATCTGGTCGAGCTGCACCAGCTCACTTAGTTCCCGAACCCTTTTGTGAATTTTTTCGCTGCTCCAACTTGAGAGCTTTGCCGCCATCGCGACATTTTCAAAAGCAGTCAGGTGAGGAAAGAGTCCTCCTTCTTGAATGACATAGGCAATTTGAGAACTTAGTTTTTTTTGCACATCCGTCGATATGAGTTGGTCTCCGATCTGAATTTTGCCTTTATCCGCATCGATTAGTCCGCTGATGAGTCTTAATAGGGTAGACTTGCCGCTTCCGCTTGAGCCTAAAAACACGTGCGTTTCGCCTTCTTTAAGCCTCAAGCTAACGTCGCTCAGCGCGGCCCTGCTTTCATAAAATTTCGATACATTTTCAATTTGAATCATGACCATGCATATTCGGAGTTTGATCGCAAATACGTGAATTTGAAGTCGGGGAGCTCGACCAAAGACCCGTAAGTAAAAATTGAAAACTTACCGAAGATATAAAACAAGGGGAACCCTAGAAAATGAAATCTTCAGAAAAGAATCAAAATGATGATCCGCGATTTTATATGGAATCCGAAGCTTCAGGAACCGTTCTTAAAGTTAAATTTAATGGCGGTATTACCGAGACGATTCATCTGGAGACGCTTAATCTAAAAGAAAAAACAGAGCTCGTTTTGAATTTCAACGGAATTAATTATATTAATTCTGCGGGGACAAGACGTTGGATGTTCTGGATGTGGAACATTGAAAAAGAACTTCCTGATTTAAAATTTTCAATTGAAAAGTGTCCAACGGTGATGCTCAGGCAAATCATGGGAGTTGCACACTTTGTACCCAAAACGACTCAGATAAAATCTTTCTACGCTCCATTTTATTGCGAAGCTTGCGACGAAGATATTTCGAGGCTCTTCGAAGTAAAACCGCTTCTCAATTTGGACGATCAAAGCTTTAGTAAAACGATCTCTTCGCAGTCTTGCCCGAAATGTCAGGGCTCATTGACGCTTGGCCTTGTTCCCGAGCAATTTAACAAATTTGTTAACTCCTACAAGCCAGATTAGTTCTGTGGCTGTAAGAAGAGGAAAGAAAAATTCTATGTCATTAAATATCGTCGAACTAGATAAATTTCTATTCAATGGAGACTACGGTCTTAATAAAATTGGGATAGGAGATAAGCTCTCTTCAGAGAGACTTCTCAATTTCGCAGTCAAATATAGATTTAGCCATATATTGCAACGATCTTCTACGGACCACGAAAAGCAATATCTTACTTCAAGAATAATGCTTGAACAGCCCGATCTTTTCTTCAAGCATCCGCTCAGCTCGATTCTTGATCCAGAAAATATTAAAGCTTCGAATGAAAAAAAACTATCTCTGTTCGAAATAAAATTCAAAACGGCTCAAGAAAAAAATATGGGCCTTGAAGCAGTTGTCGATAAACTTCAGAAGACTATAAAAGATCAAATTTTATTGTCTGATATTAAGCTCGCTGCTGACGAGCTTATGTGCAATGCACTTTTCAATGCACCCTATATCGTTGACCGTGAGCTGCCCGATAAATCTAAATCTCGGAAGGTCAAAAACGCTCAATTATTTATAGGCGCGACGCCTGGCGAGCTCGTCATCGGCTGCGAAGACAATTACGGTTCCCTTGACGTCGTTAAACTCCTCGCTAGGGTTCGCGATTGTTTTTCGAGATCTGTAGGCGCGGGAATTTCAAATTTAGGAAATTATGGGGCCGGGCTCGGAACATTCATGATATTTTCGGTGTGCAGTTCGATGTATTTTGCAGTCGACAAAAACGAACATACGCTGGTGTGTTGCTCGATTCAACTGCGGCCAAGACGAGAGCGGTATCGCGCTTTTTCAAAAACACTCCACCTCATAGTTCCCTGAAAACTTAATTTCCAAACGCTCTCCATTGCTCGCACTGCGTCTTAGAGTTTTAATTCACTCTTGGTGTAACGAACCTTGCGCAAAATCAACAACAGATTATCGCGGGTGTTCGCTTTAAAGCTGACTTGTTGAAATAGTTTAAGGTTGACGAACGCTCTATTTTCTTAAACACTAGATGCATGAGCGAGACCAAAAAAGACGCATTAGAAGTTACGATTGACGGATCGAAAGACAGCATTAAGGTAAGCTTCAAAGGTGCCGTCACCGAAAACGCAAAGTTCGAATCCGTAGATTTCAAAGAGAAAAAAAGCCTGGTCCTTGATTTCAATAATATCTCTTACATTAATTCAGCCGGAGTCAGACGCTGGATTTTGTGGATGTGGAATATTGAAAAAGATTTTCCTAATCTTAAAATTATTATCGAAAGATGTCCTACCGTGATGTCTAAACAAATTATCGCGGTCATGAGATTCGTACCCAAGATGACTCAAGTGAGATCTTTCTATATTCCGTACTTTTGCGAAACCTGCGAGCTAAGCTCCCTCAAGATGTTTAATTCAAAACCGCTCCTTGGTTTAGTCGACCAAGACTTTAACAATCACGTATTGACGACTCAATGTGAAAAGTGTGGCTCAGCTCTCGTCGTCGACGCTTCTGTCGAGCAACTCAATAAATTTATCAATGACTATAAAGCCGAATAGAATTCTTTAGGGCTATAGAAAAAATTGTTTCACTTGAATATTTTTTTCAGAATAGACGGCCAAAGCAGTCTGAAAATCAGCGACTGTGCTTAGTAAGAAAAACTTCCAGTTTTTTGGATCTTCATTCGCTGGTAGAAGAATTTGAATTTTGTTTTCGTCTTCAATTAAAAATGAAAAAGAATCAAAAGCAGTTTGAAAACCTAGGCCGGTGGCTTTAGAGTATGCTTCTTTCAAAGACCAGTATTTAAAAAAGAGATGAGCCTGTTCATTTAGAGGAAGCTTTTTTATGTTTTCAAATTCAGTTTTTGAAAAGAACCGCTCAGCCAATGCGAGATAGGGTTTCTCCCGTTGATTCGATTCTATATCGATTCCGATTTTTAGATTTTTAGAAAAGGCGCAAGCGACCTTGCCTCCAGAATGCGAAAGACTGAAATGTAAAGGCTCAGAAGTGGAGTTCACGACCGCAGGTTTCCCGTGAGGACTCAATTGAAACTTCCAATCGCTCGCTAAAATTTTATTATAATAAAGAGACAGTTTTGTTCGTACCAAATAGCGTCCGAGTAAAAATTCGGCTTTACTCTCATGATCTAAAAAACCTTGATGCCGCTCGCTCTCGCTCAAAGACAGCAGGCTCTCGGCGTCTACTTGATTTCTGAACTGATGAATGTCGGCATACCAGATATGAATTTCTTGATCAGTTAAAGTGCTCATCGTGTTTAGTTTTGGTTGAAATCTGGTTGAAGGGTAGTCCAGTTCGTCTGTAATTGTTCCCATTTATACTGTAAATATTTTAGATACCCGGTAAGGAAATTGCAAAGCTCCATCGTTATTAAGACCAAATCTAATTAAACGATGGAGAACAAACCAATGAGCACAAAACCGCAACTCAAAGTGACAATCTTGGGCACCTTAATGATGCTAATTGCCACTCACGCTTACGCGGATGATTGCCAAAAGATTCGCGACGGAATCAAGAATCTACCTGCCCGCGGGGGCACCGTGAAGATCGAAAAAGGCGTGTACAACTGTAGCTCGGCGATTATCATTGATCGCAGTCACGTAAAACTTATAGGAGCCGGTCAAGATAATGTCACGATCAAGCTTGCCGATGGTTCACACGCGCCAATCATTATCATTGGTAATACGACTATTTTAAAAAATGAAGTCGGAAATTTCGTCGTAAAAAAACGCGTGAAAGACATTCAAGTTTCTGGATTTACTATTGACGGTCGACGTTCTACGCATGACGTAACTAAAGAGTGCGGCGATCATTCGTGTGACGGAGACATCTCGAGCGTTCGCAATAATGGAATTACAATTCGTGGAGCTAGCTATGTGACCGTGTCTGATGTTACGGCCCACAGCATGATTTCGGGCGGGCTTGTAACTGAAAAATATTGCGACCATCTCATCGTTCGTAACTTCAGTTCATACGATAATTTCTTCGACGGACTCGCCGGTTACGAAACGGAGAAAAGTGAATTCTCAAACTTACATCTGCATGACAACAAAGGTGCCGGCATCTCAATCGACATTAATTTTAATAACAACATTATCCGCGATTCAAAAATAGCTCATAACGGAGACGTCGGTATATTTGGACGCCATATTCGTGGCAATCAGTTCAATAGTCTCGACGTGTTCTTGAGCGGCTCATTCGGAATTTTCTTAGCGAAAGACTTGCAAACGTGTGCCGAAGACAACACTTTCAAAGACGTCAACATCATTGGAAGCCGTGGCGCGCCGATCCGTATGAATGATGACTGTAAGGGAAATAAAATTATCGGAATTTCTTATCTCTGTCATAACTTCGTCAGCGGCGTGAGCGAAAAGCTGCCAGGAGCTATTCAGGTCGGTGATTTGGTTCAGTGTAGCACTGAGACTAGCAAATAAGTTGACTCTCTCATCTTACAACATTACGAATCCTTTAAGGGAGATTCGCAATGCTTGTAAGACTTTTTGTTTTTGCCTCTCTGTTACTTTCTCAAAATCTAAATGCAGAGACGCTTGAAACTTGGCTGGGTTCGGAAGAAAAAATTGCCATCATCCAGATGAGCAAAAATATTTCTCCAGAAGGAACGCGCAAGGGTGTCATTATTGCGTCTCCTCCACATCAAGATCCTGATTATTATTTTCACTGGGTCAGAGATTCTGCCCTCGTTATGAATTCGCTCTTTCAAATTTCTGGTCTCGTTGACCCAGCGTGGGTTGCCCAGACTTTTCAAGACTACGCTTCATTTTCACAGATTCTACAAAACACCCCAACACTGACGGGCCTGGGCGAGCCAAGATTCAATGTCGACGGTAGCGCCTACAATGGCCCGTGGTCTCGTCCTCAAAATGATGGACCCGCCCTTCGTATTTTGACTCTTTTAAGTGGACCTTCATCATCAATCGTAAAAGCGATTATTCACACGGATCTGGGTTATCTTTTGAGCCATTCGCAAGATTCATCTTTCGATCTTTGGGAAGAGCTTAGGGGAGACCATTTTTACACACGCATTGTTCAACTTGCAGCAATCACTAAAGTGCTCGGCCATCCTGAACTTTATGATCAAACACAAGCCGCAAACATCGAGTCGGTGATTTTGCTTTTGCAAAATGAACTCGATTCTCACTGGCTTCAAGAAAAAAAATACATGCGTGCTACACTCAATCGAATCGAAGGGGCCGAAGCCTATAAGCATACAGATTTAGACTCAGCCGTTATCCTCGGAGTGCTTCACGCAAGCCTTGATTCAGAAAAATTCTCGGTGAGAGATGATCGTATTTTGTCGACTGCGACCGCACTCGAAGAAGCTTTTCAAGCAGCTTACGAAATCAACAATACGCAAATTTCAGCCGCACCCGCAATCGGGAGATATACCGATGATGTTTATTTCGGAGGCAATCCGTGGTGTATCACCACGTTCGCTTTTGCTGAATTAAACTATCGACTCTCACATTCGCTTCAAAACAATTCTCGTTATCTCGTGACCGATCTCAATCAAAAATTTTTAAACGAGGCGCTATCGGCCATTCCAGCAGATTCGGAAGCACTTATTTTAGGCATCAATCTCAGCGAAAAACCGCTTTTACTCGCGAAAATAGTGAATGGTTTGAAGGCTCGTGGTGACTTGTATATGCAGCGCATACGTCTCAACACTCCTGTCGGTGGCGAGTTGTCAGAGCAATTCAATCGTAAGAATGGCGCTCAGTTGTCTGCGAAAAATTTAACTTGGAGCTACGCTAGTTTTTTAACCGCGGTCCAAGCTCGTTAATAAATGAAGCGCTGCCTCATTGGTTCACTCATAATTAGAGTGACTTTGGCCCCAGCTATTGGTCGAGTAAACACTCAATTGGAGGGGTCCTTATGAACGTCAAAATTTTCGGAGCTTTTGTTCTATCTGCAGCTCTGGTTTTTTCAACTGGCATCGCCTGTGCTGGTCATATCGAAGTCCGTGAAAATCAACTCTTCATCGACAACGAAGCTCAGCCGCAAATCTTCGGTGCAGAGGTGCAATACTTCAGACTCCGTGGTGGCTACGAAAGAAATATTTCGCGAGATAAAGTGCTTGCTCTCTGGGCGCAAGCACTCGACCGCGTCGTCGAAGCCAAGATGAATGCCATTAGCTTCTATATTCCTTGGGATTTTCACGAATATGCTCCCGGCAAATTTGACTTCGACGGAACGGTTGATGAAGACGGTGACGGCAAACCCGATTATCCATCACGCGATGTAAAAACCTTTATCAAAATGGTCGAAGCACGCGGAATCAAACACGTTATGATCCGTCCTGGCCCTTACGTCAACGCCGAGTGGGGATTTTTAGGATTCGGCGCCGTCCCGGTATGGTTTCATGAGAAATATCCTGAAAGCCATATGCAGAATTCGAATGGACTCAGAACGAAACTTTACGACTACCATAATCCTGATCTCTTAAGAGAAACTCAAGTTTATTTTACAGAACTCTACAATCAAGTTTTAAAACCTTACATCGGCCCGGGAAAAATGGTGGCTTGGCTTCAGCTCGATAACGAAACAAATTTCATGTGGCAGTCTTTGTATAATCATGACTATGGTCCTCCGGCAATCAAGCGCTATCACGATTTTTTACAGGCAAGCTATAAAGATATCTCGACACTTAATTCAGTTCATCATCGAAGCTGGCAAAAGTTTGAAGATATTCAAGCACCAAAATTTGTTGGAATGAATATCGCCGAAGATCAAGATTGGTATCGATTTGAAGATCAATCGATTTACGAGTACCTTCATAAAATTCGAACCATTTGGGAAAATCTCGGGGTGCATGAGCCCGACGTCATGTTCACCCTCGCCGACAGCTACAACGCGACTCAAAATGGTTTGCTTCCAAATTATAAATTGCATAACACCCAAGGGGTCACCGGCCTCATGACGGTGAATATGTATCCAAAGACTTACGAAACAAACGAGCACCCTCTTTTAAATCTGCCATTTAAGTCTGATCATGACGTCAAGGCGGCAGAAGCGGCCTCTGAATTTTATCTCGGAGACGGCAAGCACTTTGCGATGGGACCAGAAATTCAAGCGGGCTGGTGGCGTGGAATTGAAGTCACTCCCGAAGCGAGACAACAGACTTATTTGTCGGTCATAGGACACGGACTCAAAGCTTTTTTCGTTTATTATTTTAACGAAGGAGACAACTGGCAGACCGAGTGGGCAAAAAATCAAATCACGCCGATCTACCAAGATGTGCGAAGTTTGCCGGCTTACAAAAACATGTCCGAATCGCAGCTTCCAAATGCATTTTGGGAGAAGGTTCAAGTCAAAGTCGACCACCAAATTTTAGTCGGCTTCGATGCAGTTTCGATTATGAGCTCAAATCCAAAAGAAAATCAGGCACTTTTTTTTGATTCACCTCTTGATCACGACGCGATCCCGCGAAATCATTTTTATCAGCTTAAAAATATCGGCGAAAAATTAGTGGCACCCTACGGCGAATGGTTAGGGAAGGCTTCTGAAGTGACAGATCCTGTTTGCCTTGTTAAAGATGTTGCCGACAATGTACCGACGACAGTGATTGGAATCGACAACGTTCAACTGAACAGTGATTGGAGTGCGGGTTTGCTCGCGTACGCCTTGCGAGCCGGCATCAACCTTCGAGTGATTATAATTGGGACTCATTCGGACGTTGAACTCAAAAATTGCCAAGTCATTTTGCGCCAAGATCACGGAGATACTTTGCCAGCATTTGCTCAAACTCTCAAGGCTCTCATCACGCAAGGTAAGACAGTGGTGAATTTCTTAGACGACTCGATGGCGACCCAAATGGGTGTGAACTCGGTGAAGATTGCAAATCCTACGGTCTGGCCCGCGAAGCTCACTTACGATGCGCAGACTTTTAATGTCGGTTACAATCCGCTGTTTCAATACGCGACCCCAACTGATCCGAGATGTTCGAGCGTCATGATGCATGAAAATGCCGTCACCGGATATCGTTGTACTATCGGGCAGGGAAGTTTCTACCAAGTTGGCGCTCTCTTCTACGATATCTATAATACGCATCAGTTTGCGATTTTATCTGACTTGCCGGCACGTGAGCACTTTCTGCAAAATATTTTACTTGAAGCGAACGTTAAAGCTTCTATCCATGTCGATGCCGACCGTGTCGTCGCATTTGCTAGAAAAGTAAAAGATGATCCAAAAGTGTGGGTCACGGTAAAGAGCAGCCAGTTACAAGACGTTTCGACTTTTACTCAAGTACAAGCTTTGGTCCCAGACCAAAGCTACGTGATTCATAATCTTCTCGAAGGTGGAGATCAAACCCTTCGTGGAAGTGTCCTTTCAACTCAAGGCTTTGCTTTGAAATTAAAAGCAAATGGCAGCAATGTTTTCGTTATTGAACCAGTCGTTAAGCCAGCCCTCAAATTATAGAATAAACTCAAAAGATCCGACAAGAAGTTAGACCTTTGATTTTAAATTTTGGAGCACGTTCATGAAAAAGATTTTTTTAAGTTTCATTCTCCTTTGTTTTGCGGCGTGTTCGGGAGCTCCTTATAGAAGCCCTTCGTCTTTTGATTTTTCTGAGATTCCTTCGCATTTCGAAAAGATGACAGTTGAAAACATGAAAGCCCAAGCATTTAAAAGATGCCAAGGCCCTTTCACGATGCCCGTCACCCAGCCGGTCGCAGTTCTTGATCCTCCAAAAGACGGCGCGCCAGATTCAGAAGGCATGGTTTACCAAGAAGAACTCTCGGTTCATACAAGCAACTTCTTAGACCAAGAAGGATTTTATTTCTCTCCGCGTCCGCGTGCGGCGGTTAATACTCTCCCGATGGATATTTTTGTTCAGCATAAAAAAACTAGTCTCTATGAACGCAAAACTTGGGAGGATGCTGAGCCTGATTACTCTTCGCCTAACATTCGCCCCCCCATCGTGAAGAACAGTATTCCCGAAGCTGGAAGGGTTCTCACCGAAATTATCGTGGGTCACAAATCACCGGATGGTGGATACCCACAACTTTTCGACTTGCGCTCAAGTGCATACTTTCGATTTGCTGGATATCCGCCGCAAGTGACGGGCGCTTCGATGAGACTAGGTGCCCATAAAATTTTTGGTCACGAAAGAAATCCGGATGTGCAAGTGAAAGAAGATTTTCCGATTGTGCGATCGGTTTACGTTAGTATTAAAAATTCTAAAACGGCGAAAGCGCTTGTTTTCGTTGAGAACGAACTCTTCTGCGGAGTGCTCGATATGGATATGAATGAAGGAGTCGGCGAAGGTCTCGACGCCGACGTCCTCGTTGATAGTTACTGGTATACCAGAAGTGATTTTAATTATAAAGACGATCCAAATACCGCGCTCGTCCTTTACAGCAGCATGTTCTGGAAAACCGATGAAAAATTAGCCGACGGCCATGTCGTGATGGCTCATGATTCAGACACAGTCACCGTTAAATCTCAAAGCGGGGTAACCGCAAAATATGCGATTTCTCCTCCAGAAAAAGGTTTGCGAATTTCAGATCTTTCGAAAAATTCAGAACCCACCCAATGGATTTTATCTAACGAGGATCGAAATCCTGCGCACTACGCGAAGTTTCAATCTGCACTCGGGAATACGAACTACAACTTTCGTGCGAGCTATAAAGTTGAGCTTCTCGAAAGTAACGTTAAAACGGGAGTCACCCTCTACGAACAGGCCACCGATGCCGAGTACGGAGACAACATCGTTGCGGCGTCTACTCTTAGACAAGACTTTCAAAAGTCAAAAAATTCGAATGAGTTTATTCACTTTAAATACCGAACAACTTCGTTCTTACCGAACTAAAACGAACTAAAACAATTTGCGGGGCCGTTCCACGGCCTATCGTCGAAAACTTCGACATTCAAATTATTACCAGATCTCACTCTTTCGTTTTTATCCTGGCCCAGCTTTAGCAGGACACTCACTGTCTGCTTTCGAAAACGCATTGAAACCAGTACTTTTTTGCAAAGATTTATTTGAGCAAGAGATGAGAATCAAAGTATGACACGGAGCCGTTCATGAAAGTATTTTTTAGAAAAATTCTATTAGGCGTGATCACGCTTTCGATATTGCTCAACACAAATGCGTATGCCGAAGAACCAGCTTCGAATGATCCCGATATCGTCATTCAAGATGTTATTCCTGAATTACCGGGCGTCAATTTAAATTCATCGAACGATGCCGAGTCGAGGACTAAAGACGCCCTTCAAGTTTTGGCTGAGAGAAAGAAACAAGAGCAAAAAGTAGCTCCCGGCTGGGTCAAGAATCTTCAAAAGAAAACAATCGCAAATTACTTTGATAAAATAACGGCCACTTCGACACCTGAAGAATGGGACCTAGCTCGAATGAGTTTGCTTACAGATTCTGGCGATCTTTTTAAATATTACGAATCAAACAATACAGACACGAAACTCTACAATGGTTTTATAGGTAAACGTCTTGGCAAATTTATTAACTCAATTGATCTTAAAAAATTAAATGCCGTCTACCGAAACAGCCAGATGGCAACACCGCTTGCTAACTGGACCGTCGAAAGCTTGGTTGTCCGAGAGCAAATCATATACATCGGTCACTTTCCGAACGCGATTAAAAATACGCTGAACCTCCTCGGCGGAAGACATTTTAAAGGAGCAACGGTTATTGCTGGTTTTCTCGTTTTCGGCGCCGTCGCCATTTATACCGGTCAGTTTTTATATCATCTCTCACCCGTGGCGGCGAGCATCGCCGGAGCAAGCTTCGTCGGCAATATGTTTTTTACGGCGTTTAAATCAAGCACTCTCGCCGGACCGCTCAATTCAGTTCTCGATTGTATTTTTGGACCAACCAATGAATTCGTCGGCATTCAGTCTTCAAGATATTTAGGTGGAGTGAGAAGAGCCGTTAATAATTTCTACGATAAGTTAAAGCCGAAGCCGAAAGAGTCAGGCGAAGATTCAAGACGTAATGACTCACCAAATTATCCGGATCCACTGAAAGATAATATGACGTTCGCGAATATGAGTCGCACCGAGCAAGAAGAAAACTGGGATAAGTGTCTCACCATGTGGAATGGCGTGCAAAGCACTTTCGGCCAACTCCTGCGAGGAAATCATCATGCCGGTCGGTCTCTCATGATGATCGCCTGGTCGGATGAGCAGATCACGAGAATTCTCGTTGGAACAATGGATTCAAATCTTTTAGCTCTCGCGAATCAAACTGAGCTGTTGCTGGCGTTCTACAAGAACCTTATCGTCAGCGATTCGAACTTAAGTTACGACGAAAAAATACAGAAGGTTTCAGAGTTCGTAGATCACTATGATCTCTTTCAAAGCTTGACTGATAAAAAATGGCTCGATCTTTCATTGAGTGACGATGACCTTCGAATTCTCGACCTTGAGATCAGTGAACACTATTCGTTTTTGGCTCAGAGACTCATGAAGAGAGATTTAGAAAAAATTGTGCAAATTCAAAACACCAGACGAGAGAATATTCGTACTTTATTCACCGGACTCACTTTAAACGAAATTCGAAGTTATATGATAGCGGAAGCAAATCGTAACTTAGACGCGGAAGCAAGACTTGCTCAGCGAGCTCTTCGAAAAGGACTTCAATTACAAAGCTACGTTGACCAATATGAAAATCATATCCAGCTATTAATGCAAGAGATGGGCTTTAAAAACGAGTTGAAGCTCAGATCTGAAGTGCTTTCTTGCAAAGATTTATTTTTCAACTAGAGAAGAAACAGTGATGTATGTTTTACAAATTTTTTAAAACTTTTTTTGTTTTGAGTCTTATTTTGCAGTTTGGATTGATTCAAAACGTTAAGTCCGATGAAATTTCGGGCGCAAAACGATACGATACAGATTTTCAAGAAAAGAATATTGAAACCTTTGGAATGGATCATTCGAAAGTCATTGCGCTGACATTCGATGATGGCCCGGGTGCCGGGACCGAACAAATTCTCAATACGCTCAAGCGCTATAAAATCAAGGCGACCTTCTTCGTGTTGGGCCAGCAAATAAAATCTCATCCGGCTCTTGCGAGAAGGATAGTGAGTGAAGGTCACGTTATGGGAAACCACTCCTACACGCATCCCGATTTGCGAGAAGGAAAATACACAGAACATCCTGAATTGCTGACTGAAGAATTGATGAATACGCATGAGGCGATGAAGCCTTATCTCAGACCCGATGCAAAACTTTTCTTCCGAGCTCCTTACGCCGCCTGGAAACCTCAAAATGCTGAAATTCTAAATTCAGATCCGGAGCTCAGAAAATATGTTGGCCCGATTTGTTGGGACGTTGGTCGCGACGTCGAATGGGACTCAAAAGAATACACCAACGCCGCCGACTGGGAGTGCTGGGGTCACAAAAATCCTCTCTCAGAGAAAGCATGCGGAGATGCCTATCTTCATAAATTACGCGAACTCGGTGGCGGCGTCGTCCTCATGCATGATATCCATATCAAAACGGCTGACATGCTCGATCTACTTCTTCCTCAACTCATCGCTGAAGGTTTTATATTTAAAACTCTCGACGAACTGCCAGAGCTTGAAAACTATCCTGTCGGAAGTGGCTCGCGAGTTGCGCGCGTGCCCCCATCTGATTCAAGCTTAAGTCCCTACAAAGGCCGCTGCCTTCCGACCCATCGGGCAGATGCCAAAATATTTTCGAAACCACCACAGTCCACCTAAAATCTACGCAAAATAAAGAAATAAAGAAATGGTCGGGGCGAGGATAACGTACTCGAACCAACTCAGTTCTCGGTAAAACGAATATATTGGGTTCAGTGGAAAAAACCAAGCATCAACCAGGACGAGCTGGCAAAACTTTACTGGAATGATGGTTTAAGCTGCTCAGAAATCGCCAAGGTACTCGGTGTCGGGCGAACTACGGTGAATAATTATCTGCGCGAGCTCAAATCTCGACGCTTGGGCAAGGAGTAAGAATGGGCTCTATTTTTAAATTCGTTTTCTGGGTCGTGAAAATTGCTTTTGTTCTCGGCGCACTGGGAATCTTGAAAGACGAAACCCTAGTAATGGCCGGAAAGGTGGCTCATGCCGAGCAGCACATGATTTCGTATTCAAAATTTGCCCGTATGCTCACGACTCCTCAGTCGAAAAAGAAAGCTCATCATGATTAAACCTCCATGCGTTTGCGGAATGAACAACTCGATCCCAATCAACCATGCTGTTTAAAAAGTTTTTTTTCGATTCGTTCAAGGCGTTCTTCAACTGCATGGTCGCGATCCAAATACGCAGCGAGTGCTTGCTGCATGAGAAGTTGATAGCCAATACCAGCTTTCTCAGCGCGTTGCCTGAAGGCATCGAGAATATCGCCCCTGACCATCAGAGAAATTCGCGCTTTCACATTCTGTGGTTCAAAGGCTTCAGCTGGAATATCGACATTACCATATACGATATCCGGTTTACTCTTGGCCTTCACCTTTTTATTTAAAGAGCGTTTCATATTCATTCAGCAACTCCCTTTGGTATTTTTCAACCAACTTAAGTATTCGATTTAAAGTAGGACCATTAAAGCCACGTGACCGAGCAACTTCTAAAGTGTCGAGCCAAATCTTACATTCGGCTGCAGGTCTCTTAGGATTACCCGAGTAAATTTGAATGTGTGCTCGCTCACGAACAAAATCCATGACAATTAAAAGACCTGCTATTTCGAGACATTTGACCCGTGGCATGAATACAGTATATATACAATATATTCATAAATCAAGTAGATGTTGTATACCTAAACACGAATAAGAGCTTTAGCGTGCGCCTTGGCGGACAAAACCTGTTTTGCACAGGGAGCCGCATCATTTTTTTGATGCAAAATATTTAATTCCCAAACGCTTGAGCGGGTTATGAAAGAAGTTTTTGTGTCGAACTTTTCAGGAAAAACAATTTCTTCAGATTTTTCCAATTATATGAAGTGCTTTTTGGCACTGGGATTTTTTAAAAAGCGCTAATGCTTTGGACCAAAAAATTGATGACGAAATCGCTTTCGTCGTCAGCGCTTTTTGGCCGCCAAAATGATAGGGTATATGCTCGATTATTCCAGGGGGTGTGGCTGACTTGTCTGTCGATAAACTTTAGAAATGTCCTGTTTTTGCCATTTAGAAAAGTCCTGTGATATACAGGCTTCAAAATCCTGGTCCGTAGCCAGTGCAAAGACGGAAGTATAAATTCCACCAAGGGTGATCCGAACTTGATCATTAGTAATGGGCGTACGCCCGCACCTGTTTGTGCGATCAAGAGTCTGTGCGGATTGCCTAGCTGTGGGGCGACCACCGCATCGAGGAATTATATGCTGACGACAGAGGTTTTGGGCTGTTCTG
>JAYTQQ010000268.1:0-4125 GCA_043746635.1 Bdellovibrionales bacterium | reverse complement strand
ACGATGATTTAAAGTGGCGCCCTTTTAGTACTTTATCTGCGAAGTTAATGGGTCACTTTACGGCAGATGCTTACGCAATTTTAAACGGTTGCAATCAAGGTCATATTGAAGCGCCTCTCCTTTCGAAAACTTGGGGCATCCCCGTTGCGGGGACGCTGACTTCGTCTCACTTCGAGCAGATGTACAAAGACGGAAACTTTTATTGGGCCGACGAATCTTTAAGGAAGGTTCAGGCGCCGCACTCGCTTCAGACTCTCCGCATGAAGCCTGACGACGTCATTTATGAAGGCTATTACGGGAAATATGAGAGTGGCCTCGCGTTCTATAAATTTTTCTGCGTCGGTATTTCTGATCTCACTTGTCTAGCGGGCATGCGCGCGTCCGTGTATTCTTTGGTCGGTGTTATGAATCTCAACGTGAAAAGCTCTCGTGAAGATTATTTAAAAGTCGTGCGAGAGTGGTTGTGTCCTTCTCAGCCTTACAGCTCAAAAGCCCAAGAGGCTTGCATTGCTCGTCTCGCGGCAATGAACGATAGCGTATTAGATCGCACATATTCTCCTTTTCGAGGTCCGGCCCTTCATTGTGATTTTAACTCTTGTTACGTTCAGGCTTGTTCTGCTTCGGTCGAAGCGATGACAGAATGTGCAAAGGCGAAAATGCCGACGGCACCAAAGCCTTCGTCGTCTTTCGTTGATGAATACCTGCTCTACGAGAGAGCTTTCGATATCGGAGATATCGCGAAGCCGCGCTGGCCCAATTAACTGATCGGCAGAACGTCGAGATCTTTTGCTTTTAGTTTTCTCAGCGCCTCCGGAATACATTTTAAGAGTGCGCTCTCAAGGCCATCAATAAGATTCAATTTATACTGGTTTCTTCTCGATACCAGGCCGATTTGCCTCGCGGGGATAGGTCGATCGAAATCGATCACTTTGACATTGGGGCCGAGGCCGTTTTTCGCCAAAAAAGGAAGAAGCGTATATCCTCCGAAAGAATCGACCAGGCGTTTGAGAGTCTCGAGACTTCCGCTTTCGAATTGAAATTTTGGGTCGACATCTTTTTTGCGCATGCTCGTACAAATATCGAGAACCTGATGGCGCATGCAGTGACCTTCTTCAAGAAGCCAAATGTCGCTCGAATTGAGTGAATTATATTTCGCTTTTTTCATTTTGCTTAGTGGATGATCTCTTCTGCACAGAACCGAAAAAGGCTCCAAAAAAAGATTGCGTTCATACGTGTTCGAAGCCTCAAGCGGAACAGCGAGTATGCCGACATCGACGGAGTCGTCGCTGAGAGCTTCGAGAAGCTTATCTGTCTGCATTTCAAAAATCCTTAGGCGTAAGCCTGGGTAGAGTTTATCAATGACGGGTAATAGTTTTGGAATGAGATACGGAGCGACGGTCGGAATGACCCCAACAACGAGAGTTCCTTCGAGGGCGCCAGATTGGCTCACCTCGATGATACTTCCTAGTTTTTTAGCCTCCTGGACGATCGACTGCATTTGTTCGACGAGTTTTTGGCCCGTAGCGGTGAGCAGTATGGGCTTTTTCGATCGATCAAAGATGACGGTGCCTAAGATTTCTTCAAGCTTTTGAATCTGCATACTGAGAGTGGGCTGCGTCACAAAACAGGCCGCAGCCGCCTTTCGAAAATGGCCATATTTTTGGACAGCGAGCACGTATTCGAGTTGAGTCAGTGAGAAATTCAATTTTAACGCCATTAGGAATTCCTTTGCGATAGATTAAATCTATCGCTTTTAATATTATATCGATTTCCTTAAGAAGGCAAATTGTTGTAGCATCAATTCACAGGAACAGCATCTCAAACCTTAACATCCTTAGGAGGATACAGAAATGAACACACTCATTAATAGCAAATTGCCAGATTTTAAATTGCAGGCTTATGTCGGCGATGATTTTAAAACGGTGACTCAGAATGATTTGAAAGGAAAGTGGTCGATCTTTTTCTTTTACCCGGCAGATTTTACTTTTGTTTGCCCCACCGAACTCGGCGACATGGCTGATAAATATTCCGCATTTCAAAAAATGGGAGTCGAAGTTTACTCTGTCAGCACAGACACTCACTTCACTCATAAAGCATGGCACGATACCTCTGAGACGATCAAAAAAATTAAATACCCAATGCTCGCTGATCCGACAGGAAATTTGAGCCGTGCATTTGGAGTTTATATCGAAGAAGAAGGTCTCGCCTACCGCGGAACTTTTCTCGTGAATCCAGAAGGGCAAATTAAACTTGCCGAAGTGAACGATAACGGAATCGGCAGAAACGCTGATGAGTTACTCAGAAAAACTCAAGCGGCTCAATTCATCGCGAAGCATCCAAACGAAGTATGTCCTGCGAAATGGCAGCCAGGCGGAGAGACGTTGAAACCAGGTCTCAACCTTATCGGTAAAATTTAATCGTTTCAGGATCGTTAGAACCTACAAGGAGAAATTTATGCTCGACAATAGTATCAAAGCTCAATTGAAAGAAGTGTTTTCAGCCCTTGAAAGTTCTATCGATCTCGTTTACGACTCTTCAGAAAATGAAAAGCAGTCTGAGCTTCTCGAAATGCTTGAAGAGATCGCTTCTACAAGTTCAAAAATCACTGCGAAGGAGTCAGATACATTTTCTGCTACTCCATATTTTCGAATCGAAAAAAATAGTCAGCCAACCGGAATATCGATTCGCGGAATTCCGGGCGGGCATGAATTTACTTCTCTGATTCTAGCCATTCTTAATACTGACAAAAAAGGCAAGATGCCGGATGAGGGATTAGCGACTCGCATTCGAAATTTAAAAGGTCCGATTCGAATTAAGACCTATATTTCGCTGACTTGTGAAAATTGTCCTGATGTGGTTCAGGCGCTCAACCAAATGACCTTGATCCATTCTGATTTTCAGCACGAAATGATCGACGGTGCTTACGTCCAAGACGAAGTCGACGCTCTTGGTATTCAGGGCGTCCCAAGCCTCGTTGTTGATTCAAAAATGATTCACTCGGGCCGGATTCACTTTCTAGATCTCTTGGCGAAAATTGAAGAACTTTACGGAGTGAGTTCTTCTGACGCCGTCACAAAAACTAAAAGCCTAGGTCATTTTGACGTCGTCGTCGTCGGAGGTGGCCCCGCCGGAGCATCGGCTGCGATTTATAGCGCACGAAAAGGTCTCAATACGGCATTGCTTGCAGAGCGAATGGGTGGGCAAGTTCAAGATACTAAGGGCATCGAAAATCTTATTTCTGTTGTCTATACCGAAGGTCCTCAGCTGGCTGAGCAGCTCTATAAACATTTAACTTCGTACCCCATTCAGATTTTTGATCAGCGCAGAGTGAAAACCCTCACTAAAGACAAAAATATTTTGCTCGAAGGCGGCGAAACTTTGAGTGCGGAAGCTATCATCATTACGACTGGCGCAAAATGGCGCGAACTCGGAGTGCCAGGCGAAAAAGAATATGTTGGGCGGGGAGTCGCCTATTGCCCTCATTGCGACGGTCCATTTTATAAAGGTAAAAAAATTGCTGTGGTTGGCGGCGGAAATTCAGGCGTTGAAGCGGCGATCGATTTGGCCGGTATCGCTGGTGAAGTCGTCGTGTTTGAATATAATGACAGTCTAAAAGCCGATAAAGTCTTGGTTGATAAATTAAATTCTCTCTCAAATGTTTCTGTTGTGACGAACGCTCGATCTGAAGAGCTGATCGGTAACGGATCAAAGATTACAGACATCAAATATGTCGATCGTAAAACTGACAAATCAGTGACGATGCCGATCGAAGGAGTTTTTATTCAGATTGGTCTCTTGCCAAATAGTGGTTTTGTGAAAGAGTCGCTTGAGCTCACAAAATTTGGAGAAATCATTGTCGATCAAAAAGGTCACACCAACGTTCCCGGAATTTATGCCGCAGGGGACGTTACCACGACTCCTTTTAAACAGATTATCATTGCGATGGGGGAGGGTGCGAAAGTTGCTCTCGCAGCATTTGAAGATCGAATGTATGCAGGCGTACACTGAGCCCTTAATGTTTCGAGAGTACATGGGTGATCGGCATTTTTCCCTCTAAGATTCAAGTGGTTACATTTTTTCGCCTGCTAATTCACGGTCTCTTTCAACTAGATCAACAGCGAGAAC
>JAYTQQ010000267.1:0-18344 GCA_043746635.1 Bdellovibrionales bacterium | reverse complement strand
AAGCTCCAGAGACGAGAGCTCGAAAGTCTTATTCAAGGATTGAATCTGACTTTTTAAAAAAAGTTTGCACGGAGGCATGAATGACAGATCTTCAAATTATCGCAGGCTTCACGTTTTTTTACGTGACGACAGGGCTTGGAATCAACCTCTGGCTCATGTCTCGAGCGGTTAAAGTAAAAAGACGAAGCTAGTTTAGGGCGATGGTCGGCCCGGATGAGCTTTATACCCCTTTAGCTCATCCGGGCTTTTTTTATCTTTGACTTTATTTCTGCCCAATAGTTAGTTCGTCTGCAAATGCAACTTTCTGACCTCCAATTTGAATATCCCCCCGAACTCGTCGCGACCGAAAAGAAAACGCCCAGCCGTATTTTGGTTGCCCAGCTTGCTCTTAAGAAGATCGCCGAGTCTGAAGATTTATTTTCTTATTTCGGTGAGGGTGATGTTCTCGTCATTAATAATACAAAAGTTTTGGCTCGAAGGCTTTTCAGTGAAACTAACTTTGAAATTTTATTCTTAAAAGAACTGCCCGAGCCAGGCCTATGGCAAGTATTGTGTCCTTCAAGTCAGTGGCCGAAGCATACACTCATGAAATTTGCCGAGGGAGTGACTGCCGAACTCGTTGATCGTGGACGCACGCAAGTGGTGCGGGTCACCCCTCAGCTCACGGCAGAATATTTTTCTCGGCATGCTGATTTACCGCTTCCTCCGTATATTTTAAAGACCCGTAAAGAAAAGCGCGCTCGCGCGCAAGATAAGTTTGACTATCAAACCAGCTGGGCAAAAATTCCGGGGAGTTTGGCGGCTCCTACGGCAAGTCTTCATTTTTCTCGCGAACAAATTGAAGAACTTCGCGCCAAGGGAGTTCAGGTCGTCGAGATGACTTTGCACGTAGGCCTAGGAACTTTTCTACCGATTACGACGAGTCTTGAAGAGCATAAAATGCACTCCGAAGATGTTCTTATTTCGAGAGAAACGTGGGCGGCCGTTCTCGCGGCAAAATCAAAAGGCAAAAAAGTTTGGGCGTTGGGAACGACCGTCACGCGAGCGCTCGAAAGTGCCGCTGCGGGCTTGCTCCCGAAAGATGCCACATATAATTTCTCGGGCGAGACCGATATTTTTATTAGGCCCGGGTTCGGATTTCAAATCGTTGATTGTCTGCTGACGAATTTTCATCAACCCGAATCGACTTTGCTCGCTCTGGTTGCGGCTTTTGCTGGTCTCGAAACCGTCAAAAATGCTTACCAAATTGCGATCGAAAATGAATTTCGACTTTTTAGCTATGGAGACCTCTCAGCTTGGATCAAATAAAAAATCTCTACCCTCATCCTGAATATTTTAAAGTCGACGGAAAAGCGAAAGGCTCTCACGCGCGCGCAACGACATTGCAAACGAATCACGGCCCGATTCAGACTCCCGTCTTTATGGCGGTCGGAACAAAGGCCACGGTGAAGGCGATGACTCCTGAGGAGATTAAAACTTCGGGCGGGCAGGTCGTACTCGGCAACACGTATCACTTGCATTTAAGGCCTGGAGAAAAAATCATTAAGAACCTCGGTGGACTTCATAAGTTTATGAATTGGCATCATCCCATTCTCACCGATAGCGGTGGGTTTCAGGTTTTTTCTTTATCGGGCTTAAGAAAAATGAGCGAAAAGGGCGTTGAATTTAGATCGCACTTAGACGGCAGCAAATACTTTATTTCTCCTGAAGTGAGTATGCAAATTCAGATGGATCTTGGAAGCGACATCATCATGGCCTTTGATGAATGTCTTTCTTATCCATCGACTAAAGAACAAATTATTGAGAGCATGAATTTAACTGCAAGATGGCTTGAACGTTCTAAGACCGCAATGACCCGCAAAGAAAGCATGCTGTTCGGAATTGTGCAGGGAGGCCTTGATCTCGGGCTCCGTAAACAAAGCCTTCGGCGAATTACGAGCGTGGATTTGCCGGGGTATGCTTTGGGTGGTCTCAGCGTCGGTGAACCAATCGAGCTCATGCACGAGTTGGTCAAAGAAGTGGCTCACCTCATGCCTGAAAATAAACCACGTTATTTGATGGGCGTCGGAACACCTCTCGATCTCATCTTGTCGATTGATAGTGGCATCGATATGTTCGACTGCGTTTTGCCTACGAGAGTTGCGCGTAATGGCACGCTCTTTACTTGGCAGGGCAGGGTGAGTATTAAGCGTGCGGAATATCTTGAAGATCCTTCTCCTCTCGATCCCGAGTGCGATTGCTACACTTGTAAGCATTATTCAAAGGCTTACCTGAGGCATTTGTTCTTAACTGGTGAAATTTTGGGCTCAAGACTCAACTCCGTCCATAATTTGCACTTTTATTTTTCTTTGATGAGAAAATCGCGCGAAGCCATTTTAGAAAATCGCTGGCAAGAATTCAGAGATTTCTGTCGGGGTCGCTTTATTAAATCAGTCTAACGCATTTTGTTGGCGAGACTTCTCTTTCAATATTAAGTGTTTGCCAAGCTTCCTATTCTATTCAATGATATTTTCTTCATTCCGTGACTCATGAAGGAGAAGAGCTTTGAAAACTTTGGCTTTATTCGCATCTATTTTTGTTTCGGTAACCCCCGTGTTTGCTCAGGCCGCAGGTGGCGGAGCACCAGCTTGGATGCAGGCAGTTCCATTTTTGTTCGCTTTCGGGATTATCATGTATATGCAATCTCGTTCTCAGGTCAAAAAACAGAAACAACAAAAATCCTTTTTAGAAGGTCTCAAGCGCGGCGACCGCATCGTCACCGCGAGCGGCATTCTCGGAAGTGTTGAAGGTCTCACTGAAGCATTCGTGACTCTCGAAATTGCTTCGAATGTTAAAATTAAAATATTAAGAACCCAAATAGCCGGTTTGCAAGACGAGGTTAAATCATGATCGAAAGTCTCAACACACGCCTTCTCATTATCGGAGTCGTTTTCTTACTGGCCCTCGGCTGGACGGTGCCAAATTTTATGAACACCGACAAACATTGGTGGTTCACGAAAGATAAGATGATTCTCGGTCTCGACATTCAAGGTGGATCACATCTCGTTTTGCGAGTCGATGTTGATAGCGTTGTGAAAACTGATGTCACCCGAACGGCAGCGACGCTCACGACTGAATTCAAAGATGAAAAAGAAAATATAAAAGTGAATTCAGTTAGCGTTTTAGATCCGGTGAAAGCAGTCATTCAAATCGATGCGGCATCTGTTGAAGACCGTGATAAAGCCAAGGCTTATATCGAAAAAAATTATTCGAACATGCTTAAGCTGGGTGAAACTCAAGACAACAAAATGACTTTCGAGTACGGCGAACTTTACTTAAGAGATTTCAAGCAAAGACTTCTTGAGCAGGCGATCGCTACGATTCGTAATCGTATTGATGAGTTCGGTGTGGCAGAGCCTAGCATCACCGCTCAAGGAACCGATCGTATTCTCGTTCAGCTTCCTGGTATTAGAGATGCGAGTTCTGCAAAAGAGCTTATCAACCGAACAGCGCATCTTGATTTCATGATGGTATCTGAAGGCATGGCTCCAGAAGCAGTTGAAAAACTCGTCGTCGATGCCGAAAAAGATCAGAAAATTGTATTTAAAGACATGAAATATTCTGAGTATATCGAAAAGGTGAACGCCGCTTTGAAAGGCAAGCTTCCAGAAAATACCGTCGTGTATTTTGAGAAGTTACCGAATGCGCAGACCATGGAAGCCGGTCGTAGACCCATGTTACTTAAAACCAATGAGGGTGTGACGGGTGATCGCTTGATCAACGCCAACGTTGGTCTTGATCAGTATTCAAAACCAGAAGTGCAATTTGCTTTTGATCCGGTAGGGGCGAAGCAGTTCGGTGAGCTGACCACTAAAAATGCTAAAAAATTAATGGCGATTGTGCTCGACAAAGTTGTGACTTCAGCACCCGTCATTAACACTCCTATCACGGGTGGCCGCGGAGTTATTTCTCTCGGTAGCAGCGGAGATCGCACGAAAACTTTAAACGAGGCGAAATTGATTTCTTTGGCGCTGAGAGCCGGCGCATTGCCCGCAACTCTTGAACAACTTGAAGAGCGAACGGTTGGGCCTAGTTTAGGAGCCGATGCGATTGCCAAAGGTCAGATGGCGGCGCTTGTCGGCGCCGGTATCGTTTTCATCTTCATGATTTTTTACTACAAAAGTTTCGGAATCATTGCCGATCTTTCTTTGGCGCTTAACATCTTAATCGTCCTTGCGGTTTTAAGTTCACTCGGCGCGACTTTGACTTTACCGGGCGTTGCCGGAATGGCGCTCACCATCGGAATTGCCGTCGATGCCAACGTGATTATTTACGAGCGGATCAAAGAGGAAATGGCGAAGGGCGCCAACCTCATGGGTGCGATTCGTGAAGGCTATCATCGTGCGTTCTCGTGTATTATCGATGCGAATATTATGTCGATCGCGGTGTGTGTCGTGCTCATGTATTTCGGTACCGGTCCGGTTCGTGGTTTCGCGGTGACTCTACTTTGCGGTTTGGTGATTCAAACTTTCACGGCTGTGTTTTTTACACGTGCAATGCTGGATCTTTTTGTTGGTAAATTAAAATGGAAATTATCGGTTCATTAAGAGGAGTTAAAAATGGCAAAACCTGGTGTTAAGCAACCTGAGGTGACTGGTTCTGGAGCTCGCGGTGAAAAAGTGGGCTTTGGGCGTTGGGACTTCGTAAAACTCGCTCCTCTCATGGGTGGAATTTCTGCGATTGCAACCGTGATTTCTTTGCTGGTGATCTTCGGCAAAGGATTCAACTACGGAATCGATTTCGCCGGCGGAACTGAAGTGCAAGTGAAGTTTGCGCAAAAAACCGATGCTTCGGAGTTACGAAAGTATACCGAGAGCATTGGTCTTAAAAATACCAGCGTGCAAAGCTTTGGTGATCAAAATGAATTTTTGATCCGCATGGAATCAGTCAAATCTGGAACCGACAAAGAAAACGCTGAAGTAGAACGTACCGACGTTAAAAAACTAACGACGGGCTTAAAAGAAAAATACCAACTCGGAGGCGATGCCATTCGTCGGATCGACACGGTTGGTCCTCAAGTTGGGTCCGAGTTAAAACGAAATGGATTGCTCGCGGCCTTCTATAGCTTTCTCGTGATCCTTATTTACGTGGCGATTCGCTTCGATTATAAATACGCACCAGGCGCCGTGGTGTGCCTTATCCATGATTCTATTTTTACCTTGGGAATTTTTGCGATTCTTGGACGTGAAGTGAATGTTCAGATCATGGCCGCAGTTCTCACTCTCATCGGTTACTCCCTGAATGATACGATCGTGACGTACGACCGAATTCGAGAAACTTATCCGCATTACCGTGACCGAGGGCTCAAGTTTATCATCAATAAAGCCGTCAACGATATGTTAGGCCGAACAATCCTCACTGCCGGCTGTACTTTGATGGCTGTGACTTCGCTATATTTACTAGGTGGAGGAGTTATTTCAGACATCGGATTTACACTCGTAATCGGTATCGTTATCGGAACTTATTCATCTGTCTACGTTGCGGCTCCTTTGATTCTTGTCATGGATGCGCTGAACTCTAAAAAAATCAAAACTTCAGCGGTACCTGCTTAAATTGCAGCAAAATCCTACCGAAAATTGGAAGCAACGAGAATCTCCTCAAGGAGAAACTCCTGCTTTTCAAAAATCGGCTCGTATCCCAAGTTTGATTTTCGACATTTTGAAAAGTCGTGGATTTAAAAGCGAAGAAGAAATTCTCACTTGGCTAACTCCAAGTCTAAAAGATTTGCGTGATCCACTTACGATTATCGATCTTAAAAAGGCCGTTGATCGTTTCGTTGAGGCTTTTAAATCGGGCGAAAAAATTTGCGTCTACGCGGACTACGATCTCGACGGAACCTCGGGTATTGCCTTATTTGCCCGTGCGCTTGAACTCTTAGGCTTTAAAGATTTTTTATTGTATCAGCCTAGCCGTTTGCTAGAAGGCTACGGTTTGAAATCAGCCGCCATTCAAAAATTATACGATCAAGGTGCAAGGCTCTTGATCAGTATCGATCTCGGAATCTCGAACAGGGCCGAAGTCGATTTTGCAAATTCGCTCGGAATGCAAGTGATCGTGACCGATCACCATTTGCCTCCAGAAGAAATTCCTCGGGCATTTGCGGTCGTGAATCCGAACCGCAAGGACTGTACTTCAAAGCTTCAGCATCTTTGTGGCGCAGGCGTTGCATTTTTTTTAGTGCTCGCACTGAAGAGAGAGATGGGGCAGCTCGGACTTCTCCTAAATGATTTCGATCCGAAAGTCTTACTTGATTGTTTTGCGATCGCGACTTTGACCGATATGGTGCCGCTTGTGGATGAAAATCGCATTTTGTGCAAACACGGTCTCGTCGCCCTATCCGAAACGAAAAGACCGGGGCTAAAAATTCTCTTGCGGGAGCTTGGGCTTTTTAAAAACCTCACGAGTTCAGACGTCACGATGAAATTTGCGCCGAAGTTAAATGCACTCTCTAGACTCGAAACTTCGATTCGTCCGCTGGATCTTTATTTGCTTGATGACGAAAAAAAATCGCGGTCGATCGTCACTGAAGTTTTGGGCGTAAACGAAGATCGCCGAGGACTTCAGAAAAAAGCCGAAGATATTGCAATCCAAGAGCTTCGTAAAAATTCACCGCAGAAATTTATTTGGGTATCGTCCAGTGAATTTCACCGAGGAATTTTAGGCTTGCTCGCGACGAAACTATCGCAAGAATTTTTACTTCCAACTTTTGTGGGCTCGGTCGAAGATGATAAAATCACGGGGAGTTGCCGACTTCCTCCTGGTTCAAAATTAAATTTGACAGAAGCTCTGGGCTTTTGCACCGACGCTCTCAAGCAGTTCGGCGGACATGCTCAAGCGGCAGGTTTTGAATTATCGAGCGAGCAGACTGACGCTTTTAGAGATCAATTGAACGAGTATTATAGCGAGGCAAAACCTCCGCATGCGCAGGTCGTTCACTACGATTCAGAAGCGCGGCTTGAACAGATCAATCCTGATTTTATGCAGTGGTTTGATCATTTCGTGCCGATCGGTGTCGGTAACGTCATGCCGATATTGAAGTTAGTGGGTACTAAAATTCAGAAAATTCGCGAACTCAAAGGTGGGCATTTGAGCCTTGAGCTCAAATCGAAAGACTCAAGCAGCTTAAGGGCGATCTGGTTTGGCCCCGAATCAAAAAGTTTCGAGGTGGGTGACCACGTCGAAGCCCTCGTCGAAGTGAGCTGGAATGAATTTCTCGGAAATCGCACGATTCAGCTCCAAATCAAACACCTTGTGAAAGTGAATGATGCCTGATAAATAGCTGTTCCTATGAAAAAACGCCCACTGAGACCAGCTAGAAAAAAAGGCAAAAAGCCTATCGTTCGCAAGAAGACAGTTCTTAAGAAAAAAACTTCGAGACGTCAAAATCAGAGCAAGATCGATGAAAAACTCTTAAATCTTCCTCATTCGAGTCTCAGTCGCATCAACAAATCGCTCGAAAGGCTCGAAAATTTTTCATCCGGACTGGCTGAGAGAAATGGGTTGACGGGAATACTCGGACGCGCCGTTTTATTGAGAGCTTCAGCTATTCGCGAGAGTCTCAATTCAACAAAAAAGAAAAAGTCATTGAAAAATAAGGCGAAGTAAAATGCGCTCGGTGGTTTTGCTTTCGGCTGGTCTCGATTCAAGTCTTAATTTATACGAAGCTCTTCGCAATTCGAGTGTCGTCTTGGCGGTGACTTTCAACTACGGTCAACGTTCGGCCATGAGAGAAATTGAATTCTCGCAAAAGCTTTGCTTGAAAATGAAAGTCAAACACCGCTTGATTGATCTTCCGTGGATGATTGATTTCGGAACTTCGTCATTAGTTGATCGAAGCAAAGAAATTCCGACTTCGGAAGTTCGCATTGATGATCTCAAGGTTTCACGTGAGACTGCAAAATCTGTTTGGGTTCCAAATCGAAATGGTATTTTACTGAACATTGCCGCCGGATTTGCAGAGAGTCTCCGCGCCGAATGGATCGTGCCAGGGTTTAACGCCGAAGAAGCCGCGACCTTTCCGGACAATTCTCAAGGGTTTTTAATTCAGCAAACAAAAGCCTTTGAATTTTCGACTTCGAATAAAGTTGAGGTGAAATGTTTCACGACAAACTTAACAAAATCAGAAATCATCAAGCGTGGAGTCGAACTCGGAATGGATTTCGAGCTCGTATGGCCTTGCTATTTCGAAGCTTTGACTCCTTGTGGAGAGTGCGAGTCGTGTAAGAGATTCGTAAGGGCGGCAAATCTCAATAATCTTAAAACGAAATGGATGAAATCTTGAAACAAAAATGGATCGACGAAGAATTTAAGTACGACGGAAGCCAGTTGAAATCTCTCTTTGGTTACCTCGGTTATTCGGTTTTGGGCGATTCGATTTGTGCTTGGCAGGGGCCCTGCGATATTCCGTTTGAGCATATGGTTGACGGTGAAGATCTCCTTGCCTTGAGCCAAATTAGGTCAGCAAACATGCTTCATTTTATCGTCGAGAAATTTCAGACCACACTTTTTGCCGCAGTACTCATGCAGCGAATGCTTGCGGCTCTTTGTCTCGAACTGGTTCGAGAGAAGATTCCCCTGAAGGCCGCTGAGTTCAAGCGAGATGGCGACGATATTTTTTGGAACGACCGAAAACTCAGCATCAGTATAGCGACTCTGTCACCCATTTCTGGAATGGTACACTTTGCGGTCAATACTTCGAATGAAAATACTCCTGTAAAAACTTGCGCACTGAGTGATTTTGGCATTCTTCCTCGTGACTTTGCCGAAAGCCTCATGCGAAAATTCTGTGCTGAAATCGAGTCGTCTGAAATTGCGACTCAAAAAGTTCATTGGGTAAAATAACGGTGGGGAGCCAAATTATGAGAAATATTTTATTAGTTAGTTTATTGTTGTGCAGCTTTGGAGTTGCAAAGGCCGATTCTTTGGCGGACGCGACTCGCGTCATTCCGAAATTTGCAGTCGTCGATGCCGAAAAAGTTTATCGCGGATCTCGTCCGAAAACAGAAGATTTTAAGACTCTGAATGCCTTAGGCGTTCGTACGATTATTGATCTACAAGGTGGAGATTTCGACCTTTTCGGATACGCCATTGGCAACAACGAGCCCGGCGAACTCCCGGGTTTTCAAACCATGGAACGGGCAGCAGTCACGAATTTGCATATGGATTGGGTTTCAGAGCGACTCAGCAGTTTCACGATGACTCCGCAGCAGAAATTCAACGTCGAGCAGGCACTTTCGATCATGCATAATCCAGCCATGCAGCCAGTATTTATCCACTGCGAGTTTGGTAAAGATCGCACGGGATTGCTTTCTGCGCTCTACGAAGTTTTGTTTTTAAACGTATCCGTTAATGCGGCACATGCGCGCTGGGTTGCTTCGGGTCACAACGGCGGACTGGATCGCACGGCGACGATCGCTTTGGACGAGTATTTTTATGAGTCGATGTTGACGCCGAATTCTGAATTGCGAACTTATTTTTCGCATTGAGCATTACAGGCAGTTGATTGAAGTTTGTCTCCTGCTCGGCCATCCACTCCTCAGCAGAATCGACAAACTCAAACAGCCTCGACATCCGCAATATCGGGAATGAACTCGCGAAGCTTCGTTGCAATACCGGTTTTCAAAGTATAAGTCGAACTCGGACAGCCATTACAAGCACCATGCATGTGCAGATATACAATTTTATTTTCATATTTATGAAACATAACATCTCCTCCGTCCATTGCGACGGCCGGACGAATTTCGGTATCGAGCAATCTTTTGATCATCTGAACATCAGGTGAGTCTGACGGATCTGCCGCGTGCGATGCCGTAGACCCCTTCGGAGCCGCTGCTGCGCCCGCTAATGGCTTTGCTTCAACAATCACGCCCTGGTTATCGTCGATGTGCTCGGCGATCAAGCTCGCGAGGGCATCACTCAGTGCATCCCAATCGACCCAATCTTGTTTGGTGACGCTCACGAAATCTTGGCCGATAAAAACGGCGTCTACCCACGGAAACCCGAACAGCTTCCGCGCCAGCGGGGAAGTACTATTTAAATCTGCTCTTTTGAATTCATGATTCTGATCCGAAATTTTTCGATTCACGAGAAATTTTTGACTATTTGGATTGGGAGTCGGTTCGTAAGTGACCAAAACAGTTTCTGACATAAAATCTCCTTGAAAGGCTGACAATGAATCTGCCTGAAGCTTTTGTCAATCAGGCGCGATACAACCTTGATTTCCCCTTGTAAAATGCATAGTGTAGGCCCTTCAAAAACGATTCGAATCCGGAGGAACTATGACGCCGAGAGTAAGAGAAATTTTAAGTTGGTACGGGGCTGATAATCCAGGGACTTTGACGAGCCTTGCTCGGATCCTTAATCACGGTCGACTTGCAGGCACTGGCAAGATGGTGATCTTACCTGTCGATCAGGGTTTTGAGCACGGCCCCGCTCGTAGCTTTGCAAAGAATCCAGATGGATATGATCCAAGCTATCACATCAATCTCGCGATTGAGTCAGGCTGTAACGCCTATGCCGCTCCCCTCGGATTTATTGAAGCGGTTTCTCGTGATTACGCAGGAGAAATTCCGCTCCTCCTCAAAATTAATAATTCAGATACTCTCTTTTCTACGAAATCACCGATATCCGCACTCACCGCTAGCGTTGAAGATGCTTTGAGACTTGGATGTGCGGCGATCGGTTTCACGATCTATCCCGGAAGTGCCGAACGTAAAGTCATGTACGAAGAAATTGCTCAGGCTTCTTCGTACGCGAAAAAATACGGCCTCGCGGTCGTTGTTTGGTCTTACCCTCGCGGTCCTGACCTTTCGAAAGAAGGCGAGACGGCAATTGACGTCATTGCTTATGGCGCACAGATCGCGTGTCAGCTCGGCGCCCATATCGTGAAAGTAAAACCTCCGACAGCGTATCTCGAACAAGCGGCCGCTAAAAAAGTATACGAAAGTGAAGGCATCCCGGTTGCGAAAATGTCAGAGCGTATTCGGCACGTGGTTGATTCTTGTTTTGCTGGTAAACGTATCGTTATTTTCTCTGGAGGAGAAACTAAAACAACGAAAGAGTTACTTGAAGAAGTTGCGCAGATCGCTCAGGGCGGAGGCTTCGGCAGCATCATGGGCCGCAATGCCTTTCAACGTCCGCACCAAGAAGCGATTGATTTGCTTCGATCAACAATGGATATTTTTTCAGGAAAAGCGACACGATAAATGAATATGACACCTACGGATCTTGACCCTCTCGAAAAAGAAAATCCTCTCAGGGCCGAAAAGAAGAAAAAGCTTCACGACCTGAGAGCTTTAGGGATCGATCCATATCCGCATAACTTTGCCCGAAATGCAACTTGCGCGCAGTTTGCGAAAGACTATGAGTCACTCGCGATCGGTGAATCAAAGTCTGAGACTCTCTTTCAAGTCGCAGGTAGACTCCTGACCAAGCGTCCGATGGGGAAGGCCGCATTTTTTAATATTCAAGATCAAACCGGAAATGTTCAATGTTATTTAAAGCTCGAAGAATTGCCGCAGGCAGATGTTCAAGCTTTTGAACATCTCGATATTGGTGACATCGTTGGCGTGAGCGGTTACGTCTTTCGCACTAAAAAAGGCGAGATCAGTTTGCACTGCAAAGGCTTCACGATGCTTTGTAAGTCTCTCGAACCGTTGCCAGAGAAATATCACGGCATCGCCGATATCGAGATTAAATATCGTTACCGCCATCTTGATCTGATCACCGATCCAGAATCGCGCCATGTGTTTGTGACTCGCTCAAAGCTGATTGCAGAAGTGCGATCCTTTTTAAATAATCGCGGATTTTTAGAAGTTGAAACTCCGGTCTTGCAGCCGATCTACGGCGGAGCCGCGGCTTACCCCTTCTCGACTCATCACCGCGCCCTCGACATGAAATTATTTTTAAAAATTTCGCCTGAACTCTATCTAAAGCGCCTCATCGTTGGCGGTTTTGAAAAAGTTTACGAAATTAATAAAAATTTTCGCAACGAAGGAATTGATCGCTCTCATAATCCAGAATTTACGATGCTTGAGTGGTACGAAGCTTACACCGATTATATGTACCAGCTTCAGCAGTTTGAAGATTTGATCGTTCACCTCTGTATGAAAACGAGAGGCACGACCAAATTTGAATACCAAGGCAAAGAAATTGATTTTACGTCTCCATGGAGAAGACTCACGGTTCACGACGGGATCAACGAGTACAACAAAATTGAGATCGAGAAATTATCAGATAAAGAAATTTTTGAACTATGCGTGAAGAATGGTTCTGACATGAAGAAACCAAAACTTCGTGGCGAAATGGTCATGGAGCTTTTTGAACTGACGGTTGAAGAGCATTTGTGGCAGCCAACATTTGTAATGGATCATCCGATCGAGATTTCTCCTTTGACGAAAAAACATCGCTCGAAAGCAGGTCTCGTCGAAAGATTTGAACCCTTTGCGGCCAACATGGAAATTGGAAATGCCTACACAGAATTGAACGATCCAGAAGATCAGCTTGCGCGCTTGAAAGAGCAAGAAGCGAAGCGTGTCGTTGATGAAGAAGCTCAACCAATGGATGACGATTTTATTCATGCAATCGATACCGGCATGCCGCCAACGGGTGGGGTCGGTGTGGGCATCGAGCGTATCGTTATGATCTTGACTGATCGTCCGAGTATTCGAGATATTATTTTATTTCCGACGATGAAGCCTAAATGATTCGCTTTCTCGTTGCACTCATTTTGATTGGTTCCGGTTGCACTATGACGCCGACGAAATCTAGCGAGAAGTCTCCACGGATTTTTAAATTTAACGATCAAGATTTGCCGGCGCCCATGCGGTCGATTCCGCTTGATCAGGCGAGTATCATTTTAGATGTGAGGTCGGCATTTGAATATTCGCTCGCGCATATTCCGGGTTCGATCAATCTGCAGTGGGACGAATTTTCTGAAAAAGACACTGCCTATAAAGGCAAACTTCAGAGCGATCTTTTTTCGATTACGACAAGGCTTGCTCGTCTCGGCGTCGATTCTGACTCGAAGGTTTTAGTCGTTGGTCAAGGCATTAAAGGCAACGGCGAAGAGGGCAGAGTCGCCTGGATGCTCACTTATCTTGGCGTGCAACAGGTGAGCTTTATTGATATTGCAAGCCTTAAGGCCCGCATGATTAACGTGACCCAAGAGCAAAATAAAAGTGCTCCCATCTGGAAACCAAAAACCGTCGATTCGATTAACTGCACGACGAAAGAATTTTTGTTCGCGATCAATAATCTAGGCTTGATGAATCCGGTTTCATACGGCGGATTTCCGCCGAGGCTTTATAAAATTATTGATGTCAGAAGTGAGGCCGAATATCTCGGGAAGCAAACGATTGAAGAAGAAGCGATCGTCACTCCCGATGTTGGAGCCATCAATATTGAATGGAAGCAGTTTTTTAATAAACAAGGTCTTCCGAAAAAGAACCTCAAGAAACAGTTGACCGACATTAACATCAGGCCTGAGGATCGCATCCTCGTTATTGATTCTAAGGGAGTTCGTTCGGGAGCCGCAACGATGGCACTTCTCGGACTTGGATTTACCAATGCCGCGAATTGCGCTTCAGGCTGGAGAGAAGTCCTTGACCGCCGAGAGTAAGTCTAACGCTCCTTCAAATCATTCTTTAAGTCTGGACTTAATCAAAAGTGTAGGCGAACGCGAATTCGGCCGAACTGTCGAGTGCAGAGTCGATCGGTTTTGCCTGAGGTGCAATCGCAATTTTGTCGGGCTTTATAAGTTTCTCGTCTGATTGAATAAAGGTGAGAGGATCCCGATTAGGATACGCATCTTAAGTCATCCGAATATCTGTATTTTTAAATTGCCGGCTCGAAAAGAAACTGGCCCCCAGCGCCGCCGCAAATATCAACGCCGCGCCAAGAAGCTGCGCGTGTGAGAGTCGTTCTTTCAAGAGAAAGTAGGCGAAGATTGCCGCGATCGGGGATTCAATCTGGTAGATGATCGAGGCCATGCTCGCAGAAATTTTCTTTTGCGCTCGAACCTGCAGTGCAAATCCGATAAGAGTTGAGCCGATGCTCATAATGATCAGTCCCCACCAGGCTTTTTCTGTAACGTGGATGGGAGGTCTTTCAAATCCGACGGCGTAGAATAAAGGTAGCAACATCGACAAAAAGGATTGCCACGTATTGAAGACGAATCCTGACTTAATTTTTTTAGCGACAAGACCAAACCAGAAAATTTGGGCGCCAGCAAAGAGAGATCCGATCGCGACTAAAAGATCACCCGAATTTAAATTGAAATGCTGGAGATTACAAATTAGGGCAGAACCAATAAGACCAATTAAAATAAAAAACCAATAAATATTCAGAATTTTCTTTTTAGAGATGAATTTTTCAAACAAAGGAACGTAGAGAACGTAGAGGCAAGTGATAAAACTGCTATTTGTTGCAGTTGTGTATTTTTGGCCCCAGGCAGTAAAAATCATGAGGAGAGAAAGCAGTATACTCGGGATCAGCGCGATCTTGATGGTCTCGAGATCTATTTTTCTGCGTGGAATGACATGAAAGAGAACGAAAGAAACAAGAAAGCTAATCAAAAAACGGAGTGCCACGATGTAAGCTGGAGAAAAAGATTCAAGGCACCAAGTCGTGGCGATAAAGCTAAAAGCCCACAAGATGCTGCCGAAACAGAGCTCAAATACCGCCGACAAATTCATATCTTCCTAGCTTATTTATTTTCTTTGATTTCTTCTATATGAGTCGACTTCGAAGTGCCAGGTAAAATATAATCTGGGATCGAAATAAACGTGTAGAACATTTGTCCGTTGAACTTCCAGTCGAGATTGCGGCGCCAGAGTTCGGCGAGCGTAAGTGATCCTTGAACCATCTGATCAACAATCATTTTTTCGTAGGCTTTCGACTGCTCTGTATGTTTTTTTCGTTTTTGCATTTTGTCGATTACGAGCAGCGGCTTAATATTTGTGCGAGAAATTTGGCTTAAGTTTGCGATCAGGGTCAGGGTCGAAGCTTGATGATTAGCTTTCGAAAATACCGGCCATTTTTTTTTCGCCTGCACGAGAACGTCAACAGAAAGTTTCGGAATCAACTGGTTAACTATTTTATCTTCGAAGTAAGAGTGAACTCCTTTTTGGGAGCTCATCTGCCCATCGAAATTTTCGGTCAGATGAAGTGGCTGAGACAGGTCCCCGACATAGTGACCTAAGACTCCGGCCAAGACGAGCCACTGAGCCTGCAGTGCATGGCGGTCTTTGACACTCATTTTTTTGTCGGCTAAAAATTCAGATTGTTTATGAAGGAGGTCATAGATTTCTCTCGTTCTCCACCAAGATCGTCCCGCTTTGATCGAAATCGTGGGATACTTGGCGTCGAACTCTTCACGGTCGAGTAAAAAGGCTTCGTCGATTTTGTATGGGCCCATATTTGTTTTCTTGATTTTGAGTTCTCGGTCAAATTTTTCCATGTCCATGAAATGTTGCGGCGCCTCGGTATTGTAAGTCTGCTCTTGCTTCCAGGCGATGTCGGGCACATTTGCAAAGTATGCAAGATCAAAAGCGTGTTCCCTTAAGAAGTCTTTATCCTCGGAGTCGGCAAGGATAAGGGCTGCCGTTTGGTTAATGATCGCGTGGCCCTGTCTTCCCCAGGCGCGGGCCTTCGAACTTAAAATGAGAAGAAGACTTAGAAAGATAAGCTTCATTTTCGTCGTCCTAAAAAAAGTTCAACGCTCTTAAGAACCACTGACTCTTCTGCAATGAGACCTTCACTCGCAGCGAACACGCAGTCGATGACTTCCTCATACTGGCTCTCGATATTATACTGGTTTTTGAGAATGAGTTTTGTAAAGCGTGCGGCACGGTCGATTAATTTTTTATTGCTGGGTTTTACAAACAACATGATGTTGCCGAGAACTCTTCCGCTTTGGCACTGTGAAAGACTTGAGACGAGATTGAATATCAGTTTTAAGAAGAGATTTATGTCTAAGATTGAATTCGGTAAAGAAAGAGTACACAGAATTTTATCTTCACAAGTAAATGTGACATTTTGATTTTTAAATTCTACGAAAATATTTCGCTCAAGTCTTGCGCCGATTAATCTTTGCCTCAGGCTATTTTTTGATCGACTAAAATCAAAACCAAGCATCGCTTCTTCACTAAATTTATTCTTAAGTTCGATCCAAGCGAGCGCCCGGGGACGTCTTCTCAGAATGTGCTGCCAAGCTTGAAGCGAACTGGTATCCCGGTCGAGACAGAGATTGGCCGTCGCGGGTTCAGACGATTGTTCTACTAAATTTTCAAGGGGCAATAAATTAAAAGTTGGGGAGCGTTCGGTGAGGTCGGTCAGAATCGGCATCGGATCTTGCTCAAGGTGGTAAGTCAAAAATTCTTTTGTAACATAAGCCTTTGTTTCGGCGACAATCAAATTTTGAAGAGAGCGGAGGTCTGATTTTTTCAAAAAACTTAAGTAATTTTGAATCTGGTCAAGAACCGAAATTTTTGAGGTTTCTTGGGATGAAAAGAGTGCTACTCCGCATGCAAGATACAAAATTGAAGAGGCCTGGAGTCTCGTCGACCCGCAAATAGCTTGCGGACCCGCCGGTAGACTCCACGATTGAATTTTGGAGTTTTGAAAGACGCTTTGCGAACGTTTGATAGCTCGTAAGGATTCTTTCGGATTGCAAAATAGAAAATATGTGGGGTATATCGAAATTTCGGCGGATTTAAGAGTGGCTCCAATAACAAAAGGAGTTTCTCCGCCCTCGGTGCAGCTTACGAGCAGATCGTTTTTTGTGAAGCCAAGCTCTACGAGTTGCCTTGCGCCGTACTCGGGATGGTCTTCAAAATTCTCGATTGATTTGACGAGGGCGTAGTCGCCCCCCGCGATAAAGCCTAATACTTTATCGGCTAACGCCGACTTACCGAGTGATTCGCGCCAGTTCGTTTCAAGACTAATTGAAAGTCTTCCGGTGGCTCCGCATCCGCAAAAAAAGACGCGTCCCTTTTTTTTAAAACAGGTCTTGATTGCTTGCGTGAGTTCTTCTATTTGGGGAATGAGCTCGAGGAGATTCTCGAGTGCCCTCACTTCGACATTTTGAAAGAGATTGATGGCTTTTTTGAGATCCGTGGTGGCTAACTGAGAGAGCGATGTCGTTTCGGGATGCGAAGATTCGGTGGGTAAGTCTCCGAGTTGAAACTGTGACGCCTCTTTTAGAAATTCATCGACTTTAATTTGATGCTTTGTCATGGGTTACAAGATGATACCCCATGAAGAAAGCGACTCAAAAGGGTAAAGAGTCTTTTGCTCCGCAGCTAGACCTTATGCCCAGAGAAGCTGTTTGAGTTTTGCTTTCATGCGGGCAATACGAGGGTATCGCTCCATCAGGCTTAAATCTTGAGTGCTTGATTTCTCGATTTGTTCGTAAAGTGCGAGGTAATGAGATCGTACTTGGTGATGATAAGTGATACGGACTTCATGGCGTTTCATGAATTCATTCATTCGCTGTGGACCTAAGTTATAGGCCTCAATATAAAACTTACCTGAGCGGTGATACTTTTTGCGAAGATAGTCGATGTAGGCAACGCCAAATTTGATGTTATGAGTGGGATTGTAGAGCGAGTACTGTTTACCAATCGCTAGGTGGTACTTTTTTGCGATCCAAGTTGCGGTCGATGGCTTAATTTGCATCAGTCCTTCTTCACCGAATTGACCTAGGGCCTTAGGGTTGAATTTGCTTTCGTTTTCGATGAGCGCAACTACGAAGAGTGGATCCATGCTGTAAAGATTGGATTGAGAAATGATGGTTTCGGCAATTTTTTGGCTACGTGGTTGGTAAATATCAGGCAGAGAAGCTTTTACTTTTTTGACGATGAAATTTTTGATCTGGGCATCATTATAATTGTTACGTGCAATATTTTTCGTGAACTGATCATCTAAAATTTCAGTCGCCTGAATGATGCGGGTACGAATTGCGTTGATTTTTGCTCGGCCGTAATGCTTGCTGCTCGCTAACGCGGGAGTGCTTTGGCGGCTCGCGAGTACAAACGTAAACACGACGGCTAGGATCAATGTATTCATAAATTTTTTCATCTAATACCTCGTCGTTCATTCCGCAAAATAGAATGTCTTAAAATGAGTCATAAGAGCGTTGACTCTTTTTAATTTTTTTCAGGAACGTACAACTTTTTTTGGTTTAAGATAAGTAAAAAACGAACCGCTTTGATCTGCTTTCAGGATACCTCACATCGCAACAAAACGAAATTTCTGTCTAACTTTTGTATCAAAATAGAAAGCCGCTTTCGGCTGTCGCTTTAATT
>JAYTQQ010000266.1:0-17594 GCA_043746635.1 Bdellovibrionales bacterium | reverse complement strand
CTGAACTTTTAAAAGAACAGCAAAATTCTGGAGTTGTTCGCACTCGTTTTGGTTATCACTTGATTAAAAGACTCTAAAATGTTTGATCAGACATCACTTCGTTGGTTTTGCGAATGCGTTTGATGAGTCCCTCTAAGATCGCGGTCGCCCACCCAGGCAAATCACCCAAAAGCTTTTTGTAATTTTCTTCTGAAACTTTATAGGCACTGCCGTCGGTGACGGCCCTTGCAGTTGCCGATCTTGGTTCTTTTGAGACGAGCGCAAACTCTCCGAAAGCTTGGCCTTCGGTCAGCGTGTCGAGATGTTTATTTCCTCTGAGAGTTTCTCGGTAGACTTCGACTTCTCCATCTTGGATGACGAAAAAAAAGAATCCGGTGTCGCCTTCGGTAAAAAAGATGTGACCTTTTTTGAAAGTTACTTTTTCGATTCCGTCCATGAATATGCCCATGTGCCGACTCCTTGTTAACTACTTTCTAGTTTGCACGTGAGAGGCATCTTGGCCAAACAAAATCTTTTTTGCGTCTTCACTTACAGTTGGGGCACTATTAATTTCTCGACCTTTTTCATAAGCGCGAATCACCGCAGGTCTAGCTGCGCACCTCTCAAACCATTTTTTGAGGTTCGGGTAGTCGGTGAGTTTTTGACTTTGTTTTTCGTAACCCACGATCCATGGGTAGCAGGCCATATCGGCGATCGAGTAATCTCCGGTGATGTAGTTTTGTCCTTTGAGTTGATGATTAAGTACCATGTAGAGGCGAGAAGTCTCTTTCACGTAGCGTTCAATCGCGTAAGAAATTTTCTCTGGAGCATAATGTGAGAAGTGATGATTTTGACCGAGCATGGGACCTAAGCCCGCCATCTGCCAGAAAAGCCATTCTGAAGTTTCAGTTTTTTGTTTGAGATTTTTGCCGAGAAATTTTTCGGTTTTTTCTGCGAGGTAGAGAAGAATGGCGCCTGATTCAAAAACCGAAAGTGGACCGATCGATTTGTCAGAAGGATCATGATCGACAATCGCTGGAATACGATTGTTCGGAGAAATCTTTAAAAACTCAGGCTTAAACTGTTCGCCCATCGCAATTTGCACCGGGTGAATTTTGTATTCTAGACCAGCTTCTTCTAAGAAGATCGAGATCTTGTGTCCGTTGGGAGTTGTCCAGTAGTAGAGATCAATCATGTTGTTGTGACTTTCTGTTGGAGCTTTAGTTGAGATTGGTGGGCGCTGGCAGATTTGAGTTCGCGTTTTTCTTCAGCGACGCCGTCCAAATATTTTTTAGTGGCGGCAGGGATAGCCTTCCACATCTTGATCGCGAGCACCATGCCGATTGCCGCAAAAGGAATCAGAAACATCGGCCAGTAATGCCAATCTTTCGTTGTGAGGTAACCGAGGCAAACAGATTGCAGGCCGCTTCCGAGGTAAACAAAGCCGTCGGTAATTCCCGATGCGGTAGCGGTGGCTTTTCTTCCGCCAAAGTCAGCGGCAGCGGTGCCCGACATGATTGAGTGTACGCCGATCACTGCCATGCCGATCACCATCGTACATATACCAACGGTCATCGGAGATTTTGTGAGAACAATAGCCATGACGATCGCAGCTGTCAGCATGATGCCATTCATAATGCCGGCTGAGGGGCCACGACGTGATTGAAAAAGATGATCTGAAATCCAGCCCGAAGAAAATCCGCCGACGATACCACTCAAGCAGAGGAGGAGGCCCCACTTATGCGCGAAAAACTCGGCACCAATTTGCGGAACTTCTTTGGCGAATATAAAATACCACTGGTAAACCCCATTGCGGAGAACACCCGAAGTAAATTCGATCATCGCGACCGTGAGGAGGATTGGGTTTGTGAAGATCTTTTTTAAAAGATCCATCATGGTGAATTCTTTTTCCATTTCGCCTGAAGACGCATCGTGAGTATCAAAATCTTCGAAGCTCGCCTCGGCAGGAGTATCTTTTAAAAGCCATGTGTCTAACAAACTCCAGAAAATCAGGAGACCCGCCGGAAGAAAGAACACGAGCCAGATGGCATCGTTCGTACCGCTGTCGATCGCGAACATCGTGCGAATCGCTTGTTGAACGCCGTTCAACTGGGTCTTGTTATGCAGGGTCACCGCATCGGCGATGGCTTGGCTCCAGTCGAAGGCGAAGTAGAGACCAACCGAAATCAATGTGCCGAAGATCGCTCCGAAAATGCCGCGTTCACGAACATGAAACCAGTAGGCTTTTACTTTGATAATCGAAACCGCGCCGTAACTTTGAAAAAACATATTGGTCGCGTAGAGAACCGAGTAGATCAGAACGATGTGATTTTTAACTTGGCCCTTGATGTACATGAACGTTATAATGCCGAGTGCGATGTTCGCGAGGCTCGCGCCGAGGGCTGCTATCACAATCCCTTTTTTGCCGCCGATTTTATCGACGAGCGGGCCGTTGAGTAAAAACGAAAGGCCGTAGACGAAGGTTCCGACTCCAAAAATAATTCCGAAATCTTCTTTTGTCATCATAGTGCCTAAAGCATTTTTAGAAACGTTGAGATTGTATCTCGCCATATACAAAAACGCGTAGGTCATCCCCATCGGAAACCAGTTGATGAATCGTCTCATCATAAATTTCTGACTATGCTTCATCGGATTCGATTTAAAGTACAAAATGATGACGGCTAAGAGTGCTGCGAGAACGATCAAAACATCCACGAGAAATCCCTCCAGATTGAGTGCCCGAAAGTTTTTTAATGGAGGAGCCTCATATTAGCAAGGTTTTAGGTCGAATGAGGTAGACTTTTCTTGGGCTTCTGGGGATGTTGGGTGATCAAACGTGAGGGAGTCCTCCGTGAGGTTCTACCGCCATTATAAAAATAAGCTCTACCGACACCTCGGAATCGCGAGACATAGTGAAACTTTAGAGAAAGTTGTCTTGTACGAAACTCTGTACCAAAACGACCTCGGAAAATTGTGGGTGAGACCTCGAGCAATGTTCGAAGAAGACATTGAATTGGATGGCGTACTTGGTGGTTTCATTGATCAAAAGTGCGTTGGTTTTTGGGCTGGATATTTTGAGCCTAAGCCGGCCTTCGTATCTTGGCTCGGCGCTGTACAAAAAGAGTTTAGAAATCTTGGAATTGCCCACGATCTCTTTATGAAAATACTTGAGCAACTTTACGCCAAAGGCTCTCAAATCGTTCGGGTGCAGGTTCTGAACTCCTCGCAAGATCTTTTGATGTTTTACCTCAAAAACAACTTCAAAATAATGGGCTTTGAGAGCGACGACCAGGCTCTTTTAGAGAAAGTTTAAAGGGGCTGCGAACGGCTGAAAAACCGGGCAAAAAGAGTGCTCGTCTTTACAAAAAATTTGTGTTTGAATTGCGCCATGAAAAATTCAGCGAGCCAGACTCAGATAGAAATTACAAAAAATAAAAGCCCAAAAACTAAGCCTGCGGTTAAAGACTTGGGCTTCGGTAAATATTTTGCGGATCATATGTTCATGGCTCGCTACACAAAAAGTGCGGGCTGGCATTCGGCCCAAATCGTGCCTTATGGTCCGATTCCGATTGAGCCAGGCGCATCGTCTTTGCATTACGGCCAGGCTCTTTTCGAAGGCATGAAAGCGTTCAAGCAAACAAGCGGCGATACCGTTTTATTTCGTCCCGAATTCAACTGGAAAAGACTTTGCGACGGCGCCGATCGTCTCTGCATGCAGGCTCCGCCGAAAGATCTTATGCTCGACGGAGTTCGCGAACTCGTAAAATTAGATCGTGACTGGATTCCGTCAGAAAAAGGTGCGTCTCTCTATTTGCGCCCGACTTTGATTGGTACCGAATCTTTCTTGGGAGTCAGACCCGCCGAAGAGTTTTTATTTTTTGTGATTTCGTCTCCGGTGGCTTCTTACTACGCAGAAGGTTCGGCTCCGATTAGAATTTGGGTTGAAGAGAAATACATTCGCGCGGCGCCGGGTGGTTTGGGTGCGACCAAAGCGGGTGCCAACTACGCGGCCTCTTTGAAGGCAGCCCTTGAAGCTAAGAAGAAAAATTTCGCGCAAGTTTTATGGATGGACGTCACTCACAAATACATCGAAGAAGTCGGAACTATGAATGTATTTTTCGTGCTCGGCGATGAGGTCATAACACCGGCTCTAGAAGGTTCGATCTTACCGGGTGGAGTTCGCGACTGCGTGATTACGTTGCTAAAAGACATGAAGATGAAAGTAACCGAGCGTAAAGTTTCACTGAGTGAAATTGTCGAGGCTCACAAAAAAGGTCTGCTAAAAGAAGCTTTCGGAACTGGTACGGCTGCCGTGATTTCTCCGGTCGGAGAACTCGCTTCAAGCCAGTTTGTTTTGAAAATCAACGACGGAGTCAAGGGCCCTGTAGCGACTCGGCTTTTCGACGAGATCTCAGCCATTCAGTACGGTGATGTCGCCGACACTCATGGCTGGATCGAAAAACTTATTTAACAAACATCTCTTTGCATGAAGGTGCTCCAGCAAATCCAACCGGATTTCCTGCGCCTTTCATTGGCGAAAATTTTCGGGTGATCGGATTGTAAGATATGTATCCGCCTGGCTTGATCTTTTCGCTGTCGATCAACCGAATAATATCAAGTGCCGCGAGCGGATCATAAGTCGTCGCACGGTGCAGACCCCAATCGATATACATACGGGCGAGAGCTTTATCTCCGGCATTTTTATAAGCTTCGTCGAGCATCGCAGTGGGTTCAACGAGATCGATTGTTCCGTCGATGATCGCGATCGACCCTTTGCCAGTTTTAAATTGGTTGATCGTTGTCTGAACGTCGAAACCGGCCAGTCCGGTGCCTAAGGCGATGATGGCTTCAACGCCGAGTCTGTCGGGGCGCATGAGCATTTGTGGTTCAGCGGGAGCGTCTTGAGTGTAAGCCATGAATCGGCCGGCGTAAGTGAGGCGTTGCTTTGGCGTCGCAAACGGAAACATAAAGATCAATGCATCGGCAATTTGTTGCATCTGTTTCAGCTGAGACTGAATCGGACCCACATAAGGAGCAAAGGCCACAACCTTATTTACAACTTCAGGATAAAGCTCGGCCACTCCGAGAACGATGCCTCCACCGTAAGAGAGTCCGATGAGATCGGCTTTTTTATAACCAAAAAATTCGATGGATTGTTTTATGTCTTCAGCTTGAGATTGCCAGCTGAGATCTCCTCCGAGACGTTTCGCCAGCAGAAGAAAGGCGTTCATGCCGGCATCAGCCGTGCGAGTGAGTGTATTGCCTTGGCCCCTGAGATCGAGCGTCAAAACGCCATAGCCGAGAGCGCTCAGCATGTTATCGAGACCTGTCCAATTTTTACTGCTGTCATCAAGTCCGGCGGCTAGGACTTTAAGTGGCATTCCGGAGCGGCCAGGTTTGAGAGTTCCGTACAAAACGTTGCCGTTTGGTAATTGATAGTATGTTCCTTGAGCGGCTCTTGAGACGTCATTGTATTTCGTCATTGGAGGAGTCATCAGATCCGGAAAGTTAGGATCCGCCTGTGATTGCGAGGTGACGGCTAAACTGACGGCGAGGAGTACGATAAAGCGACGGAGCATGTGGAGCCTCTATTCTAGGTTCTGGATCTAGGCCAATTTTTGTCGATCACGACAACTTTCGGCAACATTTAGATCCTGAGAGCTATTGTAACCGAGACTGTCGTTTGTTTGAAGTGTAACTTCAATTGATGTGCCAAATTTTCAGTGAACGGTGAAGGGTGAGGGTGAGCGATAAAACCTTACAGTAAATACTTTTGTATTGATGTGTTGCGCAGCGGAATACGGTGGCTGATTTTGGAGATTTCGTTTCGCCGTCGAAGAAGATGTCTGAACCTGGTTTATTTGGCCGCTCAGTAGATAGACGTTCTGAGACGAGAATCTCTGGGGCGGCGTTGAAGTCGGCACTTGAGTATGGTCATATCAAACCATGGGCTCATGGCGGAGAGACGAAACGTGCTCACTACGGGCTACCGCTTAGTTACAACCGCGACATGCAAGAAGACAAAGTGCATCTCTTCGAAGGAATCGACACCTGGTCTTCGTGTTTGAGTCTTATGCACCTCATGCTTACAAAGACCTCTTGGAACACTGAAAGAATGCGAGCTTCTTTGAAAGCTGATTTTTCAAATGCCACCAATTTGGCTGATGATCTCGTTCAAAAAGGAATAAGCTTTCGGGAAGCGCATGAAGTAGTCGGAGCAATCGTGCAAAAGTGTATCAAGCTTCAAGTAGGGCTTGAAGATTTGAGTTTAAGTCAGTTGCGTGAAGGTCATTCTCTTTTTGATCAGAACAGTCTCGATAAAGTTTCGCACGATGCGGTTTTGCGAGCGCGAAATTCTGAGGGTGGTACTTCGCCGACAGCGGTGGCGGAGCAGATCTTGAAAGCGGAAAGAGCTTTGAAAGCTTAACTCTAGCACAATCGTCGGCTGCGCTGTCAGGAAATTAAATTCGATCAATCACTTTTGAATGAGCCTAATCAAGCCTCGACCTCATCTTTTTAATATCCGATCTTCCTTTTTTTGCCTGAAGCCTTCGTTCCTTTGAACCACGAGTTGGTTTTGTTTTTACCCGCTTCTTCTGAACAAAGAGGGCGGCCTGAATCATTTCGTTGAGCTTCACGTAAGAATCTTTTTTGTTCTGCTCTTGATCTCGTGAAGTCTCGCTTCGAATTATAATTTCACCGAGAGTGGTAAGTTTGCCCGCAAGTTTTTTGAGAAGACGTTCGTGGAGATGCGGAGGAAAATAAGTCGATTCGCGAAGATTCCACCGGAGTTGAATGGCGGAGTTTGTTTTGTTGACGTTTTGACCGCCAGGACCACGCGATCGCATGGCGGTGATTTCAATTTCGTAGTAGGGGAGATTCATGCTTAAACGCTAACATAGGTTTGGCTCAGGGGCAGCTCAATTCCAAAAGCGATGAGCTTCGCTGATTCTAAAATGCGATTACGAGTGACTTGAGCATCTTTAGATTCATTTTGAGATCTTCAGTGCAGGTGAAGTGCCCTCCTCCAAGAAAGGAGAGCAAATCATAAGCCTAAGACTATTTCTTGCCTTGACTGTCGATGACGCCAAGGACTTTATTCAAGACTTGCGAAAAGCCGTTTGAATAATCCGACTTAGAAAGCACCATTGGAAGATCCGGTGTAACACCGTAATTCTCAACGTAGGTGCCGTTTTTTCGATACATAAGGCTTGTCGTCAGATGATATTTGTAGTCAGAAGAAATCGTATTTCGAAATTCTTCAACTGATCCACCGGCGCCGGCCGTGCGTACACCTATTAATTTCACGCGGCCGTAATCTTGAAGAGTGGCAGGAGTGGCGTCTCCACCCGAAAAGTCGAATTCATTGATCATCATATAGACCGGAAACTCGTAAGTCTGCGGAGTAAATACTGCGGCACCGAGTTGTTGCTCAACCACTTTATGGAGTGGAATAACTGCATAGAGTTGGTCGAGAACGATCTCAATAAATTTTGTAGTCGCCATCATTGAAATGGGCTCGCTCAGAGCGGCGTGGTTCATATAAGCTTTGTGAATGATCGCGTAGTTTTCTTTCAATACAGGAACGAGAGCCTTCGCTTCGGCGGGGATCGTACCTGTCGTATCATTTTCGATTGAGTTAATGATCAAAGCGAACTGATTCAAGTAACTTTGGGTTGGTTTTACCACAAATCTCAAATGTTTTGAAATGTCGTAAAGACCAGTCAAAGACTTAACGACCATGTCCGCGTAAGCGACCATTCCACCTGGATTATTGGTTTGATCGATAATGAGGTAGTCGGTTTTCTGAAGCTTTGAAATCACATAGCGAAGTCCGAGCGGCATGGTGTAAACAACGGTTGGCATATAGCTTGGAATTCTCAAGAAGCCGACAGTTTTTCCGCCGTGTTCGAAAGTTCCTGCGAAGTACGCATCTTCGTTTAGGAGAGCGCCCAATGCCGGAAATTGAAGACGTTTGAAGTCTGCTGGTAATTTAAAGAAAGGAGTTTGGTCTCCGATATTTAATTTTTGACCAACGGCTCCCACTTCAGGAGCTGGCGCACCCGGAAGAGTCGGGGTAGCTGCATCGAGAGTCGTTGTTAAATTCATGAGAGCATGAACAGAACCGAGCAACTGATTGACGTGATAAATTTTATCGCGCTGTTCTTGAGTGAGGTTCAAAATATTGCCATCTTTTGCGAGCAAATCATCAAGCTGCTGATCAAACGCGAAACGGTCTGGAGTGAGAGACAAATTGTTGGCGATTGGAATTGCCGGCGATCCGACAGAACGTTCGATGAGACCTTGGCCGTCTGCTTTGTAAGTAAGGTTGCAAGTGTATGCTGCACCGGTTGTTGCTTTTTTAAGACCAAACGCGACGTTTTGCCCGCCGAATTGCGCAAGTCTCACGCCGCGAGCTTCGTTTAAATTTGTGATCATACGAGAAAACATTTGGCGATTTGTGATTGGATTACCGTATTTTGCAAATACCGGCTGGGTCGCTTGCATATCGTTAAATGTTTTGCCGTTGATGGTCTGGAGCTCATCCCCAAGAGCCACAGGACATTTAGCGGCAAGCATCGCGGTACTATTATAATAGTTCACGATGATGGCATCTTCAACACTTGAGAACTGAAGCGGAAGACTATAAATCAAAGTGCTCGGCAGTTCCATCGCGACGTGAGCATCGTTGAGAGAATTCAAAACATCAGAAATCAAAAAATAAAAATCATTTGAAGTTTGAAGTGTATCGATTCTCGAAGCGTAGCTTTGTTTTTTTGCTGGCCAGTCGAGACCAATCGTTGTTTTTTTAAGTTGGAGTGGACCATAATAAGTATCCATCGTCTCAAATAAACTATTGAGCTCAATTCTATAAGCATCGCGATCACTTATCGCCTGTGCTTTCGCAAAACCTGGAACAAGAACAGATAAGCTCAGTGCCAGAACCATCATTGGTCTGAAACTCGAGCGCGAAATTAATTGAAGCATGCAGCCCTCCTGTAAAAGTCATAATAGAAAAATCGTTCGGACTAAAGTCTACGATGCCGAAACTGAATATCAAGACGCGGGGACTCAACTTTTGTCTCGCAACAAATAAAATTCTGCGGTAAACATAGCTGCAAGGAGTACAAATCATGATGAGAAATATTTTACTGTTAGCTTTGCTTAGTTTAGGTATTAGTTTTAGTTTGGTTACGAGCGCGGCCCCGGTCCAACTCGATCCGGCGACTGCTAAAACCTCGTTTGTCGCTATCGGTAAGCCCGCGATGCTTCGTATTCACGGCGAATCAGAAGGAATCACTTCAAACCTCGATGCCGATAAAAAACTTATCAGCGGAACTCTCACGGTTCATCTTGAAAGTTTCAAAACGGGCATTGAGACCCGTGATGAACACATGAAAGAAAAATATCTCGAGATAACTAAATATCCCGATGCTGTTTTGACAATTAAAGATGTCAGCGTTGGCGATCTCAAACCGGGAGCTAAAAAAGACATGAGCTTCAAGGCCAAATTAGCACTCCATGGAGCGAGCAAGGATGTTGATGTGAAGGCCAACGTTGAAGCGTTAGCTGGTGGTATTTACAAGGTTCACGCGACATCGAATATCACTCTATCTGAATTTAAAATCGATATTCCAACTTATGCAGGTATCAAGGTCGCCGATAGCGTTGAGTTTGAAGTGAACTTTCAAACGAAGTAGAGCGAGTCGGCTAGACTCCTCTATTTTTTTGTGGCGTTATCACAACTCACTCCGGTGCCGGGTATGCCAAATTACTCTCGTGGACTCATCGTCCATGATGTTTCTGAAGTCGTTGCGCTCAGTGAAGACCAGATCGACGACTAGTTTGATGGCTTCGACCGAAGAAATTGTTGATTTAATTTCTGCCTCGCTAGCACAATTAAAAGCAGCATGAAACAAAAAATAAAAAATCTAATTGCGTCTATTTTACTGACATTAACCGCATCCTATTCAGTCGCCGCAACATCTAATGTTTGCGCTGACGATTATAAGGTCCTAACCAATCAGACTCAAATTCAGATGGGAACACTCACGGCGAATCTTTGTTATTTGAGTATTGATCCGTTTAATAATCTTGATCTCGTCTTTCGAAGCTATATCATGGCGACCGATTCGAGCATCATGATATTCAATTCATACGGAGACGGCCCGCCTGAAACTACGACGGGTGCGCGAGAACTATTTTTCTTTCCGAGAATGCAAACGCTTAACTATTCAACCGACGCTACGAATTTAAATGTTGAAATGAGTGGAATGAATTTTACGATGGATATCGCATCTACGAAATTCACAAAAATTGATGGAGTCGAGTTTCAAGAAGCCGCGACGATTGCTAAGACAAACAACGGTGGATTTGCGATTACTTCTTCGCAAAGACTCTATTTAGATTTGGGATTTAGAATGGGTGCGGCTCCGCGGTCGAACTCGGCCGCTAAGTCTGTATTTCACGACGCTCACGGATCCGTTTGCGAAGTCGCAAACACAGATGTTTTTGACTACAAAACAGATGTTGATAATCCGACATTTAAATTCACGAATGATAAAGATCTCGCCGTGTACTTAAAAGTACGATGCGCAAATCTTGATATTTCAAGTCTCTAAATTTAAATTGGCACGCAAAAAGAGCGACTGACAATTTCGGTCGCTCTTGGTTTTCTCTAACATATTTCAAAACAAAATTTCTCAAAAATCTCTCTCGGGTCGTAAAGTCTTTCGACGATATTTGAAACATTCAGAGCGAGTGAGTTTATGTTCGTCCCAATTTGATTTTTTATTACTTCGAAAGTTGAGGGAACTGCCGAACCTTTTTTCAGGTCCAATTTATTCTGACGGTGGTCATAATAGTTAAGTACCTGTTGTTACTCATTAAAAAAGTATTTCATTGTGAGATAGCGAAGTCTACAGGCTCACTTACCTAGCCTTTGTGGCGGGACGCGGTCGGCGCTATTCTGATCTTGTCGCGCACACTTTGCTCGTCAGTTATTCATGTAAGCTCGGCTGAAAAGTAGATGTGTGCCGCTCGTTGTTTTCTTAAAAAAAAGGAAGAGCTTATGAAGTATCTTTTATTTCAAAGTAGTACGTTCGCAAAACTTCTCTCTCCGCTCATGATGCTCGCAGTTCTCAGTTCATGCGGAGGCGGATCAGGTTCGTCAGACAAAGCGACCATGCTTTCTCAGTCGACGGTCTTAAGTTCTTCAGCGATCGTCACTTTAGCCGTGGCTCCGACACCAATGCCGACGGGTCAGCTCCTGTGCCCAGACGGAAGCGCTCCCTTATTAGACAATCCAGTTCCTTGTCCAACGCCTGCACCGACACCGACTCCGGTTCCTACGGCGGTGCCAACACCTGTAGCGACACCAACGCCGCCGGTTGCAACACCAACGCCAGCGCCGACACCAAAGCCTACGCCGGTTGCAACGCCAACGCCTGCACCGACACCGACTCCAGTCCCGATGCCGGTTCCGACTCCGGTTCCAACTCCGACTCCGGTTCCAACTCCGACTCCCCCCCCAGGAACGATCGGCGGCGGAACTCCTGTGAGCAATCCGGTTGAATATATTTGTTCAGATTATCGAGCTCAAAACAGCGGTTCAACAGTGAAAACTTCGACGGTTCTCGAAGTCGATATGGTTGACCCAGATAGCGGAGCGGTGGCTTGTCGTTTCGGCCAAAATGTTCACGAAGATATTTTGAATTTAAAGAAACTTGATTTCTCAATTTGTAATAATCTTCCGAAAACAAGTTACATTGTGCGGGTGATTGATTCACAAGCGGCAGTAGAGAAAAACATGCTCTACAGTTCGGATCTTCCACTTGTTCCGGTCGACTTTTTGTACATCAACAAAACTTTGTCGGGGTGGGTATTCTCCCAACATCGTTTCTCGAGTTCAGAGTGTAACCGTAGTTATGTTCCTTATACGCCTTCGACCAAATACGGCCGTACAGGCGATGCCGATGACTACGACGACGAAAGCTCTTCGGACATGGTTCAGCCAGTCGTTGTTTATATTATATACGAGAAAAACGTCGCCGACGGAAAGTGTGATAAGAACGCTTCACCACTTTTCATCGACACGGGTTCAAACTCTGGCGGAGATATGCAGCTCACAGCTCCATTAGGAGGTGTGATGTTCAACCTGCTTGGTGAGAATCAAGCGGTTGCAAATACCCCAGTGCAAATTTCTTGGATTCATAACCAAAGATATGTGTTCTTGGTTCTTCCAGACGCGAGCGGAAACGTAAACGGCATTGATCAGCTCTTCGGAAATAATACGAAAGGCCCAGATGGAGCCTACTCCGACAATGGATTTGATGCACTCGCGAAATGGGATGTTAACGGCGACGGAAAAATCGATCGCAAGGATCCTGTGTTTGCAAATCTGAAAGTTTGGCAGAATAAACGCCAAGACGGTATCGCACACGCTGACGAATTAAAGACGCTCGATCAAATCGGACTGACGTCGATTAATCTCAACTACGACCATCAGTTCACCGAGCACGATATTTATGGAAATAAGATCGAGTATAAATCGGTGGTGAATTATATCGATGGTACGATCAAAATGATCTTCGATCTATGGTTCAGATACCTGTAGAAAAGATAGCTTCGGGAGGTCGCGGTCGACCACCTTTTAATAAAGTAAAGCACAAAAGGGAGCTCTCGAAGCTCCCTTTTTCTTATTTTCGACAGTCTGCATTTCCCTGAATGGAATTCGGGCCGAACGTGAAATAATAAATCCATCGGCCAGTCTTATCGAGCATCAGATAACCCGTGCCGTAACCTCTGGTCGAAAGTTGAATCTTGTGAGCGACCCACTGAGCAGGAGGCAAAATTTTGACCGAAGAAGCTCCATCCGAAAAAACTTGGCCGAGTTGCAAACTCTTGTCAGGCATTTGGTGAATGACGACTTGTGCGATTTCGCCGTCGGCGAGATTGCAATCTAGCAAGTGCCCGTTGCTCGCATGAGCCGAGCCAGAAATTGTTAGAAATAAAAATGCAAAAATAAGCTTTATCATAGATTCTCCCACGGTTAGTTAGGAGAAGAGCTTATCATACGTCGAGTCAAAGAACTGGAATGAAAATGCGCGAAGAATATTTTTCAAAGCCGGTGCCCTAAAGCGTCTGCAAAAATTGAATCAAATCCTTCTTATCTTGAGATGAGAACTTCTCAACACCATCTTCGGTCAAAATATCAACGTCGTGACCCGCATTTGAGAGGCCTTCTCGAGACGAATCGTACTGGTAGAGCTTCTGAACCGTGGTTAAATTATGGGGAGTAGGGTAGCCATTGCAGGCATAATCAAAATCAACTTTCGGATCAAGTGCTTCACGGGGATAAAAAACACGTGGACGATCGGTACCGACCGTGAGGACCGCACACAAGCTCGGAACCGAATTGTTGTGAAAGTAGGGCCATCGCGCCCAAATTCCAACAAGAGGAGGCGGAACATAGCCCCTCTGCGCGCGAATAAAGGTTTTGTTATTTTGAGAAATCGTGAGTGCATTCAATTTTTCGAGCGAAGTCATTCCGAGGTAACGGTGAGAGTCGGTTCCGACGTCGATGACCGGAGTTTTTGCGTGATAATTGACTCGCACGGTTTTCATTCCCGTTGACCAATCTTTGAGATATTCCCCGTGACACTTTTTGCAACTTTGATTAAAAAGAACTTCTCCGCGCCGAGCACTTGCTAGATCGATTCGACTCGCATCAAAAAAATCAGTGATGGGAGGAGCTTCCACCGAAAATGCTGCCGTCACCAGATCTTGAATGATCAACGAATTTTGGCTGAGCCATTGATCTAGATCGTGGAGGTCGACACCTCGGCCGAGTTCATTCCATAAAATATTCGTGAAAACAGGATTGCCGCTCACGACCGATCCGTCTAAGAGCCAACGGTTTTTGTATTTCAGATTCCACCAGACGGCTGGTTTACTATCTGCAATCTCGGTATCGAGTCGATCGGGCCTGGGGTGCGCCTGACTATAAGAATCTTTTTCGGCCCAGGGATCGTTTGCTCTGCGATTTAAAGACAGTGACACTTGCGCGAGCGATGTGTCGAGGCCTAATTGTTGAGGCAGCTTCGCGACCGTTGACTCTATATTTTTAAGTGAATCGGTCATCATCTGAGTTTCGCTGTTCGTGGCTCCGGTTGAGATTTGAAAAATGTGAGGATCCGCAATGGTTGAAAGTTGTTTCGATTTGAAAAAAAGCCTGTTCGCCCTCGGAAAACGATTTGTTAGACCCAAGACCGTTTTGCCAAATAGGTTTGATGAATGGCAAGCAACACAGCCGAATGTAAACCCGGTGGCACCTTTTCGTTTGATGAGGCTAAGACCCATGAGGTAGCTCGGGCGCCGATCTCCGCCAGGATAAGGAACGGCATAAATACCGGTGTCTTCTACTTTTGGATATTCGTGAAGGCCGATCCAAGCGAGCATTGAATTAAAATCTTTGATCTCGGTAAAAGACCGAAATAATTTTTGCACTGTCTCGAGAAAAATATTAGGGCTCTGCTTTTCTAAAACTCGGTACAGCGGTTGATAGGGAAGAAGTAATCCGGTGACAACAACCGGATATTCAATCGCGAGACGCCGGCCACGTTCGCGGCTTGCCGCGAATTCGTCGGGCGAAAGATTGTAGGGATTCGCTCTTCCCCCAGCGGGAATTTGAAATCCTTCGCTCCAATCGGGAGTCGAGGCAGAAACGCTGCAGGAAAGTCCCACAGTCATCAATAGAATGATTATTTGCATGAATTAAATGCTAGGAGAGAAATCAGTGATTCACAAGCTTAGAAAGCGCTTGCATCATAAAAGCCAGTCATATAACAAGCTGAACCACGGTTTGAATCCATGGCGTTAGGGCCTTCGCCATTTTTTCCGTCGCTCAAACCCGATTGATAATCAGCAATGCAATCTGAACCGACCGTTGAAGCATCGCCCGCACGAGCTGCGACACCTAGGAGGGCAAACCCGGCGATGTAACCCTTGGTGTAGCATTCTGAACCAGATGAATCGGATCCGGCATCGAGTCCTTGTTGTTTTCCACTTTCGAAATCAGAAGTGCAGAACGAATCATTTTTTGGAAGAGTCTGGCCTTCTACAACGCCTTGATCGTAACAGTTCTCATCGAGCGGGTTAGGCCTGAGATCTAAATTTTTGAATCCGGCTTCGATTCCGCGTCCGGCACTGTCGGAGTGAAAACTGGCGCGACAAAGTCCGTGTGGCGCATGCGAAAGACCCTCTTGCCTTGCGAAAGCTGTGGCCGAAAAAAGCACGATCAGAAAAGTAAGATTTTTCAAAAAGACCCCCTTGATGCACTCAAATTCTCATTATTTAAGACATTTCGCAAGGCTGAGGTAAGCCCGATTGTAATGATTTTAGGTGTCAGATGCTGGTTTCGTCTGAGCTTCCCCTTAGACATCAAGCCTTGGTTCGGGTAAGGTCGGTTTATGAATTCAATCTCTCTGTTTTTTGGTTTTGGAATGCTCCTCGCGGGCCTGGTTATTGGCTTTTTCTTCGCTCGCCGTTTCTGGCAGATGAAATTCGAATCGGTGAGCCAAGTGCAAATGAATGAAAAGCAAAATCAAGTGACCCTGTTAACCGAGCGCCTTGCAGGAATCGATCGTGAACGGCTCGATCTCAAATCAGAAATTTTAAAAAGAGATGAGCGTTTTGAAAAAAGTCAGCGCGAGTGGATTGAAATACGCCAAGAAAAAACTCAGCTCGAAACACGTCTTGAAAGTGAAAAACAAAATCTCAAGCAGCAGATGCTTTTAATCGAGGAATCGAAAAAAACTTTGCTCGATTCTTTTCAGTCTTTGTCAGCAGAGAGTTTGAAGTCTAACAATCAGGCCTTCATTCACCTCGCTTCTCAGAGCTTCGAAAAACTCAATCAACAATCAAAAAGTGAACTTGAAAAGCGCCAAGAACAAATTGAGATGACGGTTCGTCCGATTAAAGAAAGTCTTGAACGTTTTGATTCGAAAATTAACGAAGTTGAAAAAATTCGGGTCGAGGCCTACGCTGGGATCAAAGAGCAATTTATCGGAATGAAAGAGACCCAAGAGAAACTCAAATCTGAAACTGCAAATCTAGTGAAGGCACTTCGTGCGCCCCAAGTGCGTGGTCGATGGGGAGAACTCCAGCTTCGTCGGGTCGTCGAGATGGCCGGAATGCTCGATCACTGTGATTTTTTCGAACAGGTTTCGGTAGGTGATGAGGGCGGCCGTCTACGCCCTGATATGATCGTGAAACTTCCTGGTAATAAAACGATCGTGGTCGATTCTAAGGCCGTGATTTCAAGTTATATCGAATCTTCGCAGAGCGAAGACGAAACCGTGAAGCGCGAAAAACTTCTCGATCACGCACGGCACATTTCGGAACGCGTGACAGAGCTCAGTAAAAAATCTTATTGGGATCAGTTCGAAAATTCTCCTGAGTTCGTGGTTTTATTTTTACCCGGCGAAGCATTTTTTAGTTCAGCACTCGAAGTGAATCCGTCGTTGATCGAACAAAGTGTTGATCAACGGGTGATTATCGCGACTCCAACAACATTAATTGCGCTATTAAAAGCCGTCGCCTATGGATGGAAACAAACTTCTTTAGCCGACAACGCTCGTGAAATCAGCGATCTCGGAAAAGAGCTCTATAAACGTATTAGTATTTTGAGCGAAAATTTTGCCGACCTTGGTAAGAAAATTGGCGGAGCGGTTGATAGCTATAATAAATCTCTCGGTACCCTCGAGAGTCGCGTTTTAGTCACGGCTCGTCGTTTTCATGAATTAAAATCAATCAGCGGCGACGAAGAGATTGAATCTCTCGTGCCAGTAGATAAGGCGATTCGTGGCATTCAGGCGGTTGAGCTCTTAGGTTTACCGGACGCAAAACATCTCGAGTAAGGCTTTGCATTGAGCCCAGGCTCGTCCATTGATTGCATTTGGTTCTGGAATGCAATTATCACTTAAAACTATCGAGCAACATATCGCGCACGCTCCTTTTCTGCAGGAAGATTTTCATCCTAAGAACTGCGAGCTCGCTTGTTTGGGCACGATCGTGACTTCGATGACGATGGATCAATTCTACGAACTACAGAAGCTCTTAGGTTCGGGATTTTCGGTGAAAAACGCCATTCATGAATTGCCTGCGTCGGCATTTCGAGAGGCGGTGACCGATGACCTCCTAGGAGAAGCTTCGCGAGCAGTCGAAATTTGCGCAAAAAAAAATTACCAGATCATCTATCCGGGTCACTCCGTCTATCCCGAATCTTTTTTGACCATTGATCATCCTCCCAAATTTATTTCGTATGTCGGCCATTCGGCATGGCTGCAGCGTTTGCGTATTTCGGTCGTAGGCTCTCGTGAGATGAGTGCAAATGCCAAAGAATGGATGGAGCAATACTTTGATCTTTTTTTAAAATCAACTCGTGCGGTCACGGTGAGTGGTGCCGCATTTGGTATTGATCAGATGGCTCATCGTTTGTCGGTGCGAAATTGCTTGCCAACGATCGCTTTTATTCCGAGTGGCTTGTCTCAGGTGTATCCTTATCGATTCAACCACGAAATCGCAGAAATTATTTTGGCAAAGGGTGCTGTGAT
>JAYTQQ010000265.1:0-3874 GCA_043746635.1 Bdellovibrionales bacterium | reverse complement strand
TGGTTTTGCTACCGAATGATCGCCTTTTGTACGCTGCGATTTTGTTGACTTAAAAGCCACTTAAAACCTATACGATTTGAATCTTAAAATTATTTGTTTGTTGACCGGCCCTTTCGAAAGAGCAAACCTAATCTTACGAGATGGAGATGCAATGTGTCTAATACGATTGTTGGCGGTCACGGTTGCTGGCTTTTTCTTCTCAACATCGAGCTATGGACAAACCAAAAACGAAGCTCATGCTTGGCTGGTCCCATCCAAATGGCAAGTGTGCCAAAAATCTTCTGATTGCATCTCCATCTACATTTGCGGCAGCGTCGCGATAAATAAGAATTTCGAAAAGCAACTCAAGGCAAAGCGTAAAGTTTCATGTGCGGCTTCACCTCCGCCTATCGAAAATGCAATTTGTAAAGGCTGCGTTTGCCAACTTAATCCGCCATATTAAAAGCGAATTAGAACACTTATTCAAAATATTTTTGATATCTCGAATGCAAAATGAAATTGGAAATTTCGCCATGTCAAAATTTGAACTGAAAAGCCTGGCCATTAGCGCACGATTTTTAATTTGAAAGAATACGAAAGATTTAGTCGGTTGCAACGTGCATCGCGAGGTTTTCACGCCAACTCAAGGAAGCTTCGGCTTTAAATATAAAGACGATCTAAATAGCTTTAGAGATTCAGCGCCAGAAATGGAAGGTTCCACGCTCCGAAAGCTATCGTGATGCGGCTCTGTTGTATGCCGGCGCGGCAGGCTATTTAAAATTGAATTTTCCAGAAAGTTTCGAGGGTCACAAATTAATTGGCTTTGATTCCGATTCTGAAATAAAAAATGAGTGGTTGGCGTTAAAGGCGATATACGAGGCAAAAGATAAAATGAAAAAATTTGATAACATTGATGCTGTTGTTGTAAAGTTTGATAAAAGTCTATGGAACCAATATTCATCATATATCCCAAGTTCGAGTGACGAAAAATTACTCGAATCAATAAGAAAAAACACACCGTCTCAATATCAAGATGTGATTCTTCAGTGGGCAAAAGCTCAACTTCAAGAGATGACCGCAATGAAAAATCGAGAAGAATTTATTACGCGAGGAATCCTATCGCAAAATCAATCTGGTATGCTATTCATAGGAATGCTTCATCTTGACTCAATGAGTGAGAAGATTAAAAAGAAATGCGAAGCTCAGTTTGGCTCTGCCGATCTACGGAAGTTAAAACTGCCTCCAATAAGCCATTAATCACTTGTTTTCGAATGACTCGGCGGCAAGTTTTACGTTGAAATTACGATTGCTGTGAAAAATGCTGTCGTCTCTAAATTTGTCTAGAAATACGCGGTGACTTCTGGCTGTTGGTCATAAGCGTCTGCGATTCTTGTCAAACTCATACAATTAAAATCTGAATACAGCTTCACGAGTGATATTATATTTTTTCAAACTCAATGGCCCTCGGTCGCCGGGGGCAACCATGCACTCCTAAAACTCTTTGAGTTTCTGACCGCATCCAATCGTACAACTCACGAAGCTTCGTCTGTAGCAATTCTGATTTTAAGCCCGAGTGCGGAGAGTACTGACAACAACGTCGCAAGTTCAGGATTACCCTTGTCAGACAAAATTCGATACAGAGCCTCTCGGGTAACTTCAGAGTCGTTTGCAACATTGGCAACGCCGTGGGCTTTCGCAATATCTTTTAAAGCCATTAAGAAACGCTCTTGTTGATCATCGCCGGCATCTTCAAGAACAGCATTTAGATACCCGACAGCATAACCTTGATCTTTGAGTCTTTCAAAAAGGTCATCTTCATATTTTTTTATTTTCCGAGCCATATAAAACTCCTATGTTAAATATTTTTAAGCTTTTTGATCATTTAAATATTCAATCCAAAATTCATGAGCCAATTCAATATCCCGCGCCTGAGTCCCCTTATCGCCACCGTGAAGCAGAACAACAACAACCTCGCCATGTACGCCAAAATAAATACGATACCCTGGGCCTAGATCAATTTTTAATTCCCAGACACCACCTTTTAACGAACGGCAGGCCCCCAGATTACCGCGTCTCACCCTTGTCAACCTGGCGTCGACAACGGTCTTTATTCGGCGATCTTTAAGGCCATTAAACCACTCGTTGAAAGGTGATTTACCCGTGGCCATTTCATAGATGGTAATGGTGCGAGCCATAGCGTCCATACCCATTTGTAACTTATAAACTACAATTAAGCAAGTGACAATTTTTGCTTAGTTTCGAGCCAAAAAAGTTCATTAATTCAGTTAAAACCACATGGTAGCATAATAAAACAGAGGCGATGAGTGCTGGCCAATTTATTGCTGTATAATTTTTCTGAATTCGTTCGTTATAAATTTTCCTCCAACTTGCATAGTTGATTTTACTCGCTGGATTTCGACAAAAGAAGTCCAAATCAACCAAGGTCGATTTAGCCCGCATATTTCATAAAGGTCGCGTCATTACAAAATTCGATGCATAAGTGTTTTTTAGTAAGATTTTTGCGGTTTTCCCGATGGATTTTTCTCATTTTGAATAAGGCGGCCCCTTCTCCCATGGCCTGCTTGGAGCCGAGAGTCCGATGTGCTTCGTAAAATGTAATTTTAGTTATGCGGTGCTCATTAGCTGACGAGCTACTTTTTTAAAAAGCTCTTGGTAGGGGTAGTGGCTTGAAAATAGTAATTTTATTCTTCGCGTATTTCGAATGACGACGGCACCAATTTTTAAAAGCTTTAATCTGATTGTGCCAACTTAAGCCTCAGCAAGCTCGGTACCCTTCAGGCTTAAACGCCGAAGGGATTCCATTAAAACATAAGCTATGCTCGAGAGCAGAAGTCTAAATTGATTCGGCCACCACTCGTGGCAGCTTGTGCGATCAGCGAACATATCAAGCTGCTGCTCCTTGATTCTGTTCTCCATCTCGCCGCGACCACAATATACCTCTTCGTAAAGTGGCTTCGCTTCGCCTTCAAGATTAGTCACAATATATCGGGTATTCGCACCTAAACTCGTGTGCTCGGCTTTCACTACGACTCTTCGATCCTTGCTCCATGTTTTGGCCGCATACACTGTTTCAGAAAATAGTTTTTGCTTGATTGCGGTCTTCTCAAATTCTTCTTTGGCTTTGTTGATCAAATCCTGGCACTTTTTCTCTAGCCTCTTGTTTCCTGGTAAACCCACGATGTAATGAACATCGTTTTTCTCAAACCATCCGAGCATTCGGTGTCTGCAAAAGCCGCTGTCTCCACGGAAAATAATTTTAACAGCAGGCCACTCTCTTCGCAAACGCTTCACCAATAAAGCAGCTATCGCCCAAGCATGCTTGGCTCCATCAATATTTGATGGCCTGAGATAGCTCACCAAAAGTTGATCTCCACAAAAAACATAAAGCGGCAAAAAACAGTGGTTATCATAATAGCCGTAGAAAATATTTGCCAACTTGGTTGCCGTGAACAATGTCGTCAGTCGCATCAAAATCTAAAATAAGTTCTGTTGGTGGTGACTTGAACGAGGCAACAAATTTCTCAACCAAAGACTGATGAAATAAAACCGTAGTCCTGCGGTCATCGCGATTTTCAAATCGACATAAAGTTGAGGGCGACGCCAAAATAGTATCTTGCCCAACGGCCGTCTGAATGGCTGTATCTTTTCTCAGCGTCTGTTGGTCGTTTAGGTCTTCGTAACCAAGGCACAACCCGTATACACGCTGACGAAGCATTGAAAGGCTCGTGTGATCGACCAAAACCTGGAGCCGAGGATCATTGAGATGTTTTGCAAAATCTTCTGTCAAACCGAGATTGCGATCCATTTCTCGAAGTAACATCACTCCGCCGTCGCTCGTTACTTCGCCTCCTGAAAAACTAACCTCAATTTTGCG
>JAYTQQ010000264.1:0-3811 GCA_043746635.1 Bdellovibrionales bacterium | reverse complement strand
TGGTTTTGCTACCGAATGATCGCCTTTTGTACGCTGCGATTTTGTTGACTTAAAAGCCACTTAAAACCTATACGATTTGAATCTTAAAATTATTTGTTTTCGATACAGCAACCATCGATGAAATGGAAAATCTCGTAAGTATTTTACGTATATATGGCGAGTTTTTTTATCGATAAAATTTTATCGAGAGAGTTTTTTTGTAAATGAAAGCGAGCGTTTCAGTTTTTCGCGGTTCAGATATCGGGAGAGTTCTTGACCAAAATCACGAAATTTTGCTATTGATTATCGCGATGGCCTTTGTTCAAAGAAAGCAAAACACCGACTTTCGTCGGCCCCAGAAATAATGCCTTTTGGGGCGCGCCTTAGTCGATCAGAATCCAGTCAATGTTGAGCGAGACAATTTGATCGGGCTCGGTATTAACTATTGTTGTCTGTAGTGACTTCATAAATACAGTAAGTTGCTCACGCAAAACAAGAAAATCTTTCTTCGAAATAGAATATTGACCTGTCACCATCATTTCGCTCGAGGAAAGTCGTTCACTTTTTTCGATCGCACGCAGTCTCCAGCTCGAATGGTGCTTCAGTAAATGTGGTGAACCCTGTTCGAGAAAAGTGCTTTGTACTCCGAGTTTAAATTTTCCGGAGTCCTCAGTGACAATCCCGCTCGAAATGAGAAAATGCAATATTTCTGAAGTCCTGACCTTGCCAAGGTCAAACTTCGCAGCTATTTCATCAAGACTGAAACCTTTTTCATTCAGCGACGTAAAAATATGGACAGCGGAGTAAATCCAGCTTGAATAAAAAATCGATCTCTGTTCTTCACTCAGTTTTTTTTCGAAAGTCATTCGTTTTGAAAGTTTCATAGATTCGGATTTAAGGTTGTCGATTTTCTTATTGAGGTACAATTTTAGATCGGGATTGTTTGCTCGTTCGAACTGAACGAGCAGTGAAAAATAATCCTTTTCGATCTCGGTATGACCAAGATATTCACTTAGTAGAAAGGTTTGTTCGGGGCTGAGTTCTCGTGTTGCGCCCATAATCTGGCTCAGAAGAGTGGAACTGATATTGAGTGATCGCGCGATCTTAAGAAGCTCGCCACGACCATTCTTCGGGAGCTGTTCAATATAATTTCTAATATAATTTCGGTAGTTTCTATGATTAAAAATGCTCATATCGATTATATCGGCTTTTAGAAATAAAACTTTACTTTTTGCAAAGTAACTCTAACAAAATTTATAAACAAGATCTTACATTCTTAAGCGCGCCGCAATATATTGGTCGCAAGTTTGCATTACATATCAAAGGAGAAATTATGAAAACCTGGACACGCATTTTACCTGTTTTGAAATCCAAAGGTCTGGCAACTCTTGTCACACTGGTCATGCTTTATTCAGTTAGCTCGATTGCCGCAGGCGGCGGCGCCGGGAACACCGGAGGTGGTAATACCGACGCAATCCAATTTCGTAACCTAGCTCGCACCTCATTGATGCAAGTGATACGTGTCTCGAAAGAAGCGGCAATTGTTTCAGCAGCGAACAAAATTTTAGAGAAGGTAAATTCTGATGACGTAAATGTCGTTATGGTCCCTCAAAAGCTTTACTATTTAGGCGGCGAAGTAGACGCTCTAAATTATCCTGAGGAAAACAGAATAGAAGTTAACGAAGATCGAATAAATAGAAAGCTATACGTAGAACGTCTCCAACTTTCGATTCATGAATTTGCAGGACTTGCAAAAGTTCCAGATAGCAATAATGTTATTTCGTCGCAACTTTCGAATCCAGCAGGGTTTAAAATGCTGTGCACAGTTGATATCATCGGAAGTGATCAAAAAAGGTTAGTTCACCTAAATATGGTACCCCAAGATATAAATATGAACGGACGAGTTGTATTAACTCAATATATGGCAAAAATTGGAGACGTATCGTATATGGCAATATTCGATTACGATGAATATGGGAAAACGAAAGATTTCGAAACCGACGCCAATGAAGTACCTTCGGTGTCAACGTATAAAAATTTAAGCTCCGGCTGGGGAGGAAGAACTTGGGCTTTTTTCAACAGCGTTAAATACGTCGGCGATTTTATCAGCATCGAATGTTACGACTCAAGCTTTGAGGAGTTTCCAAGACCGGGCTACACTCCCGATTTCGATCACCTTACGACAAACTAAATATTCCCTTCGAGTCGAAAGCGATCTTCAAATTTGCGAAGTTCGTTGTGGACTATTCTCTTTTGCAAAATAGAGTTGAGAAGATATCTTTGCGAACCCAGCTTTGTATACTTTGGCTAGATAAAAAATTGTGCCAAAAACTCCGCTTCGGAATTCGATATCTGCAACACAATTGAAGTTGCTCAGCATTGCGGAGCGTCTTCAAGATCTCTGAGAGATTTAGTTCAAATTAAATCTTATGCCGATTCCGAAACTCTCGATTAAATCGATTGCCTGATACAGCGTAGTCATTTGTTTTATGAACATCGAAAGCGAGCTACCCATAACTTTCAGGTTTTAACAAAGTGCCACATTTTGGTCTAAGAAATGAAGCGAGTTCACTATTGAATACAATTGAGATTTTCAAAAGAACATATGATAGAATCCACTTAAATTTATCTATATCTAGGAGATTAGTAATGAAAATTTCTATTGTTGTTGTCTTGCTTACCGCTATGAGTTCCCTAGTTCAAGCGGCCCAGGCTCCAGATTCGGGCGCTTCAGGCGACCAACGGCGCATTTTGACGGCGGGTCTTCGTGAAATGCAGGGTGTGGATATGACTAAAGCGGTTGGTCATGGTGGCTCATATGGTGGTCTCTATAATGTGGAGTGCAAATATGCTGGTTCGAGAGCTATGGTATGCACAGGCTCAGATAAACCAGAAGTTGCCGTGAATCGTTGGAACTCTGACGCCGGAGCAGTTCTTGTCGGAAGTGTTCTCAAAGAAAATGTTGACGGCGCTCAAAATGCGTTCGTTATTCGCGCTAAGGTTGTCGGCTGTAATTCGGTTGGTGATGAGTGCTACATCCTCGGAGTATCATACGAGAACGCGCCTCCAAAGCAGTAAAGCGCTAAACGTTCCGGTTAATATCACTGTCTCGAAGAAAATGCATGGACGGAATTTTAAGTTTCGCCGAGACAGTTCTTTGAAGATTTTTTTGTCTTGAATATCGTGCTTTTAGGAGCGCGCTTTTTGGTTCGACTTTAGTGTTCAGCAAACTCGTCGTTCGGTCATCTTGCCAGAGCATTCAAATTCATTTTCAAGAATTAACCAGATCTTAATTGCTCGAGGTGAGCGACCGTCAAAGTCGGGTCATTTGTTTCTGGACCAGCCTGGCCTGGTTTAGGTGAGCTGAGAATGCTAGAATCTTATTTACACCAGGAGGCGATATGAAAATATTTTTTATGTTATTCGTGATCGGTATTTCACTTAATGTATCTGCGGGCTCTTCAAAGTGCGACGAACTTAAATCAGAGCAGCTCAGACTTGGGTTTATTGCTTCTAATCTTGCTAACGTGAACACAACACGTACGCCTGAGGGAGGGTATTATCGCCCTTACCTCGTCCAATCTTGTATAAATGGCGCCTGCAACGTGAGCCGTGATACCAAATCGATTATGAAATATCTTCCCGGTCATCCGGATGCAGATGAAAATGGTTACGTCGCCTATCCAAGCATTGATGTTAAATCCGAATATAGCGCCTTTAATTTGAGTGCGGCCAAACTCAAATTATTAGTGGCAGCAAGGGCTTGCGGTGCAAAGGTCTTAATCGACAATGGCGATTCTTCGTTTTTATTGCGCTATGATCAAAAAGGACA
>JAYTQQ010000263.1:0-6643 GCA_043746635.1 Bdellovibrionales bacterium | reverse complement strand
GGCCGCTTTTGCCAGGAAGATTGAAATCCAAAATAACGAGATCAACGAGGTGATCTTTCAAGTAGAAGGTCGCCGCGTCTGGAGTCATGACGGCATGGGCTTGAATGCCGTGAGTTTTTAAAATATTTTTGACCCAATCGCAAATGCTTTTAGAATCATCGAGTACGAGTACGTTGATCGCTTGTCGATCGGAGACTTTTTTGAGATTTTCAGGTCGAGTATAAGTTGAATTTCCGATGCAAGTGACTTCAAATGTTTTGGCCTGGATCGACTCGCAATGACCGATGCTTAAGTAGCCTTGTGGTTTTAAAAAATTCAATAGCTTTTCGACCGTTGTTTCGACTTCTTCTGCTTTGAAATAGATGAGAACATTTCGACAAAAAATAAGATCGAAATTCCCGAGATCAAGATTTTCAATTTCAAGCAAATTTGCTTTGAAAAAAAATGAACGTTTGCGAATCTGAGCATCGACTGAAAAAGTTCTGGTAGTAATGTTTTTTCGATATCCAAAAAAAGATTGATACGCTCTGGGGATGGCGTCAAATTTTTCAATCTCGTAGACCGCAGATTTGCCTTTTTCCAGGCTAATAGGGTCAAGATCGGATCCATATAACTCATATTCGAAGCCGACATATTGTCTTCGAAAACTTTCGAGAATACATCCGACCGAATAAAGTTCCTCGCCGGTTGAGCAAGCAGCACTGAGAAAACGAAATTTTTGCCCGATTAAAAGTGGACCGAGATCTCGAAGTCTTTGCTCGAGCATTCGAAAATGTGGAAGTTCACGAAACCAGCTTGTTGTATGGATCGTCATTGCCGAAATGAGATGATCTAGCTCGTCAGCATTTACCGCAACGTAGTCTAGATAAGTTTTAAGCGAAAGACACTGATTGGCGTTCACCCTTCGAATGACGTTCGTGATGATGACCTCATGGCGAGAGGGTTCCGAGAACGCTGTTCCGGTAATTTCTCGGACGAGCTTAAAGACAAGCTCGCGCTCTGCAGTTTGTAAAGACTCTAAAGCCATATCAGCTCGATATTAATTTGTTGCTATGAATTTGGACGTAATCTTCAGAAGAAAACGATTTGTTCAGATCAATGACCGTAATCATGCTGTCATTAAATTGTGCGACACCGATCATGTAATGTGAAGGAACATCTGACTTTATGTTTGGTTTTTTTTCGATCTTGTTATCATCAATTGAAATGACGGCTTCGACGTGGTCTACCTGGGCAGCGATCGGACCACTCTCAGATTCGAAGATAAGAAAAGTCTTTTTTATTTCTGGCCGTTCGGGCATTTGAAAACGTTTCTTGAGATCGACGAGACCCATGATCTGACCACGATAGTTGATGAGTCCGAGAAAATATGGAGCCGTATTCGGAACTGTCTTTACGTGTTGATTTTCAACGACTTGTTTAACCGCAAGGAGGGGAGTCGCGTAAAATTCGTCGTTGAGTTTAAACAACAAAAATTTATGACTATCTAACTCTTCATATTCAATCGTTTCTAAAATTGATTTTGCGGTACTCATAAGACTCTCCTTGGCTCACGACCCGTGTGGGTCCAGTTAAAATAGCACTCGCCGATAAAACCCATTGACAGAATGAGTGCCGGCTCACCATTTCCTAAGACTCCGACGGCCGTAAAGCCAGGAAGCCTAGAGAGGTGGTCGCTAAGAGGTCTCACCACAATTTGCTGTTGAGAAACGATCTCGTCGATTCGAAAAGCAACATTTGATCTGTCTTTTAACTTAACAAGAAGCGCAATGAAATTTTGCGAAGTATCGATTGGTATTATTCCCTGCGCATCTAAATAGTCAGATAAATTCTCGACCGGAACCATTTGATCATGAACGCGAACGGCCGAGCATCCAGAGGCGAGATAATTCAAAGCTTCTCCTTTGAGTTCGAGAATCTCTTGAACTTCCTGGGTCGGAACAATGTAAGTCGATTCGCCCACTTTAAAGACAAGTGCGTCGACGATCTCGAGGGACGTCGGCAGAGTAATATGAAATGCAGTGCCGCGACCAACCTTCGTTGTAATTTCTATGGTGCCTCCAATTTCTTGGATCGACTGTTGAACCACGTCCATCCCGACACCACGGCCAGATATTTCGGTCACTGATTCTTTAGTTGAGAATCCTGGTTCGAAAATCATTTTGACCAGTTCGATTTCGCTGATATGTTGTCCTTCTTTAATCATTCCTTTTTCTTGGGCCTTTGCTAAAATTCTCTCGGGATCAATGCCCTGGCCATCATCTTCGATGTCGATAATAACTTGCCCAGAATCTTGAGTTGCCGTGACCTTTACGATCGCGGGGACAGGCTTGTTTTTGGCTCTGCGAACATCTTCGTTTTCGATGCCGTGATCGATCGCATTTCTGAGGAGGTGAATGAGTGGATCAGCCATTTTCTCGATGACGGTTTTGTCCATTAGAATGTTTGCGCCATCCATTACGAGCGTGACTCGCTTATCGAGTTCACGTGCGAGGTCTCGAGTCGATCGTTCAACGCGTTGAAAGAGTCCGTCGATGGGTTGCATGCGAAGTCCGAGAATCATCTCTTGCAAATCTTTGATCGTTTTTTGATTCATACTAATTGCATTTTTACAGATAAGGTTGTCGAGGCTTCCCATTTGGTGGTGATGCCACAAAATGGATTGTTGAATCGATAACTCACCAATGAGCTGCATAATTTCATCAATCTTATTTGAACCGATTTTGAGATTTCCGGTTGGGCGTTTCTTTTTTGTTTGTTGAATTCGTCTCTTGATGTCATCTTCAAATGCGTAAATTTCTGATTTTTGCGAAGCAATAGGCGGCGAATCCGTTTTTTTTGCGGTTGTTTCAGGAGTGAAAAACTCTTGGGGAGGCGTCGTGTTTTCGATTTTCGGAAAAGCCGAAGGATTCTCTTCTTTTTTCTTTTTCTTTTTTAGAAGGTCTGCGATGTTCGGCAGATCTTCTGCGATTTTATTTTTTTCTGGAGTTTTGTTTAGGTCTTCAGCGGGGCCCTCACCAATTCCGTGAATGAGCGCTTGAATTTCTGCTAGAATGACCTCTCCATTTGGAACGTATTTAGGATTTGAACGAAGAACTTCAACCCATTCACTCAAGAACTTGTGAACTTGTAAAAGCAAATCGGTGACAGACGAATCCATTTGGTGCGGCTGCGTTCTTAATCTTCCGAGTAAATCTTCTATAGAATGAACAAACGTACCAAACTCACCTAACCCATAAATGCGGCTCGCACCTTTTATGTTGTGAACAAAACGAAACATATCATTGAGTTCCGCTTGCGGACTGGAAGTATCTAGACGCAGGCATCGACTCTCGAAATCCGATAGGGTGTCATCGATTTCATCTAAGAGCATCCTGAACATCTGTGATTGATCTGAACCCGACATTTTTTAATCCTATCAATCTATTAAGACGCTTCGTCTTTGTGATTCTTGCTCATTGGATTTCTAAAAGTCTTGTTGTCTGAAGATTCGTTGTGCGTTTTTGCCATTCCGACAATTTTACGAAACACGTCTCCCTCTCCATTGTTGCCTTGATTTGACGGTTTTCTTTCGTTCTGCTGTTTATCTGCTTCGAGATTTTGCCTGGCTTTAAGATCAAAGTCTTCTTGGCTGGTATTTTGACCCAGTATACTTTCAGAGATAGAGCGGGCAATCGCGTGGAGACTTCTCGTTTCTTCTTTTAGAACGTAGGCTGCGCTACTTGATTTTTGGGCAACTTGGTTATTGATCTCTGTCGTCTTATTTAATTCGCGCATCGCGTGGGTTGTCTGAGCAACTCCAAGCTCTTGTTCTCTCGAAGCTGTCGTGATGTTATCGATTCGAGAAGCAATTGAATCAATCTCTCGCGAAATATCTTTGAAGTTTCTGAGAGCTTGCTCTGTGACCTGACGTCCAATTTGAACACGCTCAGATGTATTCTTAACGATCTCGTTTACTTGTCTTTCACTATCAAGAAGAATGCTCCCGATTTCTTGTGAAGCCTTGCCGCTCATTTTAGCTAAATTACCAACTTCTTCTGCAACTACCGCAAAGCCGCGGCCGTGCTGACCTGCACGAGCAGCTTCAATCGAAGCGTTGAATGACAAAAGTTGAGTTTTGAAAACGATATCATTAATGACATTCGTTTTCGTCGAAATTTCTTGAATCATGTTTACGATACTTTTGAGTTGCTCGTTAGCGTGATGAACGCTCGTCATGGCATCAACCATTTGATTCATAATGTTCATACCGTTATTGGCGGTTTTGGTCATGCTGATCATGACATCTTGAGACTGCTTCGCGTATTCAGAAGTTTGATTGAGCGTGCTCGACATCTCTGCCATTGCGGCAGTTGTTTCTTGTACGACTTCGGCTTGTTGACTCACTCCGATCGACAATGATTCACTAAATTTAGAAATGTCCTTTGACGTAACAGATAAAACTTGGGTCGACCTTGAGAGATTTAAGAAAGACAAATTGAGAGGATCGATGACGTTTTTACAAACATATAAAATGGTTGAAGAGAGAAAAAGTTGTACGAAAAATCCGTAGACACAAGCGATCGCAAGTGACCTCCAGAACGTATGACTAATTTCGTCGGTTGCGTAGCCGATTGTTACGTGTCCGAGGATAGCTCCAGTGACGTCTCGAATTTCGCTATCAACTTTCATGATGTCTTCACTCGTCGTGCGAGAAGTATGTTCGCCGATGAGGTGGTTCGTTGAATCAAAGAACGAAACAAACTGCACGTCGGCGTCGAGACGGCTTGCATATTTCGAAAGCTGTGCTTGATCTTTGGTTCCGATGTAGTGCTCGCCCATTTGCACGAGAAGTTTAGACACGACCTCGGCTTTTGCGCGTAAAGCAGTGTCTAACGTCGTTCGATTCTGGACCGATAATGTGATCGCAAAGCCGATCAAGAGAACGGTCGAAATCAAATTCACCGGCCAGAGAAGCCGAATCAATAGAGAGCGACTTTTTAGCAAAAATATATTTCTAACCATGGCGCCATACCTTTTCTCAAATAGTTAAATATCTAAGGGTTCATCGGTAAGAGAAGGTCCAAACTCAAAGCTCACCTATGACCTACGCAAAAACTAGACTTATAGTCCGTGATGATGAGTCATGGGCGTACCTTGTTTGATCTTCATTTATCTTTAATAGACTGAAGGACTTCCTTTAAAATTGCTCAGGCCGCCAGCCTCATTTTGAGACAACCTCGAGAATCAGATAGAAAACACTCAAGTCCTAGCTCTAAAATTACGAAAAAGAAGCTGTAAGTATAACCGGAGGTTTTAATGTCAGTTGCACGCATACTCATTGTTGATGACTTTGTTATGATTCGAAGTCTTCTAAAGACCTCACTCTCGAATCTTGGCTTTAAAAATATAGACGAAGCGAAAGATGGAGTTGAAGCTTACAATAAAATCGCAACAGCTTTCGTTAATCAAAATCCCTACGAAATTGTTTTTCTAGATTGGAATATGCCGAACATGACCGGACTTGAAGTTATTCAAAAGTGTCGTGCTCAAACTGAACTAAACGATCTTCATTTCATTATGATTTCTGCTGAGCAAGAAGAGAAAAAAATGAAACAAGCTCTCGATGCCGGAGCAAATGATTTTATCGTGAAGCCTTTTTCACCACAAGTTCTCGTGAAAAAGATCGAAATAATTATGCAAGAAAAGAAAAGCGCCTAACTCGCTCATAAAGGAGAAATTCGAATGAGCGATCTGGTACTCGAAATGAGTAAAGTGACGTTTGATCGTATTGGCCAAGCAATTCACGATACATTTTCTTCAGTTCTTAGTCTCAAGCTTGAGGTTTTGAATGTTGATCTTGGACCACTTCCAAATGCTCCCAAGAGTATTTCTGGTTTTGTCATTCTTCGAAATCCAGAAGTTCAAGGAACTTTCAGCATTAATTTTCCGAGTGAAACGGCTTTACAAATTTTCTCTGCATTTTACGGCTCTAAGATCGAGCAAATCGATGAGCGTGTTTTAGAAGGTGTTGGTGAAATCACTAACATGGTTTACGGCTGTTTTAAAAAAGGTTTGAACGAAGAAGGCTTTGATCTCCAAATGTTTATTCCGTTCATCATGATCGGATCTGAATTCAACCACCTTAAAGAACGGGGCTCGAAAAACGCAGTCAATATTCACTTTGGCTCAAGCGTTGGAAATTTCTGGGTGGAGCTGAACATGCAGAAAGCCCAAGAACTTAAGGCAACTTCTAAAAAATCAACCCGAAAAGCGGCGTAGTCGCGAAATAAGAAATCTCTTCTCAAAAGCTAGCCAGCCGTCGTTGGCCGACACGATCAACTCGCCCGTCGCTGATTTGCATTTCACTGCGATTTTATAAAAAATAATACATTTCTTCTAAATTTTAAAATGGCGGTGCATATGCCAGTATTTTGTAGATCTCATGGGATTGATGGCCCGTGTGGGCCGGGTAGGTGTAGTTACATGGGTGTCTAACTTTTAGGGTAGCGTTTAACAAATTTCCGTTTGGAGGGGGAGGGGCCACTTTTGGGCTCTTTTCTTGGCTTTAAACACCGTAAAAAAGAGCTTGATTTCGAGGGTTTAGAATTCGGTTCAAAGAGCACTTGGTGGCTCGAGGTTTGAAATAGGTATTGGTAGCGAC
>JAYTQQ010000262.1:0-3237 GCA_043746635.1 Bdellovibrionales bacterium | reverse complement strand
GTAACCACCTAGTCGGAAAAGATACGGAATCGGTGCTGAAGTCATAGCCCCTAAATTAAAAAACATGGCGTAGTTTGTATTATTATCTAGAAACACTTTTTTAAATGTCGTAACAAGTTGGGTGTAACTTTGGGACTGATTGAAAAAATTTGCCGCAGTAGGCGCCAAAGTGAATTCGTATCCTTGCTCTAGAAAATTAGTCAACTCCGAACGACCAACGATCAGAGTCGGTCGAATTCGATATTGATCCGATGTATAGACCGAAATTTTTGAAGCTTGATTATTTTGAAGGACGCTATCTTTAAACGTCTCGATGTAAGCGAATAGTCGAATCTTCGAAGCTTCTTTGGTTTCGAACTTACGGCCAATTAAAATTTGTTCTTGTTGCCGACGCCAAGTGAAAGAACCAAGATCGTTACCTGAATTATTTTGAAGATCCACCGGGGCTCCCAAACTTGAAATATCAAGACCCCACATATATTCAGTGTCTCGAAAAAATTCTTGGAAGATATTAAAATCAAATGAACCAACACTGTCGAATACAGAGTACCCGGCGCCCATCTGAGCAAAATATCCTAAAACATTTGCCTCCCAGATTCCGCCTCCCACGCTGCTCGAACCTCCGCCAGCTTGGGCGATTCCGAATGGGAGAAGGGTCCAACGGTCTTCGACACTGAGATCAATATCAATCTCGTGAGGACCAACTTCATGGATGTTCGTCAGGATATCGTAGAGCACGGTCGTATCGTAAAGTTTATGAATTCCTTTCAGCCAGAGATCTCCCGAAAAGCGATCACCCTCGTGCTGGCTCAGTAGCCAGCGAATAGCCCGCTCTTTTGTATACCTAATTCCGCTCACGTGAATTTCGTGAATCACAGATCCGTCGAAGGACCGCATTGAATCGAGATCAAAGGTTTTTTGTTCTTCAGGTTTCGCAAGATCCTCGGCATACGAAAAGTGAGATGCGAGAAAAAGCAGGATGAAAATAAGGGTAGACCGAAAGACATCAATCATGAAGCGTCATCATCTCTTCAATTCAGAATCGAGTCTACCCGCTCTTACAAACCAGCTAGGCTAGTTGTTAAATCTAGTGGCCGGGCAACCAAATATGACGGTGCCCTTCCCAACCCAAGTTACCTTGGATCCAAAGAAGGTCTGGTCGCGCAGTCGAAATAATTTCGACGATGGTCTCGGGCGGTGCCGTGACAATCTTATGCTCAGGAGGAGGAGGGGCCGCAATAGGAAGCTCGGGTAAAGGCGGGGCAAGGTTCGTGTTGATGACGCGAACACCTGCCGTTTTGATTTTATAAGTTCCTGTCGAAAAGCATTACCATTTTTCTGATTCGACAAATGAACACGTTGGATTTTTGCAACATTTTTAGTTAGCCACCGTACAACGGAATCAAAAATGGTCGCGGAGTTCATTCTAATATGGGTGGCAAATGTCCGGAAAGCTCTATTCCTTCTTGGTCGGCGAGCGCAAATCAAGAAACGGTGTAGAGCCACCTGTCACTTGCGGAAGAATCCCGTTCCACTTTTCAATCGTTTTACTTTGAATCAAAGCTTGAGACAAAGTCGCTTGTAGCAAACGATTTCCTTCGGCCTCAGCTTTTGCTCTTACCAAAATAGACTGCGCTTCACCCGAAGCTTTTGCAACATTCGCCTTCGCTAACATTTCTTGTTTTTGTAATTCATATTCTGCCTGCTGTGCTTCTTGTTGCGCGGCCATTTTCTGTTGCATCTGGGTCTCTAGAGACGGCGGAAGGTGACTTGCTCCTAAATTGACTTTGTCTAGCAAGAATCCCATTTTTTCAAGTTCGCCCGAAAGATTTTTTTGAATCTGATCTTGGAGGGCATTTCTCTTCGAAGAAATAACCTCAGATAAATTCATTTGTCCCGCAACGTTTTGGGCTACCGTAATAATAGTTCTGCGAATGAAGGTCGCTTCAATCTCAGAGATATCGGCTCCGCGAAAAGATTTAAAAACCTGCGCAGCACGCTCCTCAGAAGTATTGTAAGTCACAGACAAATCCTGACGGATGTGTTGGCCCTCAAGTGTCGGCAAATCAATACTATCGTCAGTTGCCGACGATCCTTCGTTTGATCTTTTTACCATCGTGTAAGTTCTAAGAGCCGTCGGGTAACTTTGTACATCTGTAATAAAAGGAATTTTCCAAGCCATGCCTTGGGGCACCGCCCGCAACGAGCCTGTCCATAAATTAAAAATCACTCCGGTATTTCCGGGCGCGATGATCGAAAATGAGGACATTATACTGACTAAAATAACAAGTGCTACAATCGCAGTCGCAATTTGGCTAATGAATTTGGCTCGATCATTCAAATTAAAAATTTCGCTCATTTTTTTTTGCTTTCTTCTTTGGGGGTAACATCGATAATTTCATCTTGCTTTGGATGTCGCCTGAAAAATTTTTTCAAAAATTTTTCAAGATTTTGTTGCAGTGGTTTCAGCAGAAAATAAATTCCTGCCAAAAAAGCAACAAAAAGAACAATTTCGGCTAACGATGAAAAAGGCATTGGCCAATGCTATTAGCGCCCGACTAAAAAAGTAAAGATCTTTGTTAAAACTTGATGATAAAGTCTGGAGAGATGTTACTTCAGCAAAATCTAAATAGTTTACGAGTTTTCCCACTTATATCTCGTCTTAAGTGAATTAAGCGGACTAGAAAACTGGATTTTTTTCACAAATTGGAGTCTGCCAACAATAATCCCAGGAGCAATTCCTTGCTCTCTTGCAAAGCTTTGAATATCTGAAGACGTTATACTTAAGCAGCTCTGAATCCATTTCTCAAATTCACTCTTTGGAATAAGTTGCTCTGCCGCGAATTGATCGGCCTCATCTTCTTCAGGACTACGAGAAACTTCTCGTTTATCGAATTCAACAAACATTTCTTTTTTGCTGTGCCGAAGAATGTGGTTGATCTCATGAAAAACAGTGAACCAAAGTAAGTCGTCAGTTTTACTTCTAAGGCTTAGCTGGATCATCGCTTTGTTTGGGTTTATCCATTTGGAAGCACCAGATATTGGTACCCCAGAAAAAGGTTGAATAATAACCAAAGCAACACCTGCTCCCGAGCAAAGAGTCTGAAGTTTGGGAATAAATTTTCTTGGATCAGATTCTGGTGAGCTTGAGAAAGCGGCCCGTTCAAAAAATGCAGCTCAACGAGATGACGGCAAGAAATGTCTTAAGCTTTTTGGACGCCTCCGAGAACGATCGCA
>JAYTQQ010000261.1:0-3363 GCA_043746635.1 Bdellovibrionales bacterium | reverse complement strand
AAATTTAATGAATCAAAAGATCTTAGCCATTGTCCTCTCTGCAATTTTCGTTTCAACACTCTCTATGAAAGCAACCGCTTTTCCGATGCCGAAAGGTCCGGATAACCACCGAATGATCGCCGGAAATTCGACATACAACTTCAATGGTATCGTAGCCCTTGATGATTGCTCGGGCGCGATCATTCGTTTTGAAAATTCAAAGATCACTGATTCCGCAATGGTTCTCACCAACGGTCACTGCTACGAAGGCGGAATGCCAAAACCCGGAACTTTCGTTTACCACCAACAAAGCGATCGCACCTTCGGCGTTTTTAACGATCACGCCCAAGGCATAGGTACAATTCACGCCCAAGGCGTGATCTATTCGACAATGACTGGCACCGACATCACTCTCTACCAACTCAAAGAAACCTTTCAGCAGATCCAAACCTCTTTCAAAGTGAGTCCACTCCTGCTTTCTTCAAAGCATCCTGCTGCGAGCACTCCAATCGAAGTTATTTCTGGTTACTGGAGACGAGGCTATACCTGCACGATCGAGACTTTCGTATTTCAACTTCGTGAAGCCGGCTGGATGTCTCAAGATTCTATGCGCTACTCACGCCCAGGGTGCGAAACCATCGGCGGCACTTCTGGTTCTCCGGTTCTTGAAGCAGGTACTCGAACGATGATCGGCATCAACAACACCGGCAACGACAACGGTCAAAAATGCACAATGGATAATCCTTGCGAAGTCGACAAAGCCGGTAACGTCACGGCGATCAAAGGATATAGTTACGCACAACAAACCTATGAAATCTACTCTTGCCTCAATCAGGCGAATAAGTTTGATCTTTCAGTTCCGGGCTGCGCACTTCTTCATTAATTTGATTTTTAAGCTCGCGGCAAAATAGCTGTGAGCTCTTTTTTCAAGAGAGCTTAGTGACGACCGTCGTAATTCTCATCTTCTTCTTCGTCGCCAAAGTCTTCTAGCATCTCAATTTCGTAAGCAATCATATCAACCTTACCGTCTTTTTTATAAGCGACCGAAAACATCGGCTCACTTTCGTCCCAAAGATCGACCCGTTGTTCGTCGTCAGTGTCACTGGGCTTCCCCGCTTTTCTGTGAACTTCTTTCTGATTGTCTTCGAACGATATGCCAAAAGGCATTTCGCCAGCGAATGCGTGCGTAATATCATTAAGAGGAGATACTCCGTAAAATTGAACGCAATTTAGAGTCAAAAGTTTTTCACTGTCTTTCGTTGGCTCTTCATCATCCGGAAGTTCAAAAATTAAATTCAAGCCATTTTTTGGAAGAGTAAAATAAACTTCGAGTTCGTACTCACCCTCTTCGTCTTTTGAAAGTTTTGGAGCCTTGTCGGCGCCGAGCTTTTTCAAGAGATCTTTCACTTCTGATGAACCCACCGCTTTACCGAGGGATTTTATAATTTCTTTGTACGAGAGTGCAGGCATATCACGTCCTTAGTTTTTATGTTTCTCCTGCAATTATTGCACACATCAAATCACGATCAACTGAATTCAAGCTGATCAAAATGGAAAAAAGTTGCAGCAAGATCAGTTGCAAACGGATCGGGCGCGTTTGAGCGCCTCAAAAGCTTCTTCCGAATACATCTCGCCTTATCTTTTTCGTGCCCCCATCGATAAGTGAATCCTGGGGAAATATACCATGAGTTCACGAATGGACTAAGAGAGCGGCGAAGTTTTCATTTTAAATTGACGAGTGTCTTCGGCGGGCGCAGCAATTTTCGGCATCTCAATTTTTATTTCCGATTTCTGCGCAATAGCGTGGGACGAAAATATCGCACAAACAAAAACGAGACCAAAAAAAAAATTTTAAGACCATAGCGCCCCCCCCTCCTTAATTATGAGAGGCTGCTTCTAACAGCGCGTCTGAACATTCCACATGTCTTTTGCGATCGTTATATTTTATTCAAACCCAAGGCAAATTTGGTCTCTTAAAAAAAGAGCTAAAATACTGATTTCGGCTGAAGTGCATAGCCTTGATCAAGCGTGATCTCAGTTTTGTTTCCATCGTCGGAAGTGCAAATGAAGTGAGATTCGATGTGAATTTTAATATAATCGGCTTGGACCGAAAAAACCTCAAACTTACCCGAATCCATTTTGCCCGTGCATCCCGTGCCGGCTGCTGAGGCCACGCCTTCGGTATAAAGCGAAACTATATTTTTAGAATCTCCCAAATCATAGCTCGATTCTTTTAGGTCTGAAATCCAAATCGAGAGGCTTTCAAAACGAGGCGAGCCAAAAGAAATTAATGCCGTTGGTTTAAATTTAAGAATTTGAAGTACGGTCCCAGACCCATGAATCATGCGGGCAGTCTTCGCTTCTAACTCAGCCCCCTTGGTGAAACTTGCCTCTAGTTTTGCGGGCCTCGGCAAAAAAGCCAAAAGCACAATAATCCCGACCACAAAAGAAATACTCTTAAGTTTTTTCAGATATATCTTTCTGGCTTAAAATCTTCGCCGTGATCGATGTTCCACCCTTAACCATCTTCAACTGGAGAGTAAGCTCTCGCTTTTCATCTTCGATAATCGTTAGTTTTGATTTTCGGTTCACTGGCTTCGGTGAAACAAAAGTACATTCGTCATTTGCGGGAGTCAGGAGTACAGTTTTACCTAAGACATTCTTATATGCAGGAGGCTGCGTAACCACGACCCACTCAGAAATTTCACCGAGTTTTTTTCCTTGATCGAAAAGAATATGCGCCACATGAACTCCAGAATAAAAAGGACCGGCCAAACTTGCCTCATCTTCAGAGAATATGCATAAAAAGGTCTCGGCAGCTGGGCGCGACTTTTTGTTTTGGCATGAAGCCCTCAAAAGAGTCTTAAAAAAAGTATGCGACACGCTCGTGGACGTCAATGACTCTCGAACCGTTTAGATATCTCACGCTCGAAGATAACGCTCAAGCCCAATCACGCGGCCACGGCGAACCTCAAGGCTGGGACTAATGCACTCAAGACGAGCTAGTCCTCGACGTAGATAATAGTTTTTAGTATCCTCTTTTGATGGGAGTCGATTCAATTTGGCTCCCGTGTATTTTTTAAAAACCCTACATCGATATCCAAGCTCGATCATAATAAAAAATTTGATAGTCTGAAAACTCTTTACTTCTTGCGAGACGGCCCTGGTGCTAAGGTGGGAGGATGTTAGTCCCACTTCTCTTTACGAGCCTCTTAAGCCTTGCGGGTGACAACTACACGCCTCCACTGGTTGTGGTAAGGCTTGCCCACGAAGACTCGATGACCGGGCCTGCCCGTCAGGTATTTTATCTTAACAAACCGAGCATCCTCACCGACCGAAAACTTTTAAACGACACCTGCTCCAATCGGGAGCGCCACTCCAAAG
>JAYTQQ010000260.1:0-3950 GCA_043746635.1 Bdellovibrionales bacterium | reverse complement strand
CTACACTATGACTTCCGAGAAATGATTTCTTTGTATGGGGTCGGACTGACCCGCATTGAGTTTTCCAAGACTCGCTGGAACAAAAGACCTCGGGCTTTTGAGGTTCGGCGGTTAAATCTGAAGACAAATTCCTCAAAGTAGCTGTCCATATGCTTCGGATCGAGGCGGCCATGAAGAGTCCCAAGTAGCCATCTTTTTAGAAGTGCTTTCACAGTATTGATTCTGGGCAGAAGCTCATCGGGATGAACAGTCGCCGATTTTCTTGGCAAATGTTTGTACCCCAACTTGCCAACATCATTGTAGCTTTTCCAACCATCGGTATGGATCGTTGATCCAAGCGCGATATTTGCCAGAATAAATGTCTCCAGATTTTCAGTAGACGCATCTGGAACCCTTTGAATACGAACTCTTCCAACGCGTTTTTCTCCGGAACATTCGGCGGCAATTACGATGAGCTCCTTGCTTTCAGCCCCTCTCCCGCGCTTGCCAGAGCGAATACCGCCAATAAAAACTTCATCAACTTCAACTTCGCCCTGAAGAAGATTTCGATCGGCATGGATCATAGAATTGCGAATTTTATGCAAAAGCAACCACGCTGTTCTGTAGCTGCCAAGTCCAAGATTTTTCTGAAGGCTCAAAGCACTGACGCCAGTTTTTTGAGAGGTCATCCACCAAATTCCATAAAACCAAGTTTTCAGTGGCAGCTTGCTGGACTCAAAAATTGAACCCACTTTGACTGAGTTACCAAAAAGGCAAGTCTTGCATTTACGAAGTCCAACTGAAATTAGCCAGTACTTGTCGCCACCGCAGGCCTGACACTCAAATCCATTTCCCCAGCGAAGTTCTTCGAGAAAAGCTAAGCAAGCCTCATCGTCGCGGTACGTTTTATCAAATTCACGAAGATTTTTCGGGTATTCCACGGCTCACAGTTATGATTTAGGCGGCTAGTGTAGTCAAGTGCACATGCTGGTTAAATTATTGTCACCCACTCAATCTGTCATGGACCGACTTGTGAGATATTGCATGGAGGGATATTCAAGGGCTCGGCTAGGCTCAATAGATTTGCGAAAGGCATCCGATAAGTTTAAAGAAGATTTATTCGTGGGCCAAAAAAGAAGGAGCGAACGAAGACCAAATAGATACGATAAAGACAAGACTTAAAAAGGCTTCACTTAAAATCTATCCTACATTCCGTACCTAAACGGTGTGTGAGTAAGTTTTTAAATATCTAGAAACTCTAAGTTCTTTCTGAACTCAAGATTTCCAAGGTGCTGAGTCAAGCGCCTGATCGATGAGTTTTTCAATTTGTTTTCGTAATTTGTCATAATTTTTTATCCAGCGCCGACACTGTTGTGCGGCCTTTTTGTCGATCGTCCGAGTTGTTTTTTTACCATTGATATTACCAATCCATCTATAGTACGGACCGTGCAACATCTTCGGGTCCCTCCGACACCGGCAATTCTTTTGCCCACACTTTGCCATCGCGCTTGAAACTGATCCGTGCAGAATAGGTCCATTAAATTTTAATATTTCTGTTTTTTGTTTTGACATCTTAATTCTATTAAGCATTAGGATATATTCTTGTGCAAGAAAAAGATTTAACTTTTCGAAATCAAAAAATTGGATGCCTACCAATCATTGACTTGGTCCTAGAAAAAATGGGCCTGAAATCAAAGCTCACCCGAGCCTTGTCAAACGAGGCTTATGCTGAGGCGATAGTCATTTTGCTAAAGAATATTTTGATGAACCGCGAGGCTATTTACGCGGTGAAGGAGTGGGCCATCATCTACGGGCTTGAGTTAAGTGATGGAACTGGGGTCAGTGATGACCGTATTGGCAGAGCGCTTGAGCGGCTTTTCCAAGCTGATCGAGCAACGCTTCAAGCCGAGATCGTGCTTGGGGTCGTTAAAAAATTTGATTTGAAAATGGATCAAATCCATAGCGATACGACAAGCATTAAGATGAGTGGCCACTACGCCGATCAAGATAAACTCGGTGTTCAGCTAAAACGTGGTCACAGCAAAGATCATCGGCCGGACCTCAAGCAGCTCGTTTATAACCTTTGTGTCTCGCGTGACGGCGCAATCCCGATTCATTTTAAGTGTTACGACGGCAATCGTTCCGACGATAGTATACAGCTTGAAACCTGGAACTCTTTACGTGTTTTACTTCAGAGACCTGATTTTATTTATGTTGCCGACAGTAAGCTCTGCGTAGAGGCGACAATGCGCAAGATCGATTCGGAGCATGGTCTGTTCGTCACGATTGTACCAAGAACGAGAAAAGAGACGGATGACTTTGCGAACTCCCTTGAGCACGGAGAAGTGCGCTGGGAGAAGTGCTTGCGCCGCAAATCATCTCGCCATAGATTGGAGTTCGACAGCTTTGAAGTGGCGAATGGATTTTATCAATTGCGTGAGAGCTTTAAAGTTTATTAGTACCGCTCAAGTCAAAAGCAAAAGCGCGATTACGAATCTCGAAAGGACCGCATTGCTCGAGCTCAAGAAAAACTTGAGAGCTTAGATCTCAAGCGGCTACGTGGGCCAAAGACTGAACTCGCAATGAGAAAACGTGTCGACACGATTCTTTTGCGCGTTAATGTGCAGGCATGGCTCAGCGTTGAAATCAAAACGGATATTGATGAAGAGTTTAGAGCACTCAGTCGAGGCAAACCAACTGGCGAGACTCGATACAAAAAGATAGTTAAGAAGGCGCCGAGGCTTCATGTTAAGCGAAACCCTGAGGGCATTGCGAAAGCGCAACTCATGGACGGAATTTTTCCGCTTGCGACAAATACGAAAATGAAGGCTCTCGAAGTTTTAAACTCGTATAAGTATCAACCCCATCTTGAAAAACGTCATGCCTTTCTTAAGTCGACCCTGAATGTCGCCCCGGTATGGCTAAAGAAGAACGTGCGAATTGAAGCCTTAATGTTCGTCGAGTATCTTGCGCAGATGGTTGCAAGTCTCATTGAGCGAGAGTTGCGTGTCGCTATGGAAAAGAAAAAAATCACGGCCCTTCTCTCGCTTCCAGAAGGGCGAGCTTCAAAAACACCAAGCTTTGAACAGTTAACGAGATTGTTTGAAAACCGAGATCGGAATGAGCTATTTGAAAAGGACCGGCTCGTGAAATTATTTACACAGCCACTTACGCCTGTTCAGAGTCAGATTTTAGGTCTTCTAAAAATCGAAGAATCAGTCTACACGTAGAGTCTACTTGAACTTGAAATAGGCACGCACCGTTTAGGTGCGGAATGTAGGATGAATTGTCTATTTTATTTCCTTTGCCTCAAGTTAAAGACCTTGATGATTCGATTGCGTTGGCCTCAGCAATTTCCGTCGAACAACTGGCTTTTGCTGTTGACCAAACAAAACTGCTTGGAGCAGCGCCGGGTGCACCGTTTATAGTTCCAGGTTTTAACGGTAAAAGAATTGCAGCTAACGATTTTTCATCAACCAACTTAATTAGCGTCCGAATTGACCCTTGCTTTAAGCAAAACTTTTCGGACTCGTGCTCAAAACAAATTCGGTTGGTATGGCAACCCTTGGCACTAAAAAATTCAAATGTTGAGGCGGTAGACGGCGCCGTTCATACGTTCTATAATGTGAGTGATAAAGATTTCTCGTCTCTCTTGAATCGACTTGAACAAATTAATTTCGAGTACAAGGCGCTACTAAACTCAAAGCAAGAACTCGATTTAAACCCCGTGCTAGCGCAATTAGGCTACCAGTCAGAATATTACAAAAATTTAAAAAATATTTTAATAGAGACGATTAAGAGAAGCTCGCTATCTCGAATCGCGATCATGGAGTTGCACGTTTTTGGTGAATCGTGGGACTTCTTTGCGGTGGATTTTGATAAAAATAGCTAGCTGAAATCTGTTAAAATACCGAATTTCTTTGAAGAAAGACTTGAGTTCTCAAATCCTCTTCAGCGCCCCGAGGAATTAA
>JAYTQQ010000259.1:0-27307 GCA_043746635.1 Bdellovibrionales bacterium | reverse complement strand
CACCATCTCTGGCTTAGCTGACTTTTCTTTCTGTTTCCTGCTCGAAAACTTGGCTCTGTCCATCCTGGTTAAAATCTCTAACTCAACTTCCCCCGCACTCAACCACATCCATGTGTTTGAGTTAAACCGTATTCATTTATTTTATGTCATTTTGTCTCATATCAAAACACTTTTTATAAAATTTCGAGCTCGGCCTGGAGCGCGCCGGCTGCTTTCAAATTTTGGAGTATCGTAATCAGGTCCTTTGGCGAGACACCGAAAGTATTCAGCGCTTTTACTAAGTCGCCAACACTCGTACCTGTGTCTAGAACTGCAACGCGCTCGCCAGCCTGGTCTTTACCTTTCGATTTCGATGTGCCCTCAACCTTCACCGTGAGATCCCCGTGACTAATCGCGACCCGAGAGATTTTCACGTTATCACCGATCACGACGGTTCCGGTTTTTTCATTCACGACAACACGTGCACGAATATCCGGAGCAACATCTAAAGTTTCAATCGCGGCCAAGAGTTCAACCGCTTTTCCTTCATAAGAAGTGGGAACAATAATATCAACCGTACCCGCATCTTTTGCCGAAGCGTATTTACCAGAGAGATCCATGTTGATACGTTTCGCGAGTCTCGCGGCCGTCGTAAAATCAGGATTATGAAGAGTCAGTCTGAACATTTTTTTATTTGTGAAATCTTCGCCGACGTCTCGCTCGATGATTGCACCATTGGGTAAACGACCGACTGTCGGGTGAACATCTGCGCCACTTCCGATCAGGAGAGCCCCTTGGCCTACGGCGTAGACCTGTTGATCGGCAGCCCTCAGCGGACTCTGCACGAGAGTTCCGCCCGCGAGACTTGAAGCATCGCCAATCGAATTCACCGTAATGTCGATGCGATTACCCGCACGCGCAAAAGGTGGCAAGGTCGCGGTGATGAGAACGGCTGCAACGTTTTTGCTCGCGACTTCTTTGTCTTCTAATTTCATTCCGACTTTGTCGAAAAGTCTGAACATCGATTTATTTGTAAATTCGTTCTTGCTGTCACCGGTACCCTTAAGACCAACGACGATTCCGTAGCCGATGAGTTGGTTGTCTCTTACTCCGCGAACGTTTGCGATATCTTTAATACGCGCCGCTTGCGATAGAGAACCCACTGCCGCGAGAATCAAAACTAAAAATATTTTCTTCATAGGGTCGCTGCTTTCTTCGTATTAACAATATCAAATTGTGAATCTAAAAGTTTGCTCGCATTTATGCCGTCGTCGTTAAAATCTTCAGGACGCACAATTCCGGTGACGATCGCTTTGTATTCGCGTTTGCCGATCATGAAAGGCTGAAGGCCTTTTACGCGGTAACTTCCGTCTTTCAAAATTTCGGTAATCCGAGTCGGAATAGTCTGAACATCAAACTTCGAATCTACTTTTGGCGACGCTTCTTCGGCAGGTGGCTGTTGTCCGTTCGCGGCTGCCGCGGTTGCCGCATTTGGATCTGGCTTTGCCGCCGCACCACCCGCTGGCGAGGTCGCCGCTTTATCTGCTGAAAGTTTTTCTCCGTTTGCTTGCGATGCTGGTCCACGGCCTAAAAGAGTATCTGGATGGTCAATCTTATCCAAAAGCTTTGCAATGACGTGAACTTTAGTTTGGAGTTGCTTTTGCGGAGCACCTTCTAATTTTACGTTGAGCATATCGCCAATGAGACGCGTTGTATTCGGAGCAAAAAGGTAAGCATTTTGCCCTTCCATCATCCAGAGCGAACCAGAATTGGAAGCGAGGCCCGCTTCTTCTTCCATACGTTCTTTGGTCATACGGTATTTGCGTGCGGTTGAATCTTTTAAATTATCTTGTTTCGAAAATCTCGCAGAAGGATCAGATTTTTTTTCTGTCGCGACTTGTGGTTCTTCTTTGCCGAAGAATGCCCTCAAAGATTTATTGAGGCTCGCGCAGCCCGAGAGAAGAGTGAAGGTCATGAACGTAAAAATAAATTTTTTCATCGGATCTCAACCATTCCTTTTTCTGTGGCAATTCCTGACATAATTTTTTGCGTTCGCGAAATTTTCACTTTTACCGCATCGCCCCTGTAAGCGTTTTGCTGCGCCACGCCATCCATCGAGACTTGCCAGCCATCTTCGCCGATAAAAACTTTTACGGTGTCACCATTTCGAATTGTGCTGGGCTTACGAATACTAGAGGAATCGATGATTTGATTTCCAAGAATCAACCGAGAAGCGACCGCAATTTTGAGCTCTTCTGCAGATGCGATATTGTCGTTCACGTAAGTGATGTCTTTTTTCTCGAAAGAAAAATCGTCATCTTTCAGAGTTTCGCCGCTATTAATATTTCTTTTCGCAACCGGAACTATCTTGCGAACGACAACGCTTCCCGTAAGCCAGTACATTCTCTTGGTAAAGTCTTCATTGATGACCTCAATCGGAACCGAAAATGAGCCTTTCGTTGTTTGATTCTGTATTTTGATCTTCCAGATCGCGTTGCCTGAGAGATCTTGATTGATGATCGGCAACACAAGGCTTGTGAGTTCATATTCACAAGCCTTGCACTGGTTTCTCAATTCGGCTAAAAATTCAGTTTCGACTTCTAAATTTTCAAGTTTTGCACTTTTGCGAGACACTAATACTTCGTTCGGAATATTCAAAATAATTTCATTCGCATCTTCTGTATCAGCAAGCTTCGCCCTTAAAATCTGTGCGAAGCCGATATTTGTGAAGTGTTTTTTCTCGCCCATTTTAGGGGCATCAGCGATTTCTAATTTCTTAAGATTTTCGAGAGTCTCAGAATCGAAGCCTGTTAGATCGGCAATGTCTTCGAGAGAGATAACCTTCTGTGCGCCGATCTTAGAGTTCTGGTGAACTGAAATGCGACGTACTAAATTATCTTCAGCTCTGGCATGTCCCAGGGCCAAAAAACTCGCTAAAAAAATCAACGCCAACTTATTCAACTTTTATTACCTCAAGTTATTCATATATTGGAGCATTTGATCGGACGCCTGAATCACTTTTGAGTTTGTCTCGTAAGCTCTTTGGGCAGTGATCATGTTAACCATTTCGTCAACGATATTGACGTTACTCGTTTCGAGCTGCCCTTGTTCGACGCCTCCAAAACCATTTTGCCCAGGAACTCCCTGTTGGGCCGTCCCGCTCGCTTGCGAAGGCATGAACAGATTTTTACCCATCGATTTAAGACCAGCGGGATTTACGAAATTGACGATTTGAATTTGGCCAACACTTTGCGGAACGATCGAAGAACCAAGGATCACTTCTACTTTACCGTTCGCACCGATCGAAATCCCCGTAGCATTGGGCGGAATGGTAATTTCAGGCTGCAGAGAATTTCCATTTTTGTCGACGATTTTGCCGTTAGGATCTTTTTTAAATGAGCCGTCACGAGTGTAGGCAATTTGACCGTCGGCAGTTTGAACCGCGAAAAAACCTGTTCCTTCGATGGAAAGATCGAGTGGGTTCTTAGTCACCTTTGGAGATCCCATCTCGAAATCTTTTTGAACGGCGGCAGTTCTTACGCCTAAACCTGTCTGTACTCCCGTTGGAGAAACGGCGTTGAGGCCCGTCGCCGCGCCCGGCTCTTTTTGAGTTTGGTACATGAGATCTTCGAATTCGGCACGTGATCTTTTGAACCCCGTGCTCGAAACGTTCGCTAAGTTATTGGCGATTACATCCATGTTCGTTTGCTGTGCAGCCATGCCGGTTGCAGCGGTATTCAAAGCCTTTAACATAAACAATCCTTGTTTATAGGGTCATTAATTCGGCGATCATCCTTGACCAAGTTTAGGAACATCCGTCACGAGTCTCTTATGCATTTCATCGTAAGCTTGAATCGCCTTCTGCGTGCTCTCGAAAGTTCTCGTCGCAGTAATCATGTCGGTCATTTCTTTGATTGTATTGACGTTACTGCCCTCGAGGCTTCCTTGATGAATCACCGATTCATTTGAGACGGTCATCTTTGGATCTAGATTTTCTTTGAATCCAAAAAGGCCATTCCCAGTTTTGAGGAGGCTGTCGCGATTGCCCACTTCAAGAATCGCGAGCTTGCCGAGATTTTCTTGGCCTTCCATGATTTCGCCTTGCGGAGAAATTGAAAGCTTGGCGCCATTCGTTTTAATCACGCGGCCGGCAGGATCGGCTCCGAGTCCGCCATCCTTTAAAACCGGATATCCTTGCTTGGTGACGATGCGGCCTTCTCCGTCGAGAGAAAAATTTCCGGCGCGAGAAAGTTTCACGCCTTCTGGAGTGAGGACTTCGAAAAATCCTTTGCCTTCAATTCCGATATCGAGGGGATTGCCCGTTTGCTTGAGGTAGCCTTGATTAAAATCAGTGTAAGTGCCGGCAACGTCGACGTAAGATTTGTCGCCGCCCTGCATATCATAGAAGCTCTCGATACTCGCCGGTATCCTCGGGACTTCGACGACGCCCGGCTCCTTTTCGTAAGCCGATAAATATTCTTTGAATATTTGACTATCGCGTTTGAAGCCAGGGGTATTCACGTTTGCCAAGTTATTGGCAATCGTTTCTAACCGCTGCGTTTGTGCAATCGCTCCGCTAACTGCTGTGTATATACCTTTACTCATACAAACTGGTGAAGCAAGCGATGTGCCACGTTTCACCCGACTCGACATTCATCGCGATTTTCTGTTTAAAACAAATTTAGACTCAAGTGAAATTGAATTTTACCGAGAGGTCTGGTTTTCAATTCTGTTTTTGTGTCAAGCTCCTGACAGACCGTCAAGAAAATTTGCCTGATCACGGACTTTGTCGCGAACTCGACGAAAGTATAGCAATTCAATTCTGGACCGCCTTCTCCCGTCACAATTGTCTAGAATAGAGAGATGGTCACTCGTCTGCCTTCATTCATGATTAGTCTAACGTTAAGCTTTACTTATTTAGGCTCAGCTTATGCTAGTATCAATCAGTCTAAGAAAGAACTTATAACAGAGCTCAACTATCTTTACCTTGAAGAAAAAGCGCCCGAAGTCAAAGATCCGAATGAACCGCCAGCTAATGTTGCACCAATCTTTAAGAGTATTACTGTTTTAGGAGAAGAAAATCTGCCCGTTAAGCCTTCAAAAATCGCGCGCAAAAAATCTTCGAAGCAAATGGATGGCACCAGAGTCCAGATCTCTGATGATACCGAAAATAATCTGATTTTTGATATCCCAGTGACTTACAACAGCAGCGTTCGAAAATGGATTAAATATTTTCAGACCACAGGTCGTCTTACTTTTCGCAAATGGCTTGAACGTTCGTCGAGATATCTTCCAAACATTCAAGGAGAGCTTGCGCAAGCGGGTCTCCCCCAAGATCTATCATACCTCGCGATGATCGAAAGTGGATTTTCTCCCAACGCAGAAAGCACCGCGAGTGCCGTTGGCATCTGGCAGTTTATGGCCCCCACTGGAAATCACTACGGCCTTCACACCACTTGGTGGCTCGACGAGAGACGCGATTATTATAAAAGCACTCAAGCAGCAATCTGGTATATGACCGATCTTTATAAAATATTTGGAAGCTGGTATCTCGTTGCCGCCAGCTACAACATGGGTGAAGCCCGAGTCAAAAAATTAATCGAACATTACCACACGAATAATTTTTGGACTCTCGCCGATATGGGTCTTCTCTCTGACGAAACCAAAAATTATGTTCCGAAAGTTTTGGCGGCGATGCTCATCGCGAAAGCTCCTGGTCTCTATGGTTTTCGCGACATTGAGTATCATTTGCCTGAGTCGTTTGAATATTTTCACATTCCAGGTGGGACTGATCTTGAAAAGCTGGCCGCTCATCTCGGCGTCAGCTCAAAACACTTAAGAGAACTCAATCCTGAACTCATACATGGATATGTTCCTCGTGGGGTTGCAGATCATTTGATTCGGATTCCAAAAGGTTCAATGCTTGCAGTTTCTGATTTTGTTAAAATGAGAATTCCAAGTCGCGAGAATTAATAGTTGAGATTTGCGCCATGAGAAAACAAAAACTACTCGTTCAAAAATACGGCGGAAGCAGCCTCGCAGAACCCTCCCAAATTCGCGATATTGCAAAGCGCATCAGCCGACTACACGCCGGTGAATACGGTTTAATTATCGTCGTGAGTGCCATGGGATCAACGACCGATGAACTCATTAATCTTGCTTACCAAGTAAGTCCGCATCCGAATCGTCGTGAGCTTGATATGCTCACTTCAACTGGTGAGCGTATCGCAATGTCTTTGATGAGCATGGCAATCAACGACCGTCACTGTAAATCAATCAGCCTCACCGGAAGCCAAGCGGGAGTCATGACCGACGAAGCTCATTCTTCAGCGCGCATCATCGATATCAAACCGATTCGTATCGAATCCGAACTGAATAAAAATCATGTTGTCGTCATCGCGGGTTTTCAAGGGGTGTCTCCGTTAACCAAAGAAATTACGACTCTGGGTCGAGGGGGCTCCGACACAACGGCTGTCGCTTTGTCGGCCTATTTTAAAGCCGAGCGCTGCGAGATTTTGAAAGACGTCGCGGGCGTTTATTCAGCCGACCCACGCACGATCAAAGAGGCGCAGCATATTTCTCATATGAATTACTTGCAGCTTCTCGACATTACTTTTTGGGGAGCTAAAGTTTTACATTACCGAAGCGTTGAGCTTGCCTATCTATTGAAAGTTCCTTTGAGGATTGCACTTGCTCACGATTCAGACTTAACCGAATCAACGACCATTGATGGAGACGCGCCTATGTTTGAACAAGCACGCATTTTATCTGTCAACTCTCACAAGGAAGTACGTTGGATAGAAATTGCCAAACCAGATCTAAACTCCGCCGTACAAGAATTTTTTACGATCTTGCGAGAAGAGTCGCTGCCTTCTCCGCAAATTTTAGATACAGAAAAGCGAATTACATCCTACGCAATTCTCATCACGGCTCCGAGCGAACATTTAAGTTCGATCATGCAGGCTTGTCACAAAGCGAAGCGTGCGCAGTTTGATCCCACCGAACTTTCTTCGGTGAGTGTCACTTGCAAAGGATCTTTTGCTTCAACTTTGCCCGATGAGATTTGCACTCACCTGGGTCGTAAGAAAATTTTAATTCAGAAGATGCTGTTGAGTGCGATGAGCATCTCGATGGTCGTTGACGCAAAAGAACGAGAGCGTGCAATTCAAAGCGTGCATGAAATTCGCGATGGCGCACTGCCGCCGGATTAAATTTGTCCGCCGCAGTCAAGCAGATCCCCAACCCAACACAAGCCCCCAAGCCTCATTCGGCCGAAGACTACTCCGCCGGGTCTAAATCCTGCAAAACCAAACACACGCGGGCCACTAAACCCGCCGAAGGTGCTAACTGACAGGCTAATCGCATGCTGGGAGCAAAGCCTCGATCGACAGCCATCTCTTGCTCGATTTCATTCCGCAGCGCTAAACCCGCTAAAGAGCTTTCGATTTCGATACGACAAGTTCCACACGTGCCCATTCCACCGCAGGAATGTGCGATGGAGACGTCGGCTTTGAGAGCCACTTCCAGCACGGATTCTTCACGTTTGAATTCGACTTTCGTATCCATCGGCAAGAATAAAATTGAAGAGAGAGAATTATTTTTTGACATGACCTTTCATATTTCATAGATGTTCTTTCTTTTGATTGCAATATCATTCGGCCTCGACAACATTGAAAGAAACATCAGAATGTGAAGTGGAGGGGTGCCATGAGATTCATAGCTTTCGATTTAGAGACGACAGGTTTCGTTGCGGGTGTTGACCAGGTGGTTGAGATCGGCGCGGTTCGTTTCATTGACGGGCAAGTCGAATCTGTTTTTGCAACTCTCATTGATCCACAAACTTCTATCCCAGAGGCCGCAAGTCGCGTGAATGGCATTACCGATCTCATGCTCAAAGGAAAACCCAAAATCGGAGAAATCCTTGAACCGTTCACACAATTTTGCGGAGACGATTTATTGGTTGCGCACAATGCACCTTTCGATTGTCAGTTCATGACGGCCGACTACAAGAAATTTGAAATGACCGCCCCGAAAGGTCTTGTCCTCGACACCTGCTCGATGGCGCGAAATGTTTTTCGCGGTCTCGCGAACTACAAACTCGGCACACTCGTTCAATACTTACAAATCGAAGCCGCAGGTTTTCACCGTGCAGAAGCTGACGCCAACTATTGCGGACAACTCTTTCACAAAATGCATACCCGACTCACCGATTCAAATGCGCATAGCCTCGAAAATATGGTGAAGCTCACGGGCAAGCCAGAATTTCGTTTTCCGGTGATTGAACGTAAGCCTAAGCAAATGGGTTTTTTGGATATGTTGATTTAAAGAAAGCTTACCGAACCTTCGTATGCACAATCTTCTTCTCGACTTCCTCGCCCGCAAGGGCCCAGAGCCAAGTGAGAATGACCAGCATAGGATTTGTCGTCCATTATGTGAAGCTTGCAAGAATTGCGACGAGTAATCTCGGAGCAAATAAAAAACCGTGTATGTCCCAAAAATTCATCAGAAGCTCTTAGTATTTTGCGGCGATAGGCATGCGACGTCCGCGGCCGAATGAGTGGCTTCTGACCTTTAGAATCGGTGGCGCTTGCCATCTTTTAAATTCGGTTTTAGCGAGTCGATCAAATAACCATTTTTCAGTCTGCGTTTTAGGAGAACGAGACTTCTCGACAAGGTTTTGCACAGCTTTATCAAGCTCGTCATAAGGGGGCAAACTATCTTGATCCTTTTGGTTCGGCCTCAGCTCTGCTGAAGGCGCACGCATGATGATCCCTTCCGGAATCACTTCTTGTTCAGAATTAATAAATCGTGCAAGCGCATAAACCTGAGACTTGAGCAAATCTCCTAGCGGGTTCAAAGCTCCGCACATATCTCCGTAAAGAGTCGAATAACCTGTCGCGAGTTCTGATTTATTACCGGTCGTGAGTAAAAGACTATTTTCTTTATTCGAATAGGCCATCAAAAATGCACCACGGAGTCTTGATTGAAGGTTTTCATGCACGATTCCGAAATCGAAATTGCCGAAAGCTTTCTGCAAATCTTTGAGGCCGGCATCGTAAGTTTTTTCAATCGGGAGCTCAAACATCTCGACCCGAAGATTCTGAGCTAAAGTCGCCGCAAGGCTTAAGCTTTCACTCGCGCTGAAGGGTCCCGGCATTGCGATCCCCTTCACATTTTCAGCGCCTAGGGCAGCCACCGCAAGCGAAACAACCACGGCGGAGTCGATTCCTCCGCTGAGCCCAAGATGAACCTTTTGAAACCCTGTTTTTGATACGTAATCGTGAATGCCTAAAACAAGCGCCGAAAAAATCGTACCGATGTCATCTGGCGCGCGCTTCACCGAAGTCTTCAACTTTGCACTGCCCATCTCTAATTCAAAAACCTGAAGAGCTTCTTCAAAACGCGGAGCCTGCACCACCACTTGCGAATGAGCGTTTATCACAAAGCTTGCGCCGTCAAAGATCACTTCGTCTTGGGCACCAACCATGTTGGTATAAATGACGGGCGCCTTGAGACGCTTTGCAAGAGCATTGGCAACTTCGTGTCTAAGTTTTAATTTCCCTGAATAGAAAGGTGAGGCACTGAGGTTAATGACAGCCGCGAGATTTTTTTCTTTGAGCTTCAGAATCGGATTTTCGTCATAGTGCGAGGGGTACCCGTCGATTCCCCATGCCCAGATATCTTCGCATATCGTGACTAAAAACTTCTTTGACTTAAGTTTAAAAACATTCTGGGCTATCTTGCCGCTCGCAAAATACCGGGCTTCATCGAAAATATCGTAGTTCGGTAATAATTCCTTTGAAAATATGCGAGACTTCTGGCCTTTTTGTAAAAGGGCAGCTGAGTTCATATAAGGCTTGCCCGATTTTTTTGGCGCCTTCGAGATCAAACCGATCATTACCGCAATCCCTTTCGGAATACTCTTTTCAATTGAGCGAAAAACTTTGAGCTGAGCTTCGACGAGGTGGTCGTACTCGAGCATATCAAGTGGCAGGTAACCGAAAAGTGTCGACTCAGGAAAAAGAACTAGGTCGCAACCTTGTTCGAGTGCAAGTTTACTCATCGAAAGAATTTTTTCAGCGTTGGATTCAAAGTCACCCAAGCGAGGGTTCATCTGTGCTTGCGCGATACGCATTTGCGAGCCTTATACGAGGTGAGAAGTGCGATCTTGAATATATTTTTCAATTGAGACTCTTTTACTGAATCCGTCTTGATACTGATGCCAAAATTGAATCTTACGTTCTGGATATTTCCAGCAGAAGTAGCCATCTCCAGAATCGAAATCGAGCAACCACAAGCCTTTCGGCAAACCACCGAGTTTGGTCATCTTGTTTTGCCAGTCTTGAATGAAGTCATTGATCTGTCCTTCAATCTTATCTTCAAGTTGTGGACTCTTACCTTCAATTAAATGGATGCGGTCCATGAGCGAGGTAACTTTTTCGCTGTATCTTTTTGTGAGTTTAAAAACGATCGGGAGGAGCTGTTGCGCTTCTTCGATTTTGAAAAATGCACGCACTCCGGCGGGATGTAAATTAATTGCCGTCGTTGCTGCGCGGTCCGTCTGCTTTGTAGAGCGAAATGACTTCTTAATGTCGACCACGACTGCTTCTTGATGCTTGAAGTCCATTAATGCTCCCCTGCCCTATTAAATTAAATATGTTTTTGGCATACAAACTTCGTAAAGTGAAAAGCTTTTTTCGATCTTACCGCGAATTATATTTTTTCTATAAACGAGCAAAATGGGTGAGTAGATTTTATCAAAGCAAAACCTGTTTGGTTTTTAAGCTTTCGATCACTCCGAGAACAGCAGGTGCCGTGATATTCAGAGAAGAAATGAGCTTATCTAAGGATTTTGAAATTTCTTCTTCACCGATTCTACGCTTCGAGTTCATGCCCTCAACCAAATCATCGGCAAGATTTACACACTGAGCGACCTGAAGCATCTTCGAAGACCGAGCTTTCAACAAACCGATATCATGATGAAACGCAACGATCTCTTCGACTTCGCTCATAAAATCAGTTGCCGAAAGGAGCATACTGCCAATTTCGTTGTGTCCAATGTTTAAATATTTTCTTTCGATCTCGAGTTCGAGTTGAGTTTCCCACTGAAGTCCTTGCTGAGCACCTTGCTTAAATCTCGCGAAATCTTCGAGAATCTTTATACTCTCTTGAGGAAATACCAGCCACATTAAGATGCGCCCAATGTCATGGGTGAGGCCCGCCAAGAAAGCTTGCCGGCAAAGTGTATTTGGTAGTTTTGAAATATTTGCAAAGCTCCAAGCCATCGCCGCAGTTTTGATACTGTGCGCCCAACATTCTTTGAAATTTTCATCGAAGACCTTTTTCAAATCACGATGAGCCAAAAGGTTGTCGAGAAAATCAAATAAGAATCCCACGGCCCAGGCTCCGCCACTATAGTCAGAGCCTAATTTTCTTGAAAAATTCTCGGTCTCTTCTGCATATCTCAGAAATTTTTTTTCTTTCGAAATTTTTTGAAAAATAATATCTTGATCATTGATCATAAAGGCCAAAATACAATTTGAAAAAATAAAATCTCGAACCCGATTTTTTCCGATGAGAACGACCGCGTGAGAGATCGACTGCACTGAACCATTTTTTATTTGCAGATTTGCATCCAAAATAATTTGGCGACTGATTGTAGGATCTGTTTTGACACAGTCTTCAAAATCGGTTGCCTTATCGTCGCCGGCAATGATCGGTTTCAAAATTGTTTTAGTGAGATCGTTAAGCTCGAAATATTTTAAGCCTTCACGGTAGAGTTCACGTTGCACCATTCGCATTAGTTGTCGCCACCTTTACTGACCTGAAGCGCTTGACCACCGACAACGACGATGAGTGCGATCAAAATCGCGGCGATCAAAAACCATTTAAGCAACATCGAAAACCCAAAACCATCGGCATTGATGTCCTCATCTTTTGCTGCTGGAGCCCTTGGCGGATCCATACTCACTTCTTTTGCTCGTAAATTTTTAGTGTTGGTTGAAGCTACTTCTTTTGGAGCTAATTTTTCGGCCCGCACAGCTTCTGGGTCGGCTTCTTCGAAACGTCGATCCATTTTGCCAATAGGGATCTCAAATCCTGACTTTGCCTTTAAGCTTTTATAGTCATAATCTCCACCTTCAGTTTTAACGTACGAATCTTCAAAGCCTTCTTTGCCGGCGGCGCCACCACCTTTGACGATTTGCCGTGATGGCGGCCGATTGCGTTGATTCGCACCTGCGGCCACGCCTACGTTGTTGAAGGCACTATTTTCGCTTCCGCTTGCTCCGCCGCCACTACCATCCGAAGATCCAGAGCCTTGAGAAGCATTACTCGTCGTGGGAGTTTTGTTGTTTGCGCTTGCCGAATCTGAACCGTCTTGCGAGTTTGAATTTGAACCATTACCTGAATTCGCACCTGCTCCATTCCCGCTTCCTGAACCATTCGCGCCCGCGTTTTGACTTGCAGCGAGTGCTGCCTGCACGCTTGCTTTAAGAGTGGCCGAGCAAGACGAACCCGCGTCAGTCGATTGACCACCAAGCTCCCCCGTTTCGAGCAAGCAGGCAAGGTATTGGTCTCTCCCGAAAATGGCCTCCATATATCCATTAAACATTTGGCTAAATTGTTTGAGAGGACCAACAACAAGCGCAACAACAACCACGAGCAATAAGATATACTCGATTGTCGCTTGACCACTATTTCGTATGAGCTGGCCAAAGGTCTTGCGCATTTATGAAAAGCTCCATCGGATTCTTGAAATTTGAGTTACACTTTATGAGGCAAATCCTCTTTTACTTAACGGCATTTCGAGACACAAAATGAAGTATTTATTGAAAAAATCGACCCTCTTTTCCATAGCGTTTTTAACATGTTATGGGACCGCTATAGGGGCTCCCCAGACAAAAGCTTCGATGAATGCCCAAGTCGTCAAAGCGAATGCCTTCATGAAGGCTGGCAAAAGCGCAGACGCAATCAAAATTTTGAAACCAATGATCTCAGACCTTCCGAGGCATGGGCTACTCGCTTTATCAAAAGCCTATCACGCACAGAAAAACTACCTCGAAGAAACCCGCACTCTCGAATCGGCATTCGCTCAGAACGACAAAGATTATTACATTCAAACTTTGCTCGGAGGCTGCTACCTCGCCAATCACGAACTCGAAAAGGCAGCCGATAATTTTAGCGCGGCGAAAGATCTTAAAGGCGACTACATGCCAGCCTATTTAGGGCTCGCGAAAACTTATGAAGCAAAAGGTCAACTTGACGATGCAAGACAGATTTTCAACGATATGGTTCAGTCTTTTGGATCTAAAAAATTTTTCTTCAACGAAATTTGCCGGCTCTATGCCGTCGAGGGTTCGATGCAAGAAGGAATCATGGCTTGCCAGCGCGCAACCTCTTTTGACTCAGCCAATCCAGGCAACCACATTACTCTCGGCCACATGCTGATCGAAAACGATCAGTCACAAAGAGGCGAAATGATTATTTTGAAAGCCGCAAGGCAGTTTAAAAGATCAGAGGCCGCCCAACTCGCAGCTGCAAGCATTAGATTTAAGCATCAACAATGGAAAGACGCAGCTGATATTTATATGCAGGCGACAATCGCGAATCCTCGCTCGGACGAAGGATATTTAGGTTGGGGAAAATCACTTTTTCAAATGCAGAAATACCCTGAAGCAAAAGTTGCGATCATTAAAGCGTGCACAATCAATAAAAAATATCTGGGTGATTTGAAGAACGCTATCGCCGAGCTCAGGCAAAAAGATAAATCACTCTTAGCGACTCAATACGAAGAAGGTCTCGGTCGCTGCGGCGACTAATGCGTGTTTTTTTAGTCACACCGTCTGGCCGGCGCGATTCAGTTTGGCTTTGGCCCATTCCTAAAAAATTGTCACAGAGTAGAAAACAAATATTTAATGACGCCTTTGGGAGCGGGTGTAAGCTATGCCGAACTTGTACGTGAAAGGAGTTCTCTATGGCTGAACAAAATAAGACTTCGGTAGCGACTCTTGCTGGAGGTTGCTTCTGGGGAATCGAAGATCTGATTCGTAAACTAGATGGAGTAGTCGATACCGACGTTGGCTATACCGGCGGCGACTTTCAAAATCCTACTTATGAAGATATAAAAACTGGAAAAACAGGACACGCCGAATCGATTCAGATTAAGTTTGACGAATCTAAACTCAGTTTTGAAAAATTACTTCATTTTTTCTTTCGTATCCACGACCCGACAACCGAAAATCGACAGGGTGAAGATAAAGGTACTCAGTATCGCTCAGCTATTTTTTATCATGACGACGAACAGAAAAAAATCGCTCAAAAAGTTGTCAACGAAACTGAAGCATCAGGACGTTGGCCTAAAAAAATCGTTACGCAGGTCGTGCCCGCGACGAAATTTTATTCCGGTGAAAAATACCATCAAGACTATTTAGTTAAAAATCCTGGTGGATATACTTGTCATTATTTGAGAGGTTAGAAACATACTTATTTAAGGAGATTTTATGAACGCGTTTACAAAATTGATCTTTGCGGCATCGGCAACATTGTTTGTCTTTGGTTGCGCTAACCCTAATAAAGCTGAAAAGATCGAAACCAAAGGCGAAAAAATGAAAGCCGTTGGAGATAACACTTCTGTCGGACTCAATAAAAAAGGCGAAATGATTTCTCGTCAGAAAGTTGAAATGGCAGACCATCTTCAACAACTCCAAAGACGTGTCTACACTCTTGAAGAAGATGTTTACGGCAACGACGATCTGGGAAATCGCGGTAAATGGGGTGTCTTACGTGATTGCGTGAAACAAGCGAACTCGAAAGATCTCGGCGGAGACGGCAAACTTCATCCAATGCCGGAGCGTCGAAAGGTGACTAAAAAAGAAAGCCAACTTAAAATTGGTCTCGATGAGCAAGGTAACCTCGTCGGCATTTCTGATGAATATTTAAAAGATCGCATCGAACGATTTAATGGTTACGAAGATATTTTGCAAAAAGATAAAGATTTCTACGACGAAAAAATTCAAATTTGCCAAGCGCTCATCGATGAAAAAAATTATAACGCGAAAAACGTAGCGAAACTAAATACTGCGGTGACCGCTGAAATCACGGAGGTAAGAACTTACGTCGATCCGATGACAACTCAGATTAACACTTACCTTTGTGCATACGTCAAACCAGGCGCTTCTTTAAAGCAAGTTGTCAGTCATTCGGTTGATGTTGGATGGGTCAAAGAAGATGATTTAAAAGATCACGAAGTTGGCGCTGAAGTAAAAGATGCCACAGGTTACACATTTAGCCACACGTTCAAGGTTGGCAACTGGGCCCTCGCGTTTGACAAATCTTACGTCTACGGCGACCTCATGAACGAAAGTGCGGCCGATGCAAATCTTGTAGCGTGGATGAATAGTTCGAACAAAGATGTCGTCGGAAACGAAAGTTGCCTGACAAGTAAAAGTGGTCGTTGGAACAAAAGTAGAAAGTAGTCAAAATGTTTCGCTTCATCTGCCTTTACGTTTTCTTTGGATTGCTCACATCTTGTTCCCATCAAGGACTTTCGGATGGAGCGACAAATAGATTTTCATCTAAAAAAATAAAGGCAGAATATGTATTAGACTCTGAAGTCACCATGACGATCAGCAATACAAAAGGAAGACCGATCATCCAAGTTGATCTTCCTCATTCTCGAGGCTGCCAAGTTTGGATTGATCAAGATTATCCGGGCAATGTCTATCCTGAGCAAATTACGAATAATGTCGAAAAGATAGACCCTATCGTTTACGTCCTAAAATACGATAGTCGTTGCATGAAAGACAAAATGATCACCGACGGAACTCAGTATCCGTCGACTCCGATGACGAGCCAAATCGACCTTTACGCGCAGATTATCGATTCAAAATTACCTCAGTTCAAAAAAGATTTCGAAAGCGGAAATCTGAAAATTGCGGTTTGTCGTTTCTGGGATTGTTCGGAACTCATTTCCTTTAACGATAGTTTAAAACCAATGACTTTTTACCGGAGTGATTACCAACCGCCAAAATTCGTTGATCTCTCTCTAGGCGAGGCAAAACCCATTCGTTCGAATATTCCTTTGGTGCAAGCCATTCACGGACCACCGGTTGATGTGTGCGATGGCCAGATTAAACAGTTTCCGACTTTGAGCTTTACCCTTTTTCTTCCATCTCTTTCAAAAAAATTGGTGTCGAGCAGTTCTGGAACTGCAACCGATACCCGCTATATTTTTAGATTTCACAAAGGACAACTCATTTCCCGCGAGCAGGGCGATGAGCTCGCACGAAAAGGTGAAGTTTTTTGTTCGGTCCGTGTGGTCGAACAGAAAAGTCCAAAAGCTGCAGCAGTTGAAAGTTTCGAATTTGCACCATTACAAGCGATTGCGTTCGCTTCTAATTTCGGAGCCACTTATTATTCTGAAAAAGATGGCGACCTTTTGGCGACTCGCTATTTCTCAAGAACTTTCGAACTTTACGGAAATATTAATCAACAAAATTTTGCGGTTACCGGCGGATTTTGTTCTACTCCAAAGGGTGATTTACCTTCAGGCCGCCAAGTTTTAGTGGGAGATATCGTCGAAAATATTCCTGGGGTGAGCTTACTCACAAATTACCCGCCGTTCTACGCTTCACCTTAGCTCGAGCGATTACGGGCGATAACGCGAAGGGCGCCGCTGAGCGGCGCGCGAATTTATGAGATTTGAATCCACAAGCTAATAGACTTCTTTCATGACTAAATCCCAACGAGCAGTTCAGCCTTTTTAAATGCCGAAACAATTTTGCTCAAGTCTTCACAAGCACCTTGCGCGAAATCTGGCCGTCCGCCGCCTTTGCCGCCAAGTTCTTTCGCGATTTCTCCGAGGAGCTTACCGGCATTGTATTTCGAGACAAGATCTTTGCTCACCGCCACGATGATCGGATTTGCACCTTGCGCTTTACCGACCAAAACGATCACGCTTGTGCCAAGTTTATCTTTGATACGATCGCCTAGTTCGCTGAGCGCGGTCCGATCGTCGATCTCGACTTGTGCCGCGACAAATTTACCACCCGCGATTGGTTTTGCAGAATGAACAATTTCGTCAACGTTGATTTTAGATCCTTTTAATTTTTTAATTTCTTTTTCAAAATCACGCACGCGCCCCTGCGCAGACTCTACCCATCCGAGCAACGCCGGACCGCCGCCTTCCATGTACTTATCCCAGCTTTCTTGATAACCGATAGCTTTACGTGCTTCGATATTCTCCTTGGTATTCTTCATTAAGTATTCGACCGCGATGTCACCTGCCAAAGCCTCGATACGGCGAATGCCCGCAGACACTCCGCTTTCGCTGACGATTTTGAAAAGGCGAATCTGCGCGGTATTTCGAACGTGAGTACCACCGCAAAGTTCGGTTGAAAAGTCTCCCATTTTTAAAACTCGCACCTTATCGCCGTATTTTTCGCCAAAGAGCGCGAGGGCTCCCTTTTCGATGGCCGTCTTGTACGGCATTTCTTCGCTCACAACTTCTTCGCCAAGAGAAATTTCGTTATTCACGAGGCTTTCGATTTCGGCAAGTTCGGCGAAGCTTAACGCTTTGTTATGAGTAAAGTCAAACCGAAGGCGCTCACTGCCCACCATACTTCCCGCTTGGCCAACATGCGTTCCCAAAACTTTTCGGAGAGCCGCGTGCATCAAGTGAGTCGCCGAGTGATTGGCGGTCGTGTTGCGACGTTTCGCATTCGTCACTATAAGTTCGCATGCAAGCTGTTCGGTCGCTTGACCACTCGTCACTTGAACGAAATGCAAAAAGATATCGTTTTGTTTTTTAACATCCAGAACTTCGGCACTAAAACCCTTACCAGAAATGGTTCCGTGATCGCCGACCTGACCGCCGCTCTCTGCGTAAAAAGGAGTACGATTAAAAATCAAAATACCTGTTTGGTTCTGATCTAATTTCTTCACGAGCTCTTGACCGTTCGAAATCATCTGAATTTTTTCTACAGATGCATTTAAAGTTTCGTAGCCTAAAAACTCTGTAGCTCCGAGTTTCTTTTTTGCTTTTTGTGAAAGCTGCAACGTGTGGGCGGCATCTGCGGTGACCACACGTCCACCTTTCCAAGACGCTTTTGCTTTAACTCGAGATTCATCCATCAGTTTTTCAAATTTAGATTCATCGAGGGTGAAACCCTTTTCAACCGCCATCAAACGAGTTAAATCTGGAGGAAAACCAAAAGTATCGTAGAGCTTAAAAACCGTTTCTCCGTCGACAGTCTTTTGACCGTGAGAACTTAATTTCGTGAGAGCTGAATTCAGAATCTCTGTGCCCTGATCGAGAGTTTGCAAAAATCTTGAAACTTCATCTTTAATTGTCGACAAGATGACTGATTTTTTATTTCCGAGATCGAGATAAAATACAGACATTTGAGAGATTACGACCGTAGCGGTTTTTTCTAATAGAGAAGAATCATCTGAGAGTTTGCGTCCATACCGAATCGCCCGTCGCATAATACGTCTGAGCACGTAACCACGCCCTTCATTTGAAGGGATTACTCCATCGGCAAGCAAAAAGCACATTGCACGAGAGTGGTCGGCAACGACACGTAAAGCCGCCGTCATCTCGGAAGCGTTACTCACATATTCAATTTTTGAAATGCTGGCGGCTTCTTGAATGATCGGTTGAAACAAATCAGTATCGAAATTATTTGGCTTACCTTGAAGGGCTGCGGCCCAACGCTCGAGGCCGCCGCCGGTATCGACGCTTGGTTTGGGCAATGAATGTCTACCCTTTGCATCCTCGTGGTACTGCATGAATACGAGATTCCAGATTTCGACATAACGATCGCTATCTCCACCCATAACTGACTTAACACCCGGAGGGTCGGCCTTCTCACCGTGATCATAAAAAATTTCAGAACATGGACCACACGGACCCGTGTCGCCCATTCTCCAAAAATTATCTTTCTCGCCAAAACGATATATGCGATCGCGCGGAACACCCTCTTGCTTATGCCAAATGTCTGCGGCTTCATCATCGGTTTCAAAAACCGTGACCGACAATTTCTCTTTTGGAATCTGCAATTCTTTAGTCAGAAGGTCCCACGCAAAATGAATCGCGTCTTTTTTGAAATAATCTCCGAACGAAAAATTACCGAGCATTTCAAAAAATGTATGATGTCGAGCCGTAAAGCCCACGTTCTCGAGATCGTTATGTTTACCACCCGCGCGAACGCATTTCTGAGAGGTGGTTGCACGCGTGTAAGGACGCTGTTCGAGTCCTAAGAAAGAATTTTTAAACTGGTTCATGCCCGCATTGGCGAAAAGCAAAGTAGAATCATCTTGCGGAATTAAACTCGAACTCTCGACGCGTGAGTGACCGTGCTTTTCAAAGTATTTCAAAAATGTTTCGCGAATTTCACGACTGTTCATCTGCAATTGTCCTTATCGTTTCTGCATCGAATCCTCGATTGGTGAGGAGTCTAAATTTTTTCAATTTCGTTATCACTCATTTGCGGGCGCGCTCAACTTCTTGCTCAGAAGCAAACTTTAATTTAGGACGGCCTTTCGCCTCCAAATCGCTGTGATCCCGAACCGATAAATACTTAACAAGTTTTTCGAGTGCCTTATTCATCTTCGCCGTCGTCAAATTTATCAGGATCGATTTCGAGTTTCGGACCACCCGCATTTTGCCACTGAGCCTGATGCATGTCCTTAAATTTGTTCGTGCCCCACTGATCCTTACCCGAACTAATTCCTGAAAATCTAAGCGCGAAATCTTCTTGGTTACTCGCAAGCCTTAAGGCTTCTTCGTAAGTGATCATGTCGGTACTGAGTAGGTCCATCAAACTTTGATCAAATGTCTGCATTCCGACGGTGTCGCGACTTTGTTCAATCGCGAAGCGTAATTCGCGGGTTTTCGCGGGATCGATAATCATGTCGCGAATTCGTTGATTATTAATTAAAACTTCAACGGCCGGAACGAAACCTTTGCCATCTTTACGTGTGGCTAAGCGCTGCGAAATAATCGCGCTCAAAACCGAAGCGAGCTGATCACGAATTTGTTGATGCTCATGCGGTTCGAAAGCTCCAAGAATACGACTTATGGTTTCTTGAGCATCAACCGTATGGAGAGTCGAGAGAACCAAGTGGCCCGTCTCTGCTGCAGTAAGGGCAATCTCGATCGTCTCTTGATCGCGCATCTCTCCGATGAGGATCACGTCTGGATCTTGTCTGAGGGCAGATCTCATCGCTCCGGCAAAAGTTTTCGTATCGATACCGAGCTCGCGCTGAGAGATAATGCTCTTACGATCCCGAATTAAAAATTCAATTGGATCTTCAATCGTCAGAATATGATTATTGTGGTGATTATTAATGTGGTCGATAATCGCGGCGAGTGTTGAAGACTTTCCAGAACCGGTAATGCCGGTGACGAGAACGAGTCCGCGCTCGAAGTTTGCAATTTTTTTAATAATCTCTGGAAGAGCCAAACCGTCAATGGTCGGAACCTCAAACGGAATATTTCGAATTACCATCCGCACCGAACTACGCTGTCTAAAAACATTGATCCGAAAACGACCGACTCCGCCGATGCCATGACTAAGGTCGAGCTCTTTGTTTTCGGCAAAAGCCTTTCGCTGATCTTCATCCATCAGTTCGAGTGCCATATGTTCAACTTCGGCAGCCGTCACGGGATGCATTCCCTGCTGAAGCGGACGAAGTCTTCCATGTTTACGAATGACCGGAACGATGCCGGCTTTAAGGTGAACATCGCTTGCCTGTTTTTGAATCGCGATCGTTAGTATTTCGGATAAGTTCATGGGAATAGCTTATTTTTTTCTTGGGCTCTTGGCTACACAATTTTCCCGTTCGGAAAGGGGTCGTCTGTTTTCCGCTCTTTTTTGATCGCGCACACTGGACGAAGAGAGCTTGATTATTATATTTTTGTAAATAATATGGGGAAATGACGAGAAAAATTGTAGAGATATTGGCGACGGGTTTTTATTTTGGAAAGGCGAAGTTTGCGCCGGGCACCTGGGGAACGCTGTGGGGGATTCCGCTTGCTTTTGGATTAGTGAAGTTAACGAATCTTTTACCAATGTCGACGTTTGCTTATATGCTGGCGACGATTGGTTTGATTTTGTTTGCGACTTGGATTTCGCAGTTGCATGAGGATTATACGGATGCTCATGACCCGAAAGAGATTGTGATTGATGAAATTGTTGGTTATCTCGTGACCTTCACTTGGTTGCCGCTGACTTGGCAGAGTTTTTTAGGAGCGTTTTTATTTTTTAGACTTTTTGATGTTTGGAAACCTTGGCCCATCAGTAAAATTGATCGCGAAGTCAAAGGTGGACTCGGTACTGTTTTAGATGATGTTGCAGCGGGTGTACTCGCCAATATTTGTCTGCAAATTATTTTTGAAAAAACCAACTGGCTGGAAGCACAATTCAGTGGATAATCAGGCTGATAAAGATCTAAAGAAACTCATTGGATTGCTCGAAGAACGCGCACAAACTTTGAGTATCGCTGAAAGTTGTACGTGCGGCTTACTTTCTGCGCAAATCGGCGCGTTCGCTGGCGTTTCACAGATATTTTTAGGCGGCGTGGTGAGTTATTCTAATGAATCGAAGCAAAATTTACTTGATGTTCCTGGCTCTCTCATCAAAGCTGTTGGCGCAGTGAGTACCCCCGTCGCCATTCGCATGGCGCACGGAGTTCGTGAAAAGTTTCAATCATCATGGTCTATCAGCATCACGGGAATTGCAGGTCCGAGCGGCGGCACACCACAGAAGCCAGTTGGCACTGTGTATTTTGCCATCGTTGGCCCCGGAATTGAAGAAAGCTCTTCTGAATTGTTCAAAGGAGAGCGCACGGATATTCAAAATTTATCAGCAAAATATGCTGTTGAATTTTTGACAAGATGTTTATCGAACGCAGGCTAGATAAATACGCTTATTTGAACATACTTTTGAAATTATGATTGAAACATAAAGGGAGACACACACATGGCATTCGGAAAAGAAAAAACACCAGACAAAGAAACCAGATCATCTGGCGGATCAGACAGCGAAAAATCAAAAGCGCTCGAGCTAGCCGTTTCTGCAATTGAAAAGCAATTCGGTAAGGGTTCGATCATGCGCCTTGGTAGCACCGAAAATCTATATAAAGATATGCAAGCGATCAGCACAGGTTCTTTGAGCCTCGATATCGCTCTCGGCATCGGCGGACTTCCACGCGGTCGTATTGTTGAAATTTATGGACCAGAAAGCTCTGGAAAAACGACGTTGGCACTCTCTGCAATTGCTCAAGCTCAAAAATTGGGTGGAGTCGTTGCGTTTGTCGACGCAGAACATGCACTTGATATCGGTTACGCTCGTAAACTTGGTGTGAACACAGAAGATCTTTTGGTTTCACAACCTGACACGGGCGAACAAGCTCTCGAGATCGTTGAAACACTCGTTCGTTCGGGTGCGATTGATATCTTGGTTGTCGATTCAGTTGCGGCCCTTACTCCACGCGCTGAAATTGAGGGCGACATGGGCGATAGTCACATGGGTCTTCAAGCTCGCTTGATGTCACAAGCTCTCAGAAAATTAACTGCGGCAATCAGCCGTAGCCAAACTCTGGTGATTTTCATCAATCAAATTCGTATGAAAATTGGCGTGATGTTCGGAAACCCTGAGACAACCACCGGCGGAAACGCGTTGAAATTTTACGCTTCTGTTCGCTTGGATGTTCGGCGTGTTGGAGCCATCAAAAATGGTGAAGACGTGATTGGTAGCCGCACTTCAGTTAAAGTCGTGAAAAACAAAATGGCCGCTCCTTTCGGCAAAGTAGAATTCGACTTGATGTACGGCGAAGGCATTTCTGCTGAGGGCGACATCGTCGATCTCGCTGTAAAATACGACCTCGTTGAGAAATCGGGCGCTTGGTACTCTTACAACGGCGAACGCATGGGACAAGGTCGCGATCAAGCGAAAGCTTACTTGAAAGAAAATAAAGCGGCTCAAGAAGATCTCCGCAAAAAGATTTTGGAACTCAACAAAATCGGCGTAATTTCTCCAACGGGTTTAGCGAATGACGATGCGGATTCTGATTCTTCAGAGACGAAGGCACTTGCGAAAGCACCTGCTACGGGCGCTTTAAAAGCTGCGGCTCCAAAAATGGCGATGAATGCAAAAGCGGGCAAGAAAACAGCGGATACAGAGCTCTAGTTTTTAATATTAGACAATATGATACCCATGAGTTTATTTTGATTCATGGGTTTTTTTTCGCCTCGAAAAATTCGAATTTTCCTTTTCATCCTTTCACTTCTTTTTATTTTAAGTCTCGGCCCTTTTCTACGTATTAATCCACTCCAAAGAAAATCTTATGTTTCTCAACTATCGAAAACTCCCGCGCATCTTATTTCTGGTGCTGAAGAGATGCTTTACGTTCCGAAATCTCCAGCTCCTCATCCCCGAAATTTGAGTTTCGGTTATATTCATGGTTTCTCGGCTTCACGGGCCGAAATTTCTCCTGTGATTGAAGACGTCGCAGATTATTTCGGAGCTTACGTTTTTTTTGCGAGACTGACCGGTCATGGTATTGATGACAAGGGTGAGAGTTTGGCTCGTGGCCATTGTCTAGATTGGATGAACGATGCAGACCGTGTCGTCGCAAAAGCGAAAACTCAAGGGCGTGATTTGGTTCTAATTGGCATGTCGTTTGGTGGTCTCATGGCGACTTTTGCCACTCTAGAACATGCCGAAGATGTAAAAGCTTTGATCCTTATCTCTCCGATTTTTGAACTTCCGAATATGACGGCCAGATTTGTTTCCGGACCTCTTGGGATCCCGCTCGCAAAAATGATTTTAGGAGACATTCATGAATTCGTTCCTAAGAATGAAATGAACGGCAAATTTTGGACGACCCACTATTCAACGAGAGTTATTCCGCAGTTGATGGATTGTGCGAACTATATGAGACAACAAGACCTATCGAAAATTAAAATTCCGCTTTTGGTTTTGTATACTGAAAAAGATGAAGTCGTGAGCGTTGAAGCGATCAAAGAGAGATTCAAAGATTTCGGTTCAAATCGAAAATTTTTAGTAGAAGTCCCTGGCGCGAATAACCATGTCTTGACCGGCAATATAATGAATCCCGAGACATTGCCCTTCGTTGAAATGCAGATCGAAGAATTTTTAGCGAGCCTTTAAGAAGTGACAAAATGGGCTGTCTTCGCAAATTGTTAGACAATCAAAAAATTCAAAATCTGAGTGTTTTCAATTTCTTATCTTGGCCGTGACCTTGCACGCTTAAGAATCACGTCAATCATCAAACTTGTGGAGGGGCTTTGAAACTCATCGCTTACATTTCAATTTGGATTGCTCTCGCTCTCGCTTTTTCTCTAGCGGCTCAGGCTCAAGAAGACCTCTACACGGTTACTCCCTACGTAGAAAATCAGGTTCTCTTCAATCGACTTGAACAACGAATGTCCGGAAGATTCGAAATTGCCGAATCAATTCCGGTGAGGATCATTGATGGCCCATGGAATCCGGATGGCGCTCACGTGAAAGTCGACGCCAACTCCCTCCTGGCGGAACAGCTGGCGCGAATGAATCATCCAAAGAAATCGTCGATGTCTTTTCCCGTAAAAGAGGGACAATTCGAAAAAATTATGGATATTTATAATCTCGACGTAAAACGAGAAAATCCGTGCGCGCTCACCATGGATCGAAAAGATTGCATTCTGACCGAACCCATTTATAGCTTCTCGGCTAAAGTTCAGTACGATTACTAAAATCATTTAAAATCATCAATAGATTCTAATAATGAATTATTCGTTTCAACATTAATTTGCTATTTTGCTGCCAATTTCAAAGAAGCAAATTAAATGGCAAACATTATTAGTATAGGCGAGAAATTTTCGGAATTTTCTTTGGCCGCGGTTACGGCCAATGACGATTTTTCTTTTATTGGCCTCTCGATTTTACATTTGTCTGCCCTACCGAAATTGTCGAGTTCGATCGTCTGGCGCCAGCCTTTCGTGAGCGCGGCGCCGAAGTTTATGGAGCAAGTCTCGACAGCAAATATGTTCACTTCGCGTCGAAAAGATCTCAACCCCAACTCACAAAAATTTCTTTCTCGATGCTTGCCGACAATATACACGAACTCATTTCGAAGTGGGGAATTTTGCACCCGACGGCCCGACTTGCTCTTCGGGCCACTTATATCATTGATCCTGAAGGCTATGTTCGTTGGCTGGGACTAAACGACATTGAAGTGCTAGCAAGGAGTGACTTTGCGTTTGGTTTCTGCCAGATTCGAAGTTCACTCGAAAGATGATAATCCCAGAAATCGTCTGAAAGTCGGCAATTTGCTTCCAGAATTTGTAGGCAAATCGTACCTCACGAATATCATTGACGATCCAAAGTCGCCGGAGGGGTTTTTGCTTAGGCACGTCTCTTTCAAATGGGATAAAAAGCACCATCAATCGAACATCCAATTTTTTTCGATTTTTTGGATGTAATTTAACGGCTTTTTCACGAATTCGCGCTTGATTCTAGGCTTCACGAGAGCGAAACTTCACGCATGTTTAAGATTCACGATATATCACCTGTGATCAGTGAAGATCTCGCAGTTTTTCCGGGGGATCAAAAGTTCACGCGTCAAGTTTCGATGAATTTCGAAAAGCACGACAACCTCACACTTTCTTCGATCCACACATCCATTCATCTCGGTGCACACACCGATGCTCCCAATCATTATCACGCATCCGGCGTCGGCATGAGCGCGCGCAGTCTCGATTTTTATTTCGGCGACTGCCAAGTCATTCACGTTAAGTGCGAGCGCGCGACTCGCGTGCAAATTTCAGATTTAGACGGCAAAAACATTTCGTCGAGACGCGTACTTTTTCGTACCGACTCTTTTCCGAATCCAAATATTTGGAATGGCGATTTTGTTTCTCTATCGGATGAGCTCATACACTTTTTAGCCGCAAAGGACGTGATGCTGGTAGGGATCGATACTCCATCAATTGATTTGGCCGAAGATAAAATCTTAGAATCTCATACCGCCGTCTTCGAAAATGATATGGCAATCCTCGAAGGAATTATTTTGGAGCAAGTGAGCGAAGGCCATTATCTTTTGTCGGCCCTTCCACTTAAGATTCAAGATGCCGATGCGAGCCCCGTTCGGGCGATTCTTATCGAGGGGTCCTCAGAAGAATTATGGAACAAATAAAAAATTATATCGGCGGAGAATTTGTCGTGGCTGCGTCTACAAAATTTTTAGAAAATTTTGAGCCAGCGACGGGCAAAGTATATTCGCAAATTCCGGATAGCGATGACCGCGATGTCTTAGCCGCTATTGCGGCTGCCACAAAAGCCTTCGCGTCTTGGTCAAAGACTTCGCCTGAAGTACGAAGTACCTATTTACAAAAAATTTCAGTTCGCATCATGAAAGATCTTGAGTCTCTCGCTCGGGCCGAGAGTATCGATAGCGGCAAACCTATCGCCCTCGCACGTAGCTTCGACATTCCGAGGAGTGCGCAAAATTTTTCTTTTTTTGCTAGCGCAATTCTGAATCAGACATCTGAAGTTTTCAAAACTGAAAATGCGGCGTTGAATTTTACTGAGTCATCTCCTTTGGGGGTGGTTAGCTGCATCTCACCTTGGAATCTACCTCTCTATCTTTTCTCATGGAAGATCGCTCCGGCTCTGGCCGCAGGCAATTGCGTTGTGGCGAAGCCTAGCGAAGTCACTCCCATGACAGCTTACCTGCTTTCAAAAATCTGTGCGGACATTGGCTTACCTCCCGGAGTCCTCAATATCGTTCACGGACTCGGCCCTAAGCTTGGCCCCATGATGGTTGAAGATAATCACGTGAAAGCCGTGAGCTTCACCGGGTCGACAAGAGTGGGTCGTGAGATCGCGAAGATGGCGGCTCCGCATTTCAAGAAAGTTTCTCTCGAGATGGGTGGCAAAAACCCAAATATTATTTTCGCAGACTGCGATTTTGATGAGGCCGTGAGTAAAAGTGTACGCGCCGCTTTTTTAAATCAAGGCCAAATTTGTTTGTGCGGTTCGAGAATTCTCGTTCATCACTCGATTTACGAAAAGTTTCGCGAAGCTTTTAAAGCGGCGACTCTAAAACTGAAGCAAGCAGACCCTTTGAACGAAGATACCGATCAGGGCGCGATTGTCTCATCCGAACACTTTAAGAAAATTTTAGCGTGTCTCGAAATAGCTAAGACCGAAGGCGGAAAATTTCTAACCGGCGGTCACTCGCTTGAGCTTGCAGGACGCAATGAAAAAGGTTGGTTCATAGAACCCACCATCATCGAAGGTCTAGGGCCATCGAGCAAAAC
>JAYTQQ010000258.1:0-5780 GCA_043746635.1 Bdellovibrionales bacterium | reverse complement strand
TTACACTCACGGATCATTCAAAGTTTGAAGACTACCCAGGTCTGGACCGCGCAGATGGCGCATGAGCTTAAGACTCCGCTCACAATTTTGAGTAATTGCCTCGAAAGTTTTCGTCTCGCCAATACCGACGCCGAAAAAGAAAAGCTCATCAAAGATTCCCAAAATGAAGTCGCGCATCTTAATCGCCTTATCAGCAGTTTCTTAGATTGGACGTCGGCCGAAAATTTCCCGGTGAGTCAGTCTGAACTACATGCGCTAAAACTTAAAAATGTCGTTGAAGAAACGGCGACGAGAATTCTCAGAAATTATCCTGCCCGAATTCAAATTGAGGCGGATTCAAATCTGACTCTGTTCGCTCAGCCTGGCTTTCTTGAGCAGGCTATTTCAAACCTTGTTGTTAATGCTTTGAAGTATTCGAATGGTCCTGTGCGCGTTGTTTTAAAGAACGAAACTCTGTCGATTCTCGATGAAGGCACCGGCATTCCTAAACATGTTCTCGACAACCTCGGACAACCCTTTAATTACGCACATAAAACTCCACACGGCTTCGGATTGGGGCTCGCTTGGGTCACGACGATCTGTCGTAAGTACGCTTGGGAATTGAAGTTTGTGAACCGTGCCGAAGGTGGATTCTGCGCACAGATTCGCTTTCCGGCTACTTAAGATTTTGTTATTCTTTGTTGGTATCTTTTTGCGCGATGTATGTATCGCGAATCCATTTACGAATATGCTTTAAAAATGCATCAGAAATTCCGTAGAAACTAAATACATTATGAAATTCGGATTTGTTTTTGTCATCGACCTTCGATGAATAGCTCCGAGCTAAAATGCCGTCATAATTCTCGTCTAAAAAGAGCGGGCTAAAGAGTCTCAAGAAAACTCCTTCGCGAATTGCCTTTCCGGATCTAATCTGGATTCCAAATTCGGAAGCCATTTCCATTTTGACCTCTTGAGCAATTTTAATATCTGCCGTGATCGGATCAAAATGAGGATTCATGAGACCGGTATCGGTATAGAGGCCTGGCACGTGAAAATTTATTTTTTCGATAACAAACTTTCGATCGATCGGCGTTAGGATAACATCTGAGAAAAAACTCTTTTTAAACTCGTCAATCTTACCAACCATTTTCTCAGGTAACAGAGCGATGATCGCAACTTTTTTCCCGTCATTGAGAATATGAGTGTCTTCAAGAAAAGCTTTTATGTAGAGTGCCCAACTATCGACCGGCTGACTGATACCGCTCGCATCGACCAGGATCGCGTCGATATCTTTGATTGCCGTATTAGAGTCTACTTCGGGCTTTGCCGTATGCCAAATCTTAAGTCCTTCTGCACCTTTTAGCTCAGTCATCTGAATTTTTATTTGAGGTATGGCCACAGCTTTCACGTCTTCAGCATCAATCCGAATATAATGGATATGTTCGGTCGGCCCTTTCAGACGAATGAAAATGTGGCCTTTCTCATTGGTTTTGAGGTAGTCGAGAAATTCATTGAATTCGTCGCGGTCTTCAGGATGCACAAAGCTCAACCACTTTTTTGACTGCGCGAACATCTGCGGAGCGGTCAGATCAAAAAATGGAGAAGTTCTCGATTGAATTCCCATTACCTCTTCAGCGTGATTCAAGGTGAAAATATACAGCGCGGTCGTAAACGCTGGCATGGGCTCGGGAGCTTGCACGTACGGCCCAATAAATTCAAGAGTTCCGAGAACGCCCGCAGGGTTCGGTGGTGTCTGCCCGGGGGGAGTGACAACAGCTGGTGCAACAGCTTCTTTAACATGATGAATCCCCATTTTTTTCGCAAAAGAAATCAGCGAAGAAAAACCGAGGGTTTCAACATTTACAAAGTTTGATGAAAGCGCACTATCAATGTCTGCCCGAATGCCAGAACTAAACGCGATGACGATCACTTTTTTTCTGTTTTTCTTAAAGATCTGCAATTCAACAAGAGAAAGAGTTCGAGCCGCTGGAGGACGCTTTTGGGTTTTCTGAAGGGTCCTCCGAATCTTTTGGAGTTGATTCGTAGCGATTCCGTAATAGGTATAATAGACTCTGAACTCTGCCGGCAGAGTTGGGTGAGGAACAGACTTATAAGTGCGGATCAAAAGACTTGAATCAATTTTTTCTCCAAAGATTTTGGAGAAAACACGTAAGATAATTCCGTCTTTGTAAGGTTTTTTACTTCGAATTACGAGTCCGAGGTCGGAAAGTTCTTCAATCACCGCACCTTGGGCGACGTAAATATTGGCATCGACTTCTTGTTTATAAATAAATTCGCCAGCAGAAGAACGCTTTTCAGATAAGGCCATCGCAAGTTTCTGTAAAAACAGCTGGTTGTCGATAGGCTTTAGGATCACGTCATCAATGTGGACACTCGCCAGTGTATCGATTGCTCCTGCATTAGCATCGAAGCTTAAAAGAAAAAACCTCATGATGATTTCAGCCTTGTGGTACTCCGAAGCGAGAAGTCTCGTCTTCAATTTAAAAATGAATCCAACTGGGTTTTCTTTTCCTAATAATTCTTGATCAACGATGACGAGGTGCAAGCCCGTTTCTTTAAAGAGCACTTGCAAATAGGCACTGTGTTTTTTCTGCTCGTTCGCTTCGTCTGTTGCGACTTGGCCCTTTGCTGCAGGATCATCTTTAGGGTCCATAAAGAATTCAAACTCTGCGAGAGTGCGAAAAACTTCGATAGCTGTTTCTTCTTTCAACTCGCTTGCGCGATTTGAAATTTGACCGACCGTTTTGGCGTCGTTCGAAAGTACTAAAATATGTTTCATCTATCCCATTACACTTGTTGAAACTTTTCTGATCTCTTCCAAGTGTAATATTCAAAGTTGCCTTCGTAAATCCTTAATTCACTATGGTCTAGTTCAAATACGCGATTTGCGATGGCTCTCAAGAAAAAGCGATCATGGCTTACGATCATCACGGTACCTTTATATTTTTGAATCGCTTCTAAAAGTACTTCTCGCGATTTAATATCAAGGTGATTTGTCGGCTCATCAAGAACCAAAAAATTTACAGGCCTTGCTAAAATAGTCGCGAGAACGACTCTACTCTTCTCCCCGCCCGATAGAACCGAAATTTTCTTGAATGCATCATCTGCTTTGAACAAAAATGCCCCAAGAAGATTACGAACAAAGCCTTGAGTCGCATTTGGAATACGGTCATGTACCTCATCGTAAATCGTTTTAGTTGGATCAAGAACATCGAGTGCGCTCTGACTAAAATATCCAATTTCGGTGCTTGGCCCCAGGGCTAGATCTCCATCTGAGTGCTGCGCCTGACCCGTAATGAGTTTTAAAAGAGTCGATTTACCAGCACCGTTTATTCCGACGACCGCAATTTTATCAAGACGGCGAACGAGTCCGGTGGCGCCTTGAAAGACTAACTTCTGTTTACCGTTCTCGAGCGGATAAATTTTCGATAGAGATTTAAACTTTGCAACTTCATCGCCGCCACGAGGCGCTTCCGGAAATTCAAACTGCATCGTCTCCTCCTCTTCAGGAATTTCGATGCGATCAATTTTCTCTAGTTTCTTCACGCGCGATTGAACTTGGGCCGCATGCGAAGCTCTAGCCGCAAATCTTGCAATGAACTCTTCTTCTTTTGCGAGCATGTCTTGCTGCTTTTGATGGGAAGCTAGTAGTTGCTCCGCCCGGATTAATCTTTCACGTTCATAGAAATCGTAATTTCCGGTGTAGGAAGTAATCGATTTGTTTGCGACCTCAACGATACGGGTTACTAATCGATTCATAAAGTCGCGATCATGACTTGTCATTACAAGAGAGCCTTCAAATTTCATGAGCCACTCTTCAAGCCAAACAATCGTTTCGAGATCGAGATGGTTCGTAGGCTCATCCATCAAAAGGACATCAGGATTGAGAGCTAGAATTTTTCCGAGGGCGACTCGCATCTTCCATCCGCCGCTGTAACTTTCGACCATACGATCATATTCATCTGGAGAAAAACCAAGACCCGTCAAAATCTCTTGTGCGCGTGATTCAAGATTGTATCCACCTAAACTTTCAAATTCAGTTTGAGCTTCGCCGTACTGTTCGAGCAAAGTCTGCATGGCATCGTCTGAAATTTCATTGACGGCTGAATCTTCAAGACGTTTCTCAAGTCCCTGCAATTTCTTTTGAGCTGAATAGACTTTACCGGCTCCAGACATGACTTCACCGAGGATCGTGTTGCCCTTCATCTCGGCGATGTTTTGCGAAAAGTATCCAACGACGCATTTATCAGCAACGCTAACGGTACCCGTTTCAACGCCTTCTTCACCCGTAATCAAACGAAAGATTGTCGTCTTACCGGCACCATTCGGGCCAACGAGTCCGATCTTTTCACCAGGACGAATTTGAAAACTCGCGTTTTCGTAAAGAATTTTTGTTCCGTAATGCTTATTGATATTTGTCAGATGAATCATGTCGAGAAATGTACTTTATTTTCGCCGTTTCTGCGAGGAAAAAATACTGGGCTCTCGGCCCCTACTGATGCTACAAATACTTCTTAAATAGGCTACCGTAGTGCTCTTGCACTTTTTTGAGATCAACGGTGTTTAAAAAATTCGAAAAGCTCATCCAAACGGCTAGGCCATTCAGATCAGCAAATTGCGGAGGAAGATATTGAGGAGCATCGACTATCCCCTCTTTGTATTTTTGATACAGTAACGGAACATCATCGACATGAATCTTTCCGACGTACATGAAAGGAATCAACTCGGGATGCCCGTCCCGAATAGCCGTACGTATAAAATTATAGTTTTCGATAAATCCGCGGCAGTAAGAAATATCTTTCGTGAACGGAGTCCCACCTTCTAAGGGGCTTCCGCGAAAAACTCGTACCGTGTTCTGAAATGCCTCTCGTTCTTCGTAGTTTTGGTTGAGGTAGTGATTATACAGATCAAGAAAGTTAGCGCCGTTCTCTGCCATCTCAACGCCTAGAATTCTGTCGTTTACACGACGGGCCCGGCGCGGATAAGTGCTGAAGGTAATGACCTCCATCAGAAAAGCGAGCCCTTCTTGGGTCGCGGTACATCTCGGCGGCCCCTTTGCTAGCCACTTTGCAGTCGTTTGGATCTTGCCATTCGCGGTTGTGGCAACGTGAACCCAGCCTTCATGAACTTCAAAAATATCGATATCTTTGGTTGAGAGGAGGGTTCCGGCCTTTATTTTGATGACGTCGTTTCCGGCTGCGGCATCGGCAACGATACCATCAGAGAGTTTAATTTCAATACGATCTCTCAGAGAACCTTTTGAAAAGCGTTCCTGCAAAGTCTTCACGGCCTGCTCTGCCGTAATATTTTTTGGATATTCTTGACCGAGTGACTTTGTTTCAAGACTCGAAAGTATTGTATAAAGCATTTGCCCCTGCGAAAGAATCGTTCCGCCGTCGGTAAAAAAACGATCTTTCGGTGAACCATAAAGCTTGCGACTGACTTCGCCAAATTTTTTTGTGCCCCTTGCTTCAAGCATTTGTACGACATCCATATACTCTTCGCACATTTTAATGAGCAACAGCGCAATCTCGTCGGCCTCACCAAGTTGGAGTTTTATATCCGAAATAATGAGCGCAAGTTCTTTGAGTTTGTCGCTGGCTTGAAATCCAAGACTTATACCTTCGTAATACGAACGATCAACTTTTGGCATTTCGCGAATTTTTTTTGCAAAAAAATCGTGTTCGAGAGATCGATTCCATTTAATGGCATCAAGAATACGAATCGGCTTTTGAGCTTCGACCAGTCGCTCAGATAAATGACGAATTTTTTCTTTGTAA
>JAYTQQ010000257.1:0-30020 GCA_043746635.1 Bdellovibrionales bacterium | reverse complement strand
CGAAACCACCACCGCCGCCGCCGCCACTATTACGTGGCTCCATTGGCTTAGCTTCGTTAACAGTCCAAGGGCGACCGTTGAATTCAACTCCGTTGAATTTGTTGATTGCTGAAGTTGCTTCTGCATCAGAAGACATTTCAACGAATCCGAAACCTTTGCTTCGACCAGATTCACGATCCATGATGATCTTAGCTGATTCAACAGTTCCACACTCAGAAAAAGTGTCGACCAAATTTTGGTCTGTTTCAGAAAATGACAAATTACCGACGTACAATTTTTTACCCATAAGTCCTCCGATAGGCTTGGGGCCGCTAAGGAGGACATGGGCAAACACGCACAGGACTCAATAGAAGCGATCTATAACAGACACCACCATAGCACAGAGATTTTAGAATAGACAGGTGAATCGCCCTCGAGTGAGCGATTAAATTAGAAAATTCGAACAAATGCTGAGAAGACGCATACAAAGGGCTCTGCGTCTAAAATAAAAGTCAGAGTTTAGTGGGTCTTTCTTACAAAGAAAGGATTTCCTAAAACTTTTGCTTGAGTTGTTCTCTTAAAGATTTTTCGATTTCGGCTCCACTGACGAGCTTGCCTTTGCCGACTCCAGGGCAAAAGCTTGTGATTTCTTTGGACCAAGTTTTGGCATCCATCATTTCAGGCCAAAATGGCCAAGTACGGCATTGTTTGGGACGAGCTTCATAAGACCGTGCATCTTTTGTTTTTGAGAGAGATACAATCTGGATTGGTGCGTTCTTCTCTGAGGCGCCAAGTGTCACCATTCTTTTCCATCAATTGTGAGTTTCATGTCGCCGCTGAGTTTTTGAATTCATTTCTTTTGCGTCTTAGCTGAGTAAATTCTTCTACAGATCCGGATTCTAGAAAAGCATTATATTTCAATTCAAAATCAAGAGATGTCGGAATCGTATCTTCATTTCGCGCCAGGCGTTCTACTATTGATTTTTTAATTTCGAAACCACGATGCGGATCCATTTTTTATCGATAGTCTGAATAGCATCGAACGCGTTATTAAGAAGGTTTAAAAAAATCTGCGATACTTGAAGTTGAGAACACAAAAGAAGCGAGTCTTCAAGAATATCAACTTCAAATTCGATCCTCGAGTCACGAGCCTTGTTTATCCTCGAATGCGAAAGGATTTTTACCCTTCAATTTAGGTTGAGACTTTGCATGCTTTGCTTTTTGTTGGTAAGCAGCCGCTCGCTTTGATTTTTGATTTTTTTGAGTGCGTGGAGTGATATAACTCTGCGCGCTTTCCATTGGTTCACGTTGAAAAATCTTATCGGTCCCTTTTTCGGTGAGGAATACGTACTCGCCGCGTTTAAGGGTTCCCATGCGCAGTTTTCCGATGGCGACACGTTGAAGCTTGATCACGTCAAAGCCAACTTTTTCGAACATGCGTCTGACCTGACGATTTTTACCCTCGGTGATGACTACTTTGACCCAGTCATATTTATCGGCGCCTCGACGAATTTTTTCGACATGTTTTGCAGCGACTTTACCGCCGATGATCGAAACTCCACGGAGGAGTTTGTCGAGCTGTGTATCGGTTGGCTTACCGTCAACTTTTACGAGATAGGTTTTCGTGATTTCTTCTTTTGGATGATTTACTTTTTGGGCGAAATCTCCATCATTCGTGAGGAGGAGCATGCCCTCCGTGTCCCAATCGAGACGACCCACCGGAAATACGCGTACCGGTAATCTTTCGAAGTAATCAGCAACCGTCGGTCGTCCAGTTGGGTCTTCCATGGTGGTCACAACATTTTTAGGTTTGTTGAATAAAATGTAGATTTTTTTACCTTGAGTTTTGACCGGGTGACCATTGACGGTAATGCGATCTTTATTAGGAATAATCTTCGTTCCTAATTCGAAAACCTTCTTACCGTTGACGAGGACGGCACCTTCGGCGATTAATTCGTCGGCTTTACGTCGAGAGCTAATTCCGCATTCAGAGAGATATTTGTTGAGGCGAATTGTATCGTCGTTCATTTTAGACATCCATCATTTGGGAGCTCTCATAAATATTTTTAAGAGCTAGAGTTTTTTCAAGGTTACTGATCAGGAGAGCAAGCATTTTATCTTCAGGGAAGATAGCTTCAAGGGCCTGCTTGGCTCTATGCAAGTTCGTTTCGGTCTGGGCGATCACTCGCGATGAACGATTGATATTGAGATCAGCTTTTTGAAGGGCATCGGTTGACTGCTCAAGAACACGAAGCATTTCGTTGTAAAAAGGATCTGTTTTTAAATTAATGTAGAGCTGCTCGAATTTTTTAAAAGGATAAAAAACTTGAGCATATTGCGAAAGCGCGCCACCATTCAGGTCTTCATATTTCTGAAAGGTGTAGCCTCTCAGAATTCGTCCCACGACACCGCGCTCGGTCATGCGAAAACGCGCCGAAGTGTGAGCCCCGATAGGGATGTGTTGATAAAAATTTTCTTTTAACAGCAAGTCCTGATTATACGAAATTTGAAAATCTTGCGACGCAGGAATAAGTTCTGCATCCGAAAGAATAAACGTATCACCAAAAATCTTAACTGAAAGTTTTTGGTTTTCGTCGATGATAATGGCAAGCCAGTAATCTTCGGCCGTCTTTAAGATTTTAAACTGTTCATTTGAGTTCAAAGTCTTTTCAAGGTGTTTATAAATTAAAGACGATAGATTTTGTTGATTCTGGATACGAATCGGTTGAAGGAGCTCTCCATTCAGCCAGTCCAGAGGTAACTGGAATGCATGATTCTTTTTGGCAATTTGGACCGCGCAAAATTTTACTTGAGCGTTCAAGTGACTCCAGTTTTCTTGCCAAAAAGTAAAACCTAGAGCCTGCTGATAGAAATTTTGAAAAACCTGTGCGTCGAGAGGAGTATTCGGCTCATAAAAATTCACGAGAAAATTCAAAAAGCCCAGACGCGCGGCATCTTTTCCGGCGTCGAGTGTATAAATTTGTTGAGCGTAATTTTTGACTGTGAGCTCGGAATTTTGCATGGGTCTCACCCTATCGCAAAATTCTCATTTACGCGAGAGTAAAATTGACCTAGGGTAGCCCTATGAAACGAGAATTAAATCCAAATATTTTTGGCCAGCAAACTCCCTCTCCTGAATTGGGCCGCTCGATCTCTCGTTTTGACGAGTCTGAGGCGGCACCGCTCAGTTTACCTCAAGAAGCCCGGCAGGAATTGAAAACTTTACGTGCTGATCTGGTTGATCTTGAAAAAGAGACTGCGCTCGAAATTCACCAGGCGGTTCAACATTCGGAAGCTCTCGCCAATCATTTCACCCAGTTATTTGAGACCCTCAGCGAGCGAATCTCTCGTATTGAAGCCCAAATGGGTGAGCATCAAGACGTTCAGGCGGAGCAGAATGATGTGAATCAAAAGATTGAAGATCTTCTCGAGCGCCATAATCAGATTGTTCGCAACTTTGAAAATAAGATGATTCATCTCTCGCGTATTTTATCGGAGCAAGAAGTTCAACTCCTTGGCTCGCAATCAGCGCTCGAAGAGGCGCACTGCGAGATTGCTAAGTTAAGATCTTAACCGACCCACTTAATCATTTTTCTGATGACATCATTCGGAGTTGAACTGTCGGCGCTGCCGCCTCAAGCTGAGCTGTCTTCATGCGTTTCATAAATTCGGGAGCCTCTTCAAATCCGGTCAATGTAATACCGTCTTGAATTTGCCCTTGAGCATTGATGAAAATCATCGTCGGAAGGCCAACCACTTTATACTGGTTTTTGAGTAAAGTGAGGGCTTCTGACTCTTCAGTTGCGTCGACTCTGAGGAGGGTAAAGCGCTGAGATTCGTCGATAATTTTTTCGTCGTTGAAAGTATATTTCTCGAGTTCGTGGCACGCCCCACACCAGTCAGCTGAGAAGTCCACAATGACGGGGCGATGGCTAGAAGTCGCTTTCGCGAGACTTTCGCTCGAGAAAGTTTGCCAATCCATCTTTTTGCCGTTTTGAGTTTTCACAGCGTACTCAGAGTCCACGCCTCCGCCAAAATGAATGTTCATCTTAGTAAGCGTGCTGATCACAGCAAACAAAGTTCCGATAACGAAAAGGCTCAGCATCACACCTTTACGCATTCGACCTAAAGGCGAGAGTCCTTGGTTTGATTCGAAAGCTCCAAAGTAACTTGCGATTAACACGAGCGAGAGGGCGAAAAGTGCTTGAAATAACCAAGCCGGGTAGATTGGAGCGACATAGTAGAGGCCCATGCCGATCATCGTCGTTCCGAAAACAAATTTCACGCCATCCATCCATGCGCCCGCTTTTGGAACTTTGTTGAAGAGCTGACTGAAAGTTCCGAGTACGACGAAGAGAACGCCCATTCCCATCGCAAATGTAAAAAGAAGAACGAAACCTAAAGCTAAATTTTGAGTTTGCGCGATGTATGCTAAAATCGTAACGAGAACCGGTCCGATACAAGGACTTGCGACAATCCCCGCGATGAGTCCGGTCGCGAATGCTCCACCAAAACCTGCTTGGGTTTGGCCCGACCCTAAGCGATCGCGGATAAATGCCGGAGCTTGAAGTTCGAAAAGACCGTACATGCTGAGACCCATCGCGACGAAAACAAGTGCGATGGCGGTGACCACCCAAACATTACTCAGTGCCGAACCGAAAAGTGAACCAGTACTTGCGGCGATGACTCCTAAAATACTGTAGGTGAGGCCGATTCCTAAAACGTAAGTGATGCTTAAGAAAAATGAACGCGATCTTGTTTGTCCTTTGCTCTTTGCACCCAAAACAGCAAGCGTGATTGGAATCATCGGGTAAATACAAGGAGTGAGTGAAGTTAAAAAACCAACCGCGAACACGAAAAGAATCGCCGACCAAATCCCTTTGCTGAGAGCACTTTCAAGATCGGTTTTTTTGCTCACATTTTCGCTAGGAGAGGGCGGAGATCCCACGACACTTGCTGCGGCAACTGCCGGAGCCGCCGTGGCTGCCAAAAGCTCAAACGGAACTTTTAAGTGAATCGTCTTTGGAAAGAGGCAGGTGTCTTTTGAGCAAGCTTGATATTGAAAAGCAACATCAACATTGAGCTTCGCCGGTTTCATCCCCAGCTGAAATTCAGTAAGGGCACTTAAGGTCGCTTCGTTTTCTATTCCATCTTTCAATTTACCGCTGACGGCGTCTTTGAACTGAACAAGTGGATTAATTTTTAATTTATCAATTTTAATTTCTTCGGGATTTTCAAACTTCACTTTGAAGCGATCAGCATAAGCATGAAAATTTTTATCAAGTTGGAGCTTAAAAACAAGTTCGGCAGTTCCGCCGGGTGAAACTTGCGCGGGACTAAAATGTGATTCGATAATCGTCAGTGGATTTTCATTGATATCGTTAGCAGCTCTCGCTGTTAGACCAGTCAATAGAAGAATCGATGTCAATAAAACGCGGTGAAAAGTCATGAGTGTTTTCATACCTCTATATTCGGCTCAATCGTCCTCGCAGTAAAGTTGAATATTGTATTCAGCCTCGACTTTTTTAAGGTTCTCAATTTGATACATGCAAGACCCTGACCAATGTCGAATTCTTCGCCTCAATTCTCTATATTTCTCAACACTCTGTGCAGATTTACCGATCCAAACTCATAGAAGTAAAGGTGGTTACATGGGAGCAGTCGGAGCCATAATCGTTATCGTGTGTGTATTAGGGGGGGCCCTCATGGAGGGAACTCATCTTCACATCTTGATTCAGCCTGCCGAGTTCGTGATTATTCTTGGAGCCGCACTCGGAAGTATGATCATCGCAAATCCTATCGCGGTCATCAAAATGGCACTCAGCAAAGCGGTTCACGCTTGGCTCGGCGGCGGTCCCGGTAAAAAAGAATATATCGAACTCATGCAAATGATGTATCAACTTTTTCAACTTTTTCGAAAAGACGGCCCTCAAGCAGTCGAGAAACACATTGAAGATCCAGAGAAAAGTGACATCTTTAAGAACTTTCCCACTTTTATTAAAAATCATCACGCCGTTCATTTTCTTTGCGACACGATGAAGATTACTTTGTCAGCCGATCTTTCTCAGTACGATGTCGATGATCTTCTCGATCAAGATATTAAAGCTGCGCATGAAGAAGAGCATATGGCCGCACACGCGGTCAACTCCGTGAGCGATGCTATGCCGGGTCTCGGGATCGTGGCCGCGGTATTAGGGGTCGTTCATACGATGGGAATTTTGGATCAAGGACAAGCAGCCATCGGGGAAGCAGTCGCTGCCGCCCTCGTCGGAACATTCTTGGGGATTTTGTTCTCTTACGGATTCATTGGTCCTACCGCTGGTAAGATGCTTAAAGACATCGATGCCGAAGGACAATATTTGAAAGTGATTAAAGCCGCGATGGTCGCTCTCCAAAGAGGAGCGCCCCCAACGGTGTGTATTGAGTTTGGTCGTCGTTCGATCGCTCCCGCAGAACGTCCAAGTTTTGAAGAAGTCGATGCAGCAGTGAAAAAGAAAGCGGCGTAATCAGTGGCTGAGAAAAAAGGCGCAACTACAGTTATCAAGAAAATCACGATCGTCGCTGGCGGTGGCCACGGCGGAGCGTGGAAAGTTGCGTTTGCCGATTTCATGACGGCGATGATGTGTTTCTTTCTCGTCATGTGGCTTCTTGCTTCGTCGAGCGCCGATAGCAAAAAACAAGTATCAGATTATTTTTCGACTCCAAGTGTGATCGAGTACGAGTTCAGCAATTACGGCGTCGAACTCACTCTCGAAAAACTTTTCATGGATATTACCAATGATCCTTTAAAGACTTTGCAAGATTTCATGAAACCAATGGATGCCCATCCTAATATTATGATGATGGGAATGAAAAAAGTGGTCATGGCTTACATGGCCGACGAGCTTGGAGATGTCGCGCAGAATGTTGAAGTGGGTCCTGACTCGGTGACTTTCGAAATTAAAGATAATGTTTTGTTCGAAAGAGGAACGGCTAAAATCGCGACGACTTTTCCAGCCAATATGGAAAAGATAAAAACGATCGTGATGGGTCTCGAAGATTCGAACCTCTCCATCGTTTCTCAAATCTACGTAGAGTCGGTCGAAGGCGAAAACGTCGGGCTCGCGAAGAGTATCGCGACCGAACGTTACGATATTGTCAGTAAAAAAATTAAGGCTTCGATCACGAATGATTCTCTTGAGGTTCAAAAAGGCCGCATCCGTGCCGAGCACGATAATCGCAAATCATACGAACCACACGAAAGTGGCGGAAGTATTAAGTTTGAAGTGAAACAAAAAACGGTTCTTTCAAACGGCGCGAAACCAAAACCGCTCGTGGATGATGTTTTCGGAAAAGGTCAGACCGATGACACCGTCTATGACAATTTTGTGAAGCAGCTTGTTGATCATAAGCCTAAAAAACCTCGTAAGTAGTTGTTAACCGATAAGTGAGGACTTGTGCGTAAGAAGGAATGGTTTTTAGTTATACTGCCGCTATTTTTTACCTGGGGACTTGATCGCCTCACGAAGATTTCAGCAGAGCGTTTACAGGGCTTTAAGTCTTTAGGATTCTTTGGACTTTCTTTGCATCATAATCATGGCGCAATGCTGGGTCTATTTTCTTCATTGCCTGCGGTCTTGAGAGTGGTTTCGTTTTCAACGGGCGGAGCTTTTCTTTTATTCCTATTTGTCGTGATTCAATTTTTGATGCCGATCAAATCTCTGACTTTAAGGACGGGCTTATCGATTCTCATCGGTGGTATTCTCGGTAACGTCACCGACCGTATTCTCACGGGCTACGTCGTCGATTTCCTCATCATCGGAACTCAAAAGCAGTCGACTCCAGCTTTTAATTTTGCCGACGCACTTCAGTGGGTCGGTTACGGCATGATAGCGTTTGCTCTCTTACGTGAGGGTGAAATTTTGTGGCCAGAGTCTGAAACCCGCAAAGTGAAATGGGTTAATTTTAAATTTCAGCTTCGGTATTGTTTGATTCTCGTTGCGATTGGTCTCGGTTTCTCGGTTATCTCTGGCGTCTACTCTTACACTTTCATGAAGGTGACGATTTCGGATTTGATCGGTAACAATGCTCGCCTCTTAGACCAATACCTTTTGCCTTTTATCTTTAACTTCGTGATTGTGAGCCTTGCGTTTAGCGTGATTCTCTTTTTAACGGGGCGTATTCTTTCGCAACGTATGGCAGGTCCGATCTACGCCTTTGAAAAGTATGTCGATGATTTGATTAACGATCGCCCGCGTGTTTTGCGATTGCGAGCGAGCGATGAGTTCAAGCAACTTGAGAAACTGGCGCTCCGTATTTCAAATGAGCTGATCGTTAAGAACAATCTTCCAACAGCAAGCCCTTACCCTAAAGTGCAAGTTGTCGTGGGTGAAGAATCTGCAGAAACGACCGCTGCTGAGATTTCGCTCGACACTACGTTTAAAGTTGCAAAGTAGAGCCGCTAGAAAAGGTGCCAGGCACCGTTCTATTCCTTTTCGATTTCATTTGCGAACTGAAAATCTCCGGTCGGATAAGCATGAAAGTTTTTGATCCGTCGGCTCACGATCGCAATGTCGAGATCGTACCAGAGCGGTATGACCGGCAGATCTTCAAACACGATTTTTTGCGCCTCAAAGTAAAGTTTTCGCCGCGTTTCAAAATCTTCGGTCTCTAAAGCCTTCGAAACTAAAGAATCAACGATTGGATTCGCGTAGAACCCTCGATTACGACCTGGTGGAGTCTCGTGCGAATCAAAAGCTTGTCTATAGATATCAGCATCGATGAGGCCAACCCACTTCGATAACGCTAAATCATAATTTCCGGATTTGATATCCGAATAGAAAGTTCCCCATTCGAAGCTTTGTTGTTTGAATTTGAGTCCCAGTTTTTTAAATTGATCAACGAGTACCGAAACATTTTCGACGGCGTTCGACGTATTTGAACTTTTGAACTGAATGGATGTAGATCCTAATTCAATACCGGTCAGAAGTTTACGGGCGGCTTCAAGATTAAAATCTGGATTTTTCAGCGAAGAATTAAACATCGGATGAATCGGAGACAGCAAAGAAGTTGCGGGTAGAGCAAGCTCCTCAAGTTTATACTTGAGAATGTCGCCGCGATTCAAAGCGAGATCAAGTGCTTGGCGTACCTTTACATTCTTGAGGAGATCACGTTTGAGATTAATCAAAAGGTAAGTCATTGAGAGGCTCGGATTCTTTTGTACTTCAAATTCATCGGGTCGCTTGACGAACTCGGCAACTCTCCTAAGATCAATTTCGTTTTCAGCTAGATCTACTTCGTGCGACAAAAGTTTCAGAAATCTCGTGTAGTCGTCTCGAATGAAATAGAAACTCAAATATTTAATCTTAGGTCGCACCAACGAATCTTCGCGGGCCTGCAATTCAATTTTGTTTGATTCATCATGAACTAAAGCGAAATTTCCGCTTCCGATTGGGTGAGAGGCAAATCCGAAGCGATCTTTTTCAACTAACTTCTTCGGCAAAATTTTGATGACCCTGAGATCTGTTAGAAATGAAGATGAGAATTTCTTAAGTTTGATTTTCAGCGAATGAACAGAACTCGAGTAATGTACGTCGATGTGATCGATCATTTTAAAATTGCTGCTGAAAGCACAGCTCGGATTCATGAATTCTGCGAAAGAAAACACGAGGTCCTCTTCGGTAACTGGGGAATGATCTGAAAAAGTGAGATCCGGTCTTAAAATAAATGTGTAGGTGAGATCTCGGTAAGACCATTTGTCGGCGAGTTCTCCGACTAGACCTAGATGCGAATCGAGATGAAAGAGTGCCGTGAAGAGAAGACTCGAGATGCCCATTCCGGTTGCGTCGGTTGCGAGCCTTGGATCCAGACTCGCCGGTGAAGAACCAATCGCAACTCGAACCTCTTCTTTGGAACTCAGAGCTTTCGGCGTGCACCCGCCAAGAGCAGTTATAAGTAAACTAACTTGCAAAAAATAATACGCGAAATGAATGCTTCGTCTTGGCTTTGGCACTGAAATTAAATTATACTTTTCAAATGATGAAAGCAAAATATATTAAACACCTTAGTCTAGTCAGCCTAACGCTTGTTCTGATTTTCTTCACGAACATCAACGCATTCGCGGTGAGCGATGAATACAAAGCTCTCAACTTAAAACTCACAGAGATCTTAAAAAAGAGCGAAATTCCTAAAGGTGATATTGGAGCATGGGTTGGAGTACAAGGTGCTCAGGGTGCCACGACGATTTTTGCTCACGACGATACGCGCACGATGATTCCGGCTTCTTTAAGTAAACTTCTCACTCTCGGTGCAGTTTTGCATAATTTAGGTCCTAGTTTTAAATTTCAAACCCAGCTCATGAGTAAAGCGTCTGTTCAAGAAACTGTCCTTAAAGGAGACCTCTATCTCAAAGGCGGAGGAGATCCTTCTTTCGTGAGCGAAGATATGTGGGCCCTCGTAAATGATTTTACCCGAAATCAAATCACCGAAATCGCCGGAGACATCATCGTCGATGACAGCCGTTTTGATAAAGTTCGTTTCGGCGACGACCGCGAATCGAAAAGAGTCGATCGTGCATACGATGCTCCGGTCGGTGCGATGTCCATGAATTGGAATTCGGTGAATGTCTACGTAAGGCCCGGAAAAAAAGCGGGCGATGCGTGCGTGGTGGTTGCAGATCCCACAAATGCTTTCATTCGTCTCGAGAACCAGACTTCAACGACGAGCGATTCGAAAGCAAAGACAATTGCGGTCGAACGTTTAAGCAAATCAGATTTCAAAGGTGACGTCATTCGAGTCACCGGCAAACTTGGGGCAGGTCATGAAGAAGTGGTGATCTATAAGAGTATCACTCAACCTGATATGTGGTCGGCTTATAATTTACTCGAATTTTTAAAACAACGTGGCATTAAAGTCACCGGCCAGATTAAAACCGGCGTGGTTCCAAAGGAAGCTAAGATTCTTTCGAATCGCGATAGCAAAGCACTCGGATTGATCGTCGCCGACATGGCGAAGTTTTCAAATAACTATGTTGCCGAAATGCTCGCAAAAAACTTGGCGGCCGAAAGCGGTGAGACGCCCGCGACGATGAAAACGGGCCTCGTTCAGATTAATAAATTCATCGGAGAAATTGGAGTCGTCGGTCCCGATATTAAGTTCGTGAACGCATCGGGCTTTACGCTCGAGAACAAAATATCGGCGTCGGAGTTAGGCCATTATCTGCAACTCATTCAAAGTGATTTTTCGATTTTTCCGGAGTATATTTCGGCTCTCCCTATTGCGGGCCGAGATGGGACACTTAAAAAGCGAATGAAAGACATGGGACACATCGGCTGGGTTCGCGCAAAGACCGGCTTGCTGACAGGTACGGTTGGTCTTTCTGGTTTCGTTGGCATGAGCCATGGACAATCGGCGGTCTTCGCATTTATTTACAACGGCAGTGGCGGAGCAGAAGACAAAGCTCGCAATCTTTTCGACAAACTCGCAGAGGAATTAGCCAAATGAAGTTCCTGATTTTTTTTGTTATCTTGTTCTCGACTATTCTGCATGCTCAAGCTTTGAATCCTGAAGAAGCAAACGATCAGAATGAATTTACGGATGCACCTGAAGATTTTACGCCGAAGATTCCGAATCAGACAACACCTTGGCAGCCACCGAACTACGCCGATCAAACAAAAGCTCTCGGTTGGAAGCCCGAAATTTTCGTCGCTCCACCGTCGATGCAGGCACGAGTCGATTTCTGGGTCGACATCTACACCAAATATAGTACGAGTCAGGGCCTTCTGCACGACGCTTACTACGTTGATTTCGTGTATGACCAAGTCGACTTCAAAGATATTCGGGGTGATCGAGCGAAGTCTCCTCGTCAGCAGAAAAAAGCGATTGAGAAACTGATCAAGGATAAGCGTCACGCGATTCAGGATCGTTTGATGAAGCTTTCAAAATTGAGTTCGGGCGATGGGCTTGCCGGAGAAGATCTCAGGTATTGGACAATGTTCACGAGACTCCACGACAAAAATCGCTTTACCGATGCTGCCGATCAAAGCCGAATCAGATTTCAACTCGGCCAAAGCGATCGCTTCTTGCAAGGAATTTTTTATTCGGGACGATACCTGAAACAAATGGAAGCTATCTTCCGCGAAGAAGGCTTGCCTGTAGAGCTCACGCGCTTGCCTTTCGTCGAAAGCTCCTTCAATATATTTGCGAGATCAAAAGTCGGAGCGAGCGGAGTATGGCAATTCATGCGCCGAACTGCGAAGCTCTACATGAAAGTAAACAATGCCGTCGATGAACGAAATGACCCACTCAGAGCTGCAAGATCGGCCGCGAGAATGCTCAGACAAAACTATCAGTTCCTCGGCAATTGGCCGCTCGCAATCACCGGCTGGAATCACGGGCCCACCGGAGTCCATAAGATTGTTAAGAAGTTGGGAACAGACGACTTAAGCAAAATCGTGAGCACCTATTCATCTCGTAGCTTCGGTTTCGCTTCCGAGAATTTCTACGCATCTTTTTTGGCCGCACTCTACGCGGAAGGTCACGCGAATAAATATTTTACGAACATCAAATGGTCACGTGAACTTGATAATGAAGAATTTAGACTTTCTCGCACTTTACCTTTCGTAACACTCAAAGCTTTTTTTGATTCTGATCTTGATCGTACTCTGCTTTTGAATCCGCAGTTTCAATCTCAAGTCAGAAAAGGTCGAGCGCCTATTCCCGTTGGAAGTTATGTGCATATTCCGAAATCTCGAAGCGCTATCATGAATAAATATTTGAAAGATAATATCAGTATTAATGAAGCGACGAAACAGCTTGCCGAACTTTCTAAAGCGATGCCAATCGATACGCAGTTCGCAAGCGTTGCTGTTCCTGTTTCAACTCCTGCGCCTGTGGCGGCGACTCCTGCATTCGTTGCGGTTGCAATGAATCCCGTGCTGACACCAGTGGCAGTTGCGTCCTCTGCCATCGAAGTTGCGAGTGCTACGGCTTTGCAAACTCCTCAGGTGGTTCCGACACTGCAAGACGCGGTAACTAAGCTAGAACCAAGCCCCACTCCAACGACGAGTGCATCTCCCGTTGTCGGAACTTCAGAGGCCAATCCGGTTCCGTCTGAGAAAATCGAAACGCCGCCAGCAGAATACAAAGTACGACGTGGAGATAATCTCACTCGCATCGCAAAACGATTTCACATAAGTCCTTTGAAGCTCATAAAAGCGAATCCTGAGTTTGCGAGCGCAAAACTCATGCCCGGAATGAAGATTCACCTTCCTCAAGCTGAGAAATAAAGAATACGAAATACGAAATGCGAATTAATTCATGTTGCTGACTTGAGCGATGAACGGAAGGTTGCGGTAGTAGCCTTGATAATCAAGACCGTAACCAACAACGAAATCATTTTGAATTTTGAATCCGACGTAATCGATTTTCGTATCGACACGAAGAGATTCTGGTTTCAAAAGTAAAGCTGCAGTTTTTAAACTTTTAGGTTTACGAAGCATGAGAGTCTTTTTCAAAAATTCCATCGTGAGACCAGTATCAACAATGTCTTCGATGATGAGAACGTTCTTACCTTCGATTGAAGTTGTGAGATCGAGAGTGAGTTTTACTTCTCCGGAAGTTTGCATCGCTCCGTTGTAACTTGACACGCCTAAGAAGTCGCATACGACATCGGCTTGAACCGCGCGAATAAGGTCTGAATAAAATACAAAAGAACCTTTTAAAACACAGACGCAAACGAGCGGTTCTTTCGCTGCAAGTTTGGTAATATCTTTGGCCATTTCAGAAATGCGCTCCGCAATTTTTTTCTCGTCGATATATTTCGAAAATTTCAGCGGAGATAGCATTTAAGAATCCAGTCTTGCAGAGTTTGGACTTATCGTGAACGCCTGCAAATCGTTTACGAGTGTTTCTTCTTCGAAGTTCTCAGAGTGGTCGATATTAAATTGCTCGAGCTCGAGAGTAAAACAATTTCTGCAACGGGCTTCGTAAGATTTGTCATCGCCAACTAGAATAGAAGCTTCGTTATCGACAACTCTTTGAGTACGAGATGCTGAGTTTCCACAAACGACGCAGACGGCGTGAAGCTTCTGGACACTTTCGGCAATCGCCATGAGTTCAGGCATTGGGTGAAAAGGTTCCCCTTTGTAGTTCATATCAAGACCCGCGATGACGACCCGGAGACCTCGCTCGGCAAGTTGGTTGGCGACGTCCACCAATTCTTGATCGAAGAATTGGCCTTCATCGATTCCGACGACGTGGGTATCAGGACGGATGAACTGAAAAATCTCTGCCGCTTGCGTAATAACGTGAGAGTCGAACATGGTGCGGTTGTGACTTGCGACTTGCTCGGCGCTGTAGCGATTATCGATTTTCGGTTTGAAGACCTGCACATTTTGTTTGGCCAGTTGGGCTCGCTTCAAAAGGCGAATCAGCTCTTCAGTTTTACCGCTAAACATGCTGCCAACGATGACTTCGATTGATCCGGTTCGTGTGTTCGACATAGCATTCGCCATATTTAAAAATTCTTCTCTCATGGTTACACCCTCCTGAAGCTTAAAGTGAATTTCTAGGAATGAAGCGTTCAGTCTGAATGACCCCTCACAAGACTAAAAGCTCTTCTCCAAAGATGTACTGAACCCAAATTGTGGGGTCAAGGCTTCAGTTTTAGCAGTTTTTGAGGCGTTGCGTTAAGAAAGACTCAGGTCAACTGTTTGATGAGAGGTGGGTTATTTCGCTTCGATGAAAAGGACGAATTCAGAATTGCTCGCTTGAAACTCAGCAGAGGCTAAGACTTTCAAAATAGTCGGATTCGCGGCTAAAATACGTGCTTCGTCTTCACTCAAAACACGGTGAGGAAGCAGACCGCTCATAAATCCCTTCGAATCTTTTTTAAGAACCATCTGTTCTTGATATGTCTCTTCGATCAAAGGACCTGCCGATCCTGCTGGAGCGCGCAAAGTTCGCTTCACTTCAATTTGAAGATGGGCGCCTTGCTCGTCAATAAAAGTGGGAGTGATTTGGGTGGTGACTCCGATATTTTGTTCAAGTTGTGGATCTCTAGAACCTTTAAAGACTACGATGGGTTGGTTCGGTTTCATTTGTAAATCACTCGCGCTGTCGAGAACGTTGAGGCCAGGCACTCCGATTTCGGATCGGGAGCCGTCGGGGAGTATTCCCGAAAAATAAGTTCCGGCGCTGGCAACACTTCGTGAATCTCCGGTGAGGGCCGCGAGACTTGCGCGATTCATTTCGACAAAAACTAATTTCAATTTTGTCGGAGACAGATTTGCGGAACCGTCTAAACTCGAGGCAGAATCAGTCGCTTTCGCAGACGTCGGCAGCAATGCCGCCGTTGGTGCAGCCGAAGCAAGAGTAGTCGTGGCCTCAGGGGCAGGGGCTTGCACCGGCGCTTGAGCTGACGAACGTTCAGGCAAAAGCGCCTCAAAATTTTGAGTGATCTTTTGATCCACCGGTTTTTTCGAAAGAAAATTTCGCTGTCTCGAAGTCACTTGCTCAAGAACCGCGAAGCTCTCGGCAATCTGTGCTCGATTTTTAGCACGAGTGAGAGCCACACCAATAATCACGATGACGGTGATGCTGATCAGTTGAAAAATCCAATTTTGAGCGAGCCGCACGAAAAGCGGAGGCTGAACAGGTCGATAAGCATCCATATCGATCCCGCAATTGGCGCAGAATTGATCTTTTGGCTGATTAAAATTGCATTTCGGGCAATTGACCATTTTGGGCTCTCAAAACGTAAAAATTTTCAAAGTCACAAAAAAGCTTTATCAGCTTTTAATTAATTCTAACACGCTATACCTTAGATGCACCAAAAAAAGGACTTGGACAGGGACATCGTGTAATAATTTACTAAGGGAACCAAGACCTTGGACTTTGTCGGCGAGATATCAGTTCCTAAATCCTTGTTCTTATTTATTGAGGCTCTATGAATTCTAACTCCCCCGTTCTTCACCAACCGGTCTTGTTAAAAGAAATTCTGCAGATTTTCACGGTTTGCAAAAAGCTTCCACATACTTACCTCGATGGAACTTTCGGACGCGGTGGTCACTTGCGAGCGGTTTTGAACGCATTTCCGGATGTGAAAAGCTACGCTTTGGACCTCGACCTTCAAGCAATCGAATATGCTAAAGAGCAGTTTGCAGCCGAAATCGGGGATGGTCGTTTGAGTCTCGCCCACTCCAATTATTCTGAGTTCGAAAGTGCCCGCGATAAAGCTCTGTGGCCTAAAAAATTTGACCTCATACTTTTAGATTTGGGAGTGAGTTCTCCACAGCTCGATGAAGCGGCGAGAGGCTTCAGCTTCTACCACGAGGGCCCTCTCGACATGAGAATGGATCAAAGTCAGGCTCTCACGGCAGAAGAAATCGTCAATGAGTGGGAGGAAGAAGACCTATTTACCGTTTTCACGAAGCTCGGCGAAGTGAGACGTCCGAACCGTGTGATGAGAGCGATTCTTCATGACCGCAAAACCAAAAGATTTCAGACGACTCGCGAACTTGCTGCGTTGATCGAGCGGGTCGATGGATGGCACAAAAAAGGAGCTCATCCGGCAACCCAATATTTTATGGGAATCAGGCTCGCAGTAAATAATGAACTGGGTGGGCTCAGAGAGAGTTTGCCGAAACTGATGGCGGCTCTTTCGCCTCACGGACTTTTGGCTGTGCTTACTTTTCATTCTTTAGAGGATAGAATTGTAAAGAATATTTTCAAAGATGAGAAAAAGTTAGGTAGACTAGTTAACAAGAAGGTCATCACAGCAACACGAGACGAGCAAAAAGAAAACTCACGTTCAAGGAGCGCCAAGCTTCGAGTTTTCGAAAGGACGACAGATGAATTTTCAACGGATAATTCCGACGATGATTTTGCCGAGAGGGCAGAGCATTAATGAGTTAAAGCCTTACCTTAGCATTTTTATTATCATCACATTTTTATTTAGCATTGTGTTTCTCAAGATGGAAATTCGCCGCATCGGTTACACTGATCTCAAGCTCTCTCGTGATGAAAAAAGATCTCGAGATCAGAGTCGCGGGCAAATGATCGCGCTCGCGAAAGTGACGCGGCCGGATCGTTTGCAGAAAGTGGCGGAGAGCCGTTTGACTTTGAGAAAAGCTGAGTCGGGTCAGATCATTCAGATGACCGACGCGGGACGCGCAATTAAACAATGAAAAGTCGCATTAGCGTTCTTTTCATCGCGCTTAGTCTCTTTGTTTGCTTCATTCTCGGGAGAGCCGCGAGTTTGCAGATTTGGCATAACGAACGCCTTCAGGCCCTTCAGAGAAAACAATTTGAAACTTTGATCGAACTTCACGGTCGTAGAGGAGACATCACGGATCGCAAGGGGCACGAGCTCGCGGTTTCAGCTCCAGCGTATTCTCTTTTTGCTGATCCGAAGGTGATTACGAATCGTCGGCAAGTGGCCCAGCTTCTTCAAAAAGAATTTGGATTTTCTAAAAAGCAAACACTCGAAAAGCTTCATAATAAGAGTCGTTTCGTTTGGCTCGTTCGAAAACTTGATCGTGACAAACACGAACGTATCGAAGCGATGAAAATTCGCGGACTCGGATTTATCGAAGAGTCGAATCGCATTTATCCAAATGAGAAACTTTTTTCGCAGACGTTAGGGATCGTTGGTTCTGAAGGCAAAGGACTCGAAGGATTAGAGCTTGAATACAACGACACGCTCACCGGGCAAAATCGAATCGTCAGCATGAAGCGTGACGCTCGCGGAAGACCTTTGATGGTGAACGGACAATTATTCAATGAAGCTCCAGATGGGGCCGATTTGCAACTTACGATCGATCGTGAGCTCCAGTTTATTTTAGAACAAGAATTATCAAGTGTCATAAACGAACAGCGAGCCGATTCTGCCGTTGGAGTCGTACTCGATGCGAACACATCCGAAGTTTTGGCACTCGCGAGTTTACCCGAAGGTGGCAACGATGCGGGCGCAAGGCGCAATCGTGCGGTGAGTGATGCGTTTGAACCTGGCAGCGTGATGAAACCTGTGTTGGTTGCGGGAGTTCTGCAGAAAAAACTGATGACTGCGAAAACTCGCATCGACTGCGAAGGCGGCACGCTCCAAGTTGGTGATAAAGTGATTCACGAAGCCGACGCAAATCATGATTTTCACTTATTATCTTTGAGCGAAATTATCGCCTATTCGTCAAACGTTGGGGCTGCCAAAATTGGCCTCGCATTCGGTGATGATAATTTGAGACAAAATCTAATGACGTTTGGATTCGGCGATAAAACAAGTATAGATTTACCAGGCGAATCGAAAGGGATTTTACAGCCCCTCCCTTGGAGAAATCACCTCACGGCAAATATTTCTTTCGGTCACGGAATCGGAGTCACCCCCATTCAAGTTGCCAATGCCTATGCCGCAATCGCGAATGGCGGATGGCTCAAAAGACCGTTCTTGGTTAAAAAAATTCACGATAACGAAACTGGCGAGACGGTTGAAACTCAAGGTAAAACTTTACGCCGTGTGCTGACTCAAGAAGTTGCCGATCAAATGAAGATGATGCTCGTGGGCGCAACCGGAAAAGATGGCACCGGTTTTAACGCGCGCGTTCCGGGATTTTTAGTTGCGGGTAAAACCGGTACGGCGCAAAAAGTAAATCCGTCGGGGCGCGGCTATTTGAAAAATGCTTACATCTCAAGTTTTGCTGGGTTTTTACCTGCGAACGACCCGAAGTTTGTGATTTACGTCGCCGTTGATAATCCAAAAAAGGATTACTACGGAGCGCAGGTAGCGGCTCCAGTCTTTTCTAAAATTGCCAGATTTGCGGTCCGTGAATTTGGATTGGCTCCGGTCTACGCATCCGAGACGACGTTTATTTCTGAAAAAAAAATCACGATGCCGCCAAAACTTATTACGGCAAAAGAAGATGTGGTTCCTGGTTCGAGTCACCTAGTGCCAGATTTGAAGGGCCTAAGCCTACGCGAAGTCCTCGCACGTATCACAAATAGTGACATTAATCTTAAGCTGACTGGAAGCGGGTTTGTGTTTCTGACGAATCCTCCGCCGGGTTCGGCTTGGCCCAATGAAAATGACAAAAAATTAGAAATTCACTTCTCCGAACCTCTGCACAGCGAGGAGAACTAAAAGCATGCGCCTCGCGCAGGTTTTCTCTATTTTCTCAAGCCTCAGACTTGGAGATTCTCCTACTCAAGAAGTATCGCAGATTTTTTTCGACTCTCGCGCGGTTGAAAAAAATTCGGTCTTCGTTGCCATTGGAGGTGAAAAATCAGACGGACATTCGTTCTTAAAGCAAGCCTGCGAAAAAGGGGCGATCGGTTTGGTCGTCGAAAATTCGAAAAATGTTCCATCGGATTTTAAAGGAGCCGTCGCAATCGTGAGCAACGCTCGCAAATCTTTAAACGAAATTGCCGCGCATTTTTACGGGCGTCCTTCTGAGAAATTATTTGTTGTTGGCATCACCGGCACCAACGGAAAAACCACAACTACCAATATGGTCGAACGCGTTTTGAACGAATACGGTTGGCCGACCGGCGTGATCGGAACAATCGATAACCATTTTCTCGACCAGGTTTGGTCGTCAGAGTTAACGACTCCTGATCCGATTGCGTTTCAGCGTCGCTTGTCTGAATTCGTCGCGTTGGGCGCTCAGGCCGTGTGCCTAGAGGTTTCGAGTCACGCTCTCATGCAATCGCGGGTAGATGAAGTACAATTTGATGTCGCCGTCTTTACGAATCTCACGCGTGATCATCTCGACTATCACCACACCATGGAAAATTATTTCTTCGCCAAGCTTAAACTCTTCAATGAACTTTTAGCTCAATCTAAGAAAAAGAATATCTATGCCGTGATCAACACCGACGACGAATACGGCGTGAGATTGATGGGTCTCACATCGGGTAAAGCCATTTCTTACGGAAAACGCGAAGCCCAGCTCAGGTTTGAAATTTTAGACATGGATTACCGTGGAACTCGATTCGAAATTCACACCAGCTTTGGAAGTTGCGTTTTTGAAATCAAGATGACCGGTCTTCATAACGTGTACAACGCAGCCGCCGCGATTGGCGTTGGGTTGTCTGCAGGAGCAAGCCTCGCAACTTGCGCGAAAGGTTTGGCGAAGCTAGAAAACGTGAATGGCAGGTTGCATTTCGTTCCGAATCCGTCGGGTCTTTATATCTTTGTCGACTACGCGCACACCGACGATGCCCTCAAGAATTCGTTGTCGCATCTCAACCAAATCAAGATGCAGAAAAACCCTCAATCGAAACTCATTTGCATTTTTGGTTGTGGCGGAGATCGCGACAAAGGAAAACGTCCTTTGATGTTAAAAGCTGCGCAAGAATTCGCTGACATTGTCATCGTTACGAGTGACAATCCTCGTACGGAAGATCCTTCGGTGATTATCTCAGACATCGTTGGTTTACAAAAAGAAACTAAGAATCTAAAGGTTGAAGTTGATCGTAGGCAGGCTATTTTTAAAGCATTAAAAATGGCAAAAAGTGGTGACGCCATTTTGATTGCGGGTAAAGGTCATGAGGATTATCAGATCATCGGCACGGTGAAGCACAAGTTCAGCGATGTCGAAGTCGTAAAGGAGTATTTTGCATGAGTTGGGAATTAAGCCTCGAAGAACTGACGATCGCCACTCACGGAAAAGTCCTTTCTACGTCAAAGAAATCATTTTCTGGGGTTGGCACCGACACCCGTAAATCTCTCAAAGGTCAGATCTTTTTTGCGCTGAAGGGCGCAAACTTCGATGCTCATGATTTTTTGGCCGCGGCCGCCGCACAAAATGCTGCAGCCCTTATCGTTTCTCATTTGCCCGAGAACGCAAAACCTCTCTTGAAGGCTGTGACAATCATCGAAGTGACAGATGTGTTACAGGCTCTGCAAAATCTTGCTCTCTTTTGGCGTCACAACGTCAGCGCTAAAATTCTTGCGGTAACCGGCACCAATGGCAAAACGACGACGAAAGAATTTGCTTCAACGATCTTATCGCAAAAATATAAAACGCAATTTTCGAAGGGTAGTTTCAATAACCATTGGGGGGTTCCGCTGAGTCTTCTTTCGATTGAACCGGAGCATGAAGTTGCCGTCATCGAGATGGGAATGAACCATCCCGGAGAAATTAGCGAACTTGTCGGCATGTCTGATCCAGATGTGGTGCTCGTCACGATGGTCGGTCGCGGACATCTCGAAGGCTTAGGCTCGATCGAAGAAGTGGCTAAGGCAAAAGAAGAAATGTACACTTTTGCCGACCCTGGTGTACGGGCTATTTTCAATATCGAAAATGAGTATACCCGCAAGATGTACGTCAATTATTTGAAGAAATATCCAAATATCAAGTCTGCACATAAACCAATTTTGTTTACGACAAAGCTCGATAGTTTTTCACAGACCTATCCTCCCGATATCCAGTTTACTCTGAAAGATTTTGATATTACGACTCTGAAAATCAAGGGCGTGATTGCGGGAGTTGCGAGTGAAGTCGAAGTTCCGGTTTTTGGCGAGCACAATATTTATAACTTGATGGCAGCATCAGCCCTCGCTCTCAGCGTGGGGATGACTCCGCAAGAAATTTGGCAAGCCCTTCCAAAATGCCAAACTTCTTGGGGACGCAATCAGTGGATGACGGCGAAGAGTGGCGCGCTTATTTTATTTGATGCTTACAACGCAAACCCTGAAAGTATGACCGCCGCGATCGAGAATTTTTCAAAGCTTCGCGTGCGTGGTCGCAAGATTGCTTTTTTAGGCGAAATGCGAGAGATGGGAAAGGCGGCTCCCGAAGTTCACCGCGAACTCGGGGCGTTGATCGGCTCTAAAGATTTCGAATACATATTTTTTATCGGACCTTCAGAAGCCGAATTTTCGAGCGGCGTGAAGAGCTCTGATTTTAAAAAGACCCTACTAGTTACGAATACTTACAAAAAGAATCTTGCACTCAATGTGCAGCCTGTGATAGATAGGGATGACGTCGTTTTGATTAAAGCTTCTAGAGGCATGGAACTCGAGAGAATTCTCGAAGAACTTGAGCCTGTCGAAACTTAAATTTTTGCGCCGACCTAACCCCGAAGGAAGCGCATACAGAGATGTTCTACAAATTTCTATTATCCTTTGAAAATCATTTTACGGCACTGAACGTTTTTCGCTACATCACTTTTCGAACATTTGCTTCGCTCTTTACCGGCTTTTTCGTTTGCTGGTTAGCGGGCCCATATTTCATTCGTTCATTGGTGAATTGGCAAATGGGTCAGAGCATCCGCGATGACGGGCCAGAATCTCACAAAAAAAAACAGGGTACACCAACCATGGGTGGTGGTTTGATTCTTCTTGGTCTTATTGTTCCGGCCATCTTGTGGGTGAACTTATTGAATCCTCTCGTTTGGGCCGTGATCGTCGTCACTCTTTTGTTTGGTTCAATCGGCTACATCGATGACTTCTTAAAAGTTCGGAAGAAGAATTCAAAAGGCTTGCCGGGTAGAGTTCGTCTCCTCGGAGAATTTTTAATTTCTGGCGGAGTCGTCGCGGTTTTGATTTATAACTTTCATTTCTCGACCGAAGTTTATATTCCATTTGCGAAAAGCACTTACTTTGACCTTCACGGCTTCTACATCGTATTCGCGGCACTCGTCGTAACGGGTTGTGCGAATGCGGTGAACCTCACGGATGGCCTTGATGGTCTCGCGATCGTTCCCGTTATCATTTCTGCCGCGACCTTAGGTATTTTCGCCTACGTGTGCGGAAACGCCGCGATTGCTGGTTACCTGCAAATTCCGCACGTGATTGGTGCAGGCGAACTTTCGCCTCTGGCGGGCGCGATGGTGGCGGCAGGCTTAGGATTTTTGTGGTTCAATACTTATCCCGCGCAAGTTTTTATGGGCGACGTTGGCAGCCTTTCGATCGGTGGCTTTTTAGGGATCATGGCGGTCTTGACCAAAAACGAAATTGTTTTGATCTTACTTGGAGGAGTCTTCGTCGTTGAAGCTCTTTCGGTTATCACCCAGGTCATCAGCTTTAAAATGACTGGTAAACGTATTTTTAAAATGGCTCCCATTCATCATCATTTTGAGTTAAAAGGTTTGTCCGAAACTAAAATCATCGTGCGATTTTGGATTATCTCCATCTTGCTTGCGATTTTAAGTCTAGCAACACTCAAGCTGAGATAATTTTTTACAAGAAGAGGTAGAACATGAACGCCGCCCCAAAAACTCCTATTACTGATATCGCTGACCTTAAAGGAAAAAAGGTCCTCGTCGTCGGACTCGCACGCAGCGGAGTGTCGCTCGTTCACTTCTTGGTTGAAAGTGGCGCGGTCGTAACCGTATCTGATCACAAATCAAAAGCCGAGCTGTCAACAAGTCTCGAGCAGATCGACGGACTCGAAGTTCAATTCGATCTCGGTGGCCACACTCCAAAAACTTTCGTGGCGCAAGATTTGATTATCTTGAGCCCGGGTGTTCCGTCGAATATGAAAATTTTTGAATATTGCCGCACTCAAGGCGTTCAAGTGACGGGTGAATTTGAGTTCGCAACTTGGTTTATTAAAGTTCCGGTGATAGCGGTCACGGGTACGAACGGCAAAAGTACGACTTGCAAATTGACTGAATTATTTTTGACGAAATCAGGAATTCCAACTTGGATTGGCGGCAATTACGGCGAACCCCTCGTAGAATATCTTCGTAAAAAAGATGAAGCGAAGGTCGTCGTCGCTGAGGTTTCGAGTTTTCAGTTAGAGCATTGCGAGCGCTTTACTCCGCAAAATATTATTTTCACAAACTTAGCCGAGAATCACCAAGATCGTTACCGCTCGATGGAAGAATACGTCAACGCAAAGAGCCGCATTTTTCAAAATACGAACCAGGCAACTACCAGCATTCTGAATGCAGATGACAGTGCCGTCGTTGAGCTTGCGCATGATCCTTCAGTTCAACGCGGACGCATTTTTTACTTTTCTCGCAAACCGTCACTCGAGCCGCAAATCATGACCATCGGCGGAGCCATTTTGATTAAAGACGAAATTCGGGTTCGCACGGGTCCCGAGATCGAAACTTACAATATCAAAAATATGAAGATGCGTGGTAAACACTCGATCGACAATATCATGGCGGCGATACTTGCAGCTCGTGAACATGGCGCTCGTCGCGAAGATATCCAGGTCGTGATCGATTCTTTCGCGGGCATGCCACACCGTCTTGAATATGTTCGACGCGTCGGCGGAGTTGAATTTTTCAACGATTCAAAAGCCACGAACGTTCACGCAGTTCTTCGCGCCCTCGATGCGTTTGAAGAAAATATCATTTTGATCGCCGGCGGTAAAGATACGAATCTTTCTTACGAGCCTTTACGCGAAATCGTTCGTCGAAAAGTGAAAAATTTGATCTTGGTTGGTGAGGCGAAAGAGCGAATGAATCGCGATCTGGGCGATTATTCTGAAACTTTCTTGATCGGGACCTTCGAAGAGGCCGTCCTCATCGCGTACCAAAAATCACGCATCGGTGACATCGTCCTCTTGAGTCCAGGTTGTTCGAGCTTCGACATGTTCGATAGCTTCGAAGAGCGTGGCAATTATTTTAAAGAGATCGTTCGCCGCTTTAAGTAGTTTCTGGACCATGAAATTCACTGGGCAGAGGGACCGCTATGCTGCTATTATTTGAGAGAGATTGCCTAAAATTTTTTAGATGAGCTCTTCAGGGGGCAGCGTGCGTTTTGACAGAGGAATACTTCTAGTTCTATTTGCACTTTTCGGAATCGGACTCGTGCAAGTCTACAGCTCAAGTTACATCTTCGCGACCGAAGCTCACGCCGATGGTTTGTTTTTTATTAAACGCCAACTGGTCTTCACTTTTATTTCAGTCTGTGCTCTTTTTATTTTTGCTCATATCGATATGCGAGCGATCATGCGATTCAGTCTCGCTTTTTGGCTTTTCGCCGCGATCCTCGTCGCTCTCACTTATATGCCCGGTGTAGGCGTCACTCGTGGTGGCGCGACTCGCTGGTTCGCTCTCCCTTTCGGGATGGTCTTTGAGCCTTCTGAGCTTTTAAAATTGAGCCTCCCCCTCGTGATGGCGAGTTTTTTGGCTTATTCGAGACACGATTTTATTCATCGCAACTTCGGCCAGTGGAGTGGGCTCGCAAGACTCTTCGTCATCGTCGCTCCTCTTGTTTTTTTACTTAAGCAACCTGACTTCGGCGGGTTTTCGATCTGCATGCTCGTGACAATCTGTTTGCTATTCGCTTTTGGGCTACAACTCAGATGGATCGCGATCGCCGGCGCAGCCGTCGTGCCGGGATTCTATTTTCTCGTGATGCATGTTCCTTACCGTTGGGCTCGCGTACAGGCCTTTTTAGATCCATGGTCGGATCCGGGTCAAAAAGGATTTCAACTTATCCAGAGTATGCTCAGTTTTCAGAGCGGTGGTATTACAGGAGTCGGCCTCGGACAAGGCCAAGGAAAATTATTTTTTCTTCCCGAAGCGCATACCGATTTCACGTTGGCCGTACTCGGTGAAGAAATGGGATTTATCGGAGTCGCCTTCGTCATTTTGCTTTTCTCATTCTTGATTTTGCGTGGTCTTCAGATTGCCTACAAGTCCGATCACGTTTTTTGTAAAGCTGCGAGTTTGGGTCTCACACTCAATTTTGCTTTTGCCGCATTTATTAATTGCTCAGTTGTTTTAGGTCTTCTTCCGACAAAGGGTCTGACTCTACCGTTTTTAAGCTACGGCGGAAGTTCTTTGATCATGCAAGGGATTCTTTTCGGAATTCTTCTCAATATCGAAAAGTACGAGCGCGAATCGATTGGCAAACATCGCAAATCTTCTCGTAGCTTTGCTTCATGAAATCAAAATTCATTATTGCCGGAGGCGGAACGGGCGGCCATATCTACCCCGGTGTGGCAATCGCGCGCGCGGCACTGAGACTTAATCCCGAAGCAGAAATTCACTTTGTCGGCTCCCAGGGCGGACTCGAAGAAAAGATCATACCTCGTGAAGGTTTTGCGCTTCATCTTGTGAGCGTGGGTCGTCTTCATAAAAGTGTGAGCCTCTTGACAAGACTCACAACACTTCTGCGGATGCCTCTCGCACTTTTTCAATGCGTAAAAATTTTAATGCAACTGAAGCCTCAGGCAGTTCTCGGAGTGGGAGGCTTTGCGTCGGGCCCGATGCTCTTGATGGCCTCTCTCATGGGCTACCGCACTTATATTTGGGAACCCAATGCGATGCCCGGCATGGCCAATCGTTGGCTCGCAAGGTTCGTCACCGAAACGCTTTTAGTATTTGAAGAAGCCCGCAAGTATTTGTCTCCGAGAAAAATACGCCGGGTAGGAATTCCGGTGAGATTTAGTTTACCTGCGAAAACGCTCACTTCAGATCGCCTCAAAGTTTTAATCTTCGGCGGAAGCCAGGGTGCCGGCGCGATTAATGAATGTGTTTTTAAGATGATCGAGATGAAGCCAAAGCTTTTGCAACAGATCGAACTGGTTCATCAAACCGGTCCGCTTGATTTTGTGCGAGCGCAAAAGCTTTACTCGGGTGCTCCAACCTACTTTCAGTGTTTTGAATATTTGCATGACATGAAAGAGCGTTACCAGTGGTGCGATCTCGTCATCGCAAGGTCGGGAGCTTCAACGGTTGCCGAGGTGATAGCTTGTCGAAAGGCAGCGGTCTTTATTCCTCTTCCAACCGCGGCCGACGATCATCAACGTAAAAATGCCGAAGTGCTCGTTAGCAAGAATGCTGCCGAGATGATTCTACAAAAGGATTTGAACCCCGAAAAGCTAATCGCTGTCATCGAGAACTTTATTTTGCACCGAGATAAGATTGCAAAAATTGCCGATTCTGTGCGAAGCTTCGAGTTCGCAAAATCAGACGAAGAAATTGCGAAGATCTTAATGGAGATTCCATGAAACTCGCCAATTCAAAAGTTCACTTCATCGGCATCGGAGGCATCGGCATGTGCGGCCTCGCCGAGCTTTTGAAAAGCATGGGCGCAGAAGTGACCGGCAGTGATCTTTCAGATAACGCACAAATTGATCACTTAAGAAAAATGAACATCGAAGTTCACATCGGTCACTCATCGAAAAATATCGGTGATGCCGAGGTTGTGGTTTATTCAAGCGCCGTGAAACCAGAGAATCCAGAATTTGCGGAGGCTCGTAAATTAAAAATTCCTTTGATTCCGCGGGCAGAGGCCCTCGCCGAACTCATGCGCTTAAAACGCGGACTCGCCATCGGCGGCTCACACGGCAAAACAACGACGACGAGTATGGCCGCCTCTATTTTTCTGGAAGCAGATACGCACCCTACGATCATCGTTGGCGGCCGTCTTGAGCTCATCGGCAGCACAGCTAAATTAGGTGAAGGCGAATGGGTCATCGCCGAAGCGGACGAAAGCGACGGAAGTTTTTTACGATTATTTCCTGAAGTGACGATCATCACCAATATCGACAATGATCATCTCGATCATTTTCACACCATGGAAAATCTCAAACGTGCTTACTTTGATTTTGCTTCAAGGATTCCTTTTTATGGAGTCGCTATCTTATGCGGTGATGATCCTTTGATTCGTGAAACGTTCACCGACTTTTCAAAACGAATTTTATTTTACGGATTCTCAAAAGAAAATGATCTCGTGATTGAGGGCAGTAAGGGACGTTACCAAGCGACTCTTTACGGAGAAAAACTTGGTACTTTTGAACTGCAAGCAGCCGGAACCCACAACGCATTGAACGCAGCTGCTGCACTTGCCGCCGGTCTCGAGGCGGGCATTCGGTTCGACGTTTGTGCCCGAGGACTGAAAAATTTCGCAGGAGTCGATCGACGCTTTGAATTTAAAGGCAAGACTGCAAAGGGTGCCGAAGTGTTTGATGACTACGGTCATCATCCGACAGAGATTCGAGCGGTTCTGCAGGCATTTAAAGAAAAGTTTCCGGATAGGGTACTCAAAATATTTTTTCAGCCTCATCGTTATTCGAGAACTCTTCTGTGTTGGGATCAGTTCATCAATGCTTTTGATTTAGCCGACGAAGTTTTTCTGTGCGATATATATCCGGCTGGTGAAAAGCCAATTGCGTTCATTAGCTCTGAAAAATTGGCTGGTGAAATTATACATCCACATCTGAAATACTTTCCGGATTTCAAGACCCGCTCTGAAGAAATTGCTTCTCGGCTTGGTGCAAAAGATATTTTGGTAACCCTTGGCGCCGGTGATATCTGGAAGTTTGGCATGCAAGTTCTTGAATACAAAAAATGATCGAAAACGTTTCACTTCAGAAATTCAATTCATGGCAAGTGGGCGGCAAAGCCGATTTCTACTGCGCTCCTAGTTCGGTCGAAGAGCTCAAGTTAGCTTTGTCGCAAACGATGCCGTACACCATTTTGGGTGGCGGTACGAATGTTCTCGTGAGTGACACGGGCGTTCGAGGGCTCGTGATTCATCTCTCGAAATTTTCAAAAATCGAAGTGACCGAAAGTGAAAAAGATATTTCGTTTGTTTGTCTTGCCGGAACTTCTAAATCAGATCTTCTAAAGTTACTCTTGAAATACAAATTAGAAGCGGCCCTCTTTATCGCGGGTATTCCGGGGTCGATCGGCGGAGGTGTCGCGATGAATGCTGGAGTCGGCGAACAAATTAAGCCGCGTGAATTCGTCGAAATTGTTGAGTGGATTGAAGTTATGAAAACGCCTTCGCTTGAAGTAAAACGCTTTGAACGAGCCGATCTTCATTGGGACTATCGGCACTGCACAGGCTGGGAAGATGGAGTCATCACCCGGGTCGGAATTAAAATTGCGAACGAACCCGACGTTTCGTTGTTGGATCGGGTGCGTGCAGCGAATCGCGTGCGAGCGAGTAAGCAGCCGCTAGAGCTTCCAAGTTGTGGTTCGGTCTTTCGAAATCCGCCGGGAGATAAAGCAGGTCGCTTAGTCGAATCAGCAGGACTAAAAGGATTTTCGGTGGGTGGCGCGAGGGTTTCTGAAAAACACGCGAACTTTATCGTGAATGGTGGCGGTGCAACCGCCACCGATATTTCGGTAGTTATACGACATGTGCAGAGCGAAGTCTTACGACAGTTTTCGGTGAAGCTTCAGACTGAAGTTGTGTGGCTGGGCGAATTCTAGAGAGAAAAGTGTGCTTCGAACAACGGAAATCGAGTTATGAAATTTATCTTGCAACCTATCTCGCCGTCCACGCGCCATCAACCGGTAAGGTAGCGCCCGTCATTGAGCTTGCAGAGTCACTACACAAAAATACGGCTAGGGCACCAAGAGCTTCAACTTTTACAAAAGATTTCTTCGGCTGAGAGGCCAAGATCACGTCGCTAATGACCTTCTCACGCGGTAGGTGATGGGCTTTCGCCTGTTGATCGATTTGACCTTCTACTAAAGGAGTTAAAACATAACCCGGGCAAATTGCGTTGCACGTGATGTTGAAATCAACGACTTCAAGTGCCGTTGTTTTGGTGAGGCCCAAGACTCCGTGTTTAGCCGCGACATACGCCGACTTAAAAGGTGAAGCGACCATGCCGTGAACGCTTGCGAGATTGATGATGCGGCCCCAGTTTTTCTTTTTCATGAGCGGCAAAACCGCTTTGGTCGTGTGAAAGTTGGACGAAAGATTGATTGCGATGATCGCGTCCCATTTTTCGTCGGCGAACTCTTCGATGGGAGCGACATTTTGGATACCAGCATTGTTGACTAAAATATCGACTCCACCAAAGAGTGAATCGGCTTCACGAATCATCGCACGGATTTGATCAGGCTTTGACATGTCGGCCGCAGAGTAATGGACCTTCACCGAAAATTCATTGGCTACGCTCGAGCGAATCTGTTCGATTTGGTCGGGAGGACCGAAGCCATTTAAGACAATGTTGCAGCCTTGAGCCGCCAGAGATTTTGCGATGCCCAGGCCAATACCTGAAGTCGATCCGGTAATGAGTGAGCATTTATTTTTTAACATGTTGGCCTCCGATTGCTTCTTTTAGCAAGTTCAAGGCTTGAGTCAACACGTAAAAAGCGGTAAACCAGTATCGCAAATCAAGGAGAATTCATGTTGAGACCCC
>JAYTQQ010000256.1:0-9277 GCA_043746635.1 Bdellovibrionales bacterium | reverse complement strand
TTTTTCAAAGCTCTTCTCCAAGAGATACGTTTTTCAAGTTGGAGTGCAATATTTTCTGCAACTAATTGTGCATCGATATCTGGCTTACGTACTTCTTGGATATTCAAATAAACTTCATTAGGAGTCAGTTTTTGAACATCGGCTTTCAAAGTATCAATGCCTGATCCTTTTTTACCGATCACAACACCCGGACGAGCCGTTGAAATAATGATCTTCAACTTTTTTGCAGCTCTCTCCATCTCGATACGAGCAACGCCCGCATGCTTGAGTTTTTGAGACAAATATTTTCGAAGCTTAATGTCTTCGTGTAAGTTCTCGGCGAATTGTTGGCCTTTTGCGTACCATCTTGAATCCCAAGTACGGATGACACCTAAACGCAGACTAATTGGATTTACCTTTTGTCCCACTCTGATTACCTCTCGTCCAATGTAATGTTGATATGACTAGATTTCTTTAAAACTGGAGTTGCACGCCCTTGAGCTCGTGGTCTGAATCTTCGCTGTGAAGGACCCATATCAACAGTCAATGTTTTGATGTATAAATTATCTACGTCAATTGTTTTTGTTTGCTCAGCATTTGCGACCGCAGACTCAATGAGTTTCTTGAGTGGCAAAGCCGTTTTCTGAGGCATGAAAGCCAAGATGCGGATCGCATCGCTCACGTTTTTACCGCGAACGAGATCGACAACCGTACGAGCCTTCTGACAACTGACTTTAAAATTTCTAAGTTGAGCTTTAACCATATATTCCTCTGTTTAAGCTTTTAAGATTTTGCCGGAGCAGGTTTTGCAGTTTTCTTCTCAGCATGACCCTGAAAAGTTCTGGTAGGCGCGAACTCACCAAACTTGTGACCGATCATGTTTTCAGAAACATAAACTGGAACGAATTTTTTTCCGTTGTGAACCGCAAACGTCAGGCCTACCGCTTCAGGTAAAACCGTTGATCTACGTGACCAGGTCTTGATGACTTTTTTGTCATTTTTCTCGAGAGCATTGTTAAGCTTCTTAAGAAGATGATCATCGATAAAGGGACCTTTTTTTACTGAACGTGCCACAATTACTCCTACTGGTTCAAATACGCTGGTTCAAATACATGAGAGCTCCGCTCTCCTAATTATTTTCTTCGCTTAACAATCTGACTATTAGTTCGTTTGTTATTTCTTGTCTTATAACCTTTGCAAGGTTGTCCCCATGGAGTGACGGGATGATGTCCTTTACCGACACCTTCTCCTCCTCCGAGTGGATGATCGACCGGATTCATGTGCATACCACGAACCGAAGGACGAATACCCTTCCAACGATTACGACCCGCTTTACCGATATTGATATTCTCGTTATCTGTATTGCCGACTTGACCGATGGTTGCTGTGCAATTTGAAAGAATCTGACGAACTTCGCCAGAAGGCATTCTCACTTGGCAATACTGGCCAAGTTTCGCAACGAGAGTAGCACCTGTGCCGGCACCTCTTGCAATTTGAGCACCTTTACCCGGGCGCATCTCAACGTTATGAATGACTGTTCCTGACGGAATAGACGACAAAGGAAGAGAGTTACCAGGTTTAATATCGGCCGTTGCGCTCGCAACGATGCTATCACCAAGCGTCAAACCAACTGGTGCAATGATATAAGTTTTAGAACCATCGGTGTAGTTCAAAAGAGCGATACGAGCGGTACGATTTGGATCGTATTCAATCGAAGCGACTTTTGCTGTCACGTCGAGTTTTGTGCGATTGAAGTCGATCAAACGATAACGGCGCTTGTGTCCGCCACCTTGGTGACGAATTGTAATTTGACCGTGATTGTTTCTCGCAGCTTTTTTATTTAAAGGAAATGTCAAAGACTTTTCTGGATAATCTTTTGTGATTTCAGAAAAATCGAAGCCTGTCATTGTACGGCGGCTTGGACTACGGGGTTTGTAAGCTTTGATACCCATTATTATGCTCCCTCAAACAGTGCGATTTTCTCGCCTGCTGCAAGCTTTACTAAAGCCTTTTTTTGAAGTTGTGGCTTACCAAGATTCGCTTGTTTTCTGAAAAAACGACCACGGTAGACCATTGTTCGGACAGCTTCAACTTTAACTTTGAAGTTTGTCTCAATTGCTTTTCTGATGTCTATCTTAGTTGCGTGCCAATCGACTTCGAATGAATACGTATTGTATTCAGCGTGAATCGCATTTTTTTCGCTGACTAAAGGTTTTTTAATTACTTCAAGCATTTTTCTCTCCCATACGATCAACGATTTTTTGTACCGATGCTTTGGTCATAACCAAAGAGTCATACTTCAAAAGATCGTAGACGTTGATGCCATCAACTGAATAATAACGAAATTTGCCAAGATTTTTTGAAGCGCGCCCGAAGTTAGCGTTCAATTCTTGATCGATCAAAACTGCTTTTGTAAGACCGAAAGTTTCGAATCTTTTTGCGAGTTCTTTTGTTTTGCCTTTTGAATCCATTGAATCAACGATGAAAATACGGCCTTCTTTATGAAGATAAGAGAGAGCCATTTTTAAACCCAACTGACGCATTTTCTTAGGAAGAACGTAGCTATAATCACGTGGCTGTGGACCAAACATGGTCCCGCCACCAGGCATGAGTGGAGACCTGCTTGAACCTTGTCTCGCGTTACCAGTCCCTTTTTGTTTGAATGGCTTTTTACCGCCGCCCGAAACGAGACCCTTGGTTTTTGTCATCACGGTACCTTGACGACGGCAAGCAAGCTGCCAACGAACAACGGTGTGAAGGATATCGAGCTTCACAGGCTTTTCAAAAACCTCTGCGGCTAACTCAACATCGCCAATTTTCTTTTTATCCCAATCTAAAAGTGCAACTTTAGCCATGATCTACTCTTTCATCAACTTAACGAGTGTGTTTTTAGAACCCGGAACTGGACCCTTCACAAGGAGCAATCCCTCTTCAGCCAAAACCTCAAGAACTTTGACGCTCTTAACAGTGATGTTTTCATCGCCCATGTGGCCTGGAAATTTCTTACCTGGCATTACTCGTCCTGGCCATGTTCTGTTACCGCTTGAACCTGGTTGACGATGGAACTTCGATCCGTGAGCTGCAGGTCCGCCTTGAAAATTATGTCTTTTCATTGAACCTTGAAAGCCTTTACCTTTTGATTTCGAAGTGATTTTTACGACATCACCTTTGATCAAAGAGGCGATATCGACTTTTTGTCCGACAGAAGCGCCGGCAGGAACAGTGCCACGAATTTCTTTTACGAAACGCGCGCCATTTTCAAAACCAGCTTTTTTCATGCGAACTTTTTCAGATTTGCTTGAGAGAACTGCTTTTTTCGGAGAAGAAGCGATTTGAACTGCTTCGTATCCATCGGCCTTCATTGTTTTGATTTGAGATACAAACCAAGGATCAAACTTCAAGATTGTAACTGAAGTGAGATTACCTTGTTCATCATAGACAGATGTCATTCCAACTTTGTGGGCGAAAAGTCCATGCAACTTGAGAGCGCCAGAAGATGCTACTTCTGCTGCTGTTTCAGTTGTGGCTGAAGCCTCTTGATTTTCACTCATGTGAGTTCCCCTTCTGGTACGCCTTTTGGCTTTCTAAACTTAAACAACTGACAATTTGATTTCAACGTCAACACCAGCAGAGAGATCGAGTTTCATCAACTGATCAATCGTCTGTTGTGTCGGCTCTAAAATATCGAGCATGCGTTTGTGAGTGCGGATTTCAAATTGTTCGCGAGATTTTTTATCAACGTGTGGTGAGCGCAAAACAGTATAGCGATTGATTCGTGTCGGAAGTGGGATCGGACCAGCGATACGTGCACCGGTTCTACGAGCAGTGTCTACGATTTCTCGTGTCGATTGATCGAGGAGCTTGTGGTCGAAAGCTTTCAGGCGAATACGGATTTTTTGGCTCTGCATGACTTCTCTCTTTATATATTTGACTGTGGGATGCTTTGTTTATTGAGTTTCGGGTCTAAATGCAAACACAAATAGATTCCCCACCTTAATAAAAGAATTTAATGCTTGATTTAACTTAGGAGCGTCAAATCGTCGTACCAAATTATCTTTCATCAGGCGCAAATTCTTTCATTCCAATTTCGACTTTTTAGAAGCTTTTCTTCAGGAAGCCCGAAAAAAACACTCATCAAGCAGCTATTGTCACAAACAGAAATTCGCTCAAAACTGATCAAAACGAAACACACAACAATCACAAATTAGATTGCAAGGTGTGAAGTATCTACCTTCTTTTCGAAAAATGTCAAAAAGAAAGAACGAAAAGGAAAAAAAACCAATTGGGACGGGGATTTCCTGCAGATGATAGCGCTCAGTGTATGGTGACAGAAAAGCACGTTCCCTCCGAACTGCTATCTGCCGAGTTTGGTCAGGACTTCTTGCGCAGCCCTTGGTGGCAGGCTCATATACTCTTTAAACGTCATTGTAAAAGTTCCTCGGCCTTGCGTGAGAGAGCGCAGGTCGGTTGCGTACCCAAACATGGTCGCGAGGGGAACTTCGGCATCGACAATTTGGGCACCGAGACGAGCGGACATACTATGGATCTTGCCGCGTCTTGAATTTAAATCTCCAATGACGTTGCCCATAAATTCTTCTGGAATCACCACTTCAACTTTAAAAATAGGCTCTAGGAGCTGAGGCTCAGCGTTGCGCGCAGCTTCCCTGAAAGCAATGCCGGCCGCAATCTTAAAAGCCATTTCGCTGGCATCTTCTTGGCGGTACGTGACCGATACGAGCTTCGCTTGCACGTCGATCATCTGAAACCCTGCCAAAACACCATTGTCCATGGATTCGCGAATGCCCTGTTCAATTGGAGACACAAATTGCTTCGGTAACAGCTCGGGCGGAACGAGATTTGAAAATTTAAAGCCTTTCCCGCTAGGGAGGCTTGAGAGCTCAAGCATGACCCGACCAAAATGATCATCACCGGCGACTTGTCTTTCGTAGACTCCTTCGGCGCGCTGAGTTTTAGAGATCGTTTCTTTGTAGGTCACTTGCGGCCTACCGACATTCGCTTGAATTTTATATTCACGTAACAAACGCTCAACGAGAATCTCGAGGTGGAGCTCTCCCATTCCTGAGAGGAGCATTTGCCCAGTATCGGCATCGATTCGCACTTTGCAAGAAGGATCTTCGCGCTCGAGACGCTGCAAACCTTGAATCATCTTTTCTTGTTCGGCCGAAGACTTTGCTTCGATCGCAACCGAAATCACCGCAAGCGGAAAATCAATCGACTCAAGCAAGACAGGATGAGCCGTTTGACAAAGGGTATCGCCCGTCGCCGTAAACTTAAGACCAATCACCGCACCGATGTCGCCCGCTTTTAAAACTTGAATTTCTTCTCGAGAATTCGCACTCATTTTCACGAGACGAGCAACTCGCTCTTTTTTATCTTCACGAGGATTATAAAGTTGATCGCCGGTTTTAATCTGGCCCGAATAAACGCGTACATAGGTGAGACTTCCGGCAAAAGAGTCGGCGGCAATTTTAAATGCGAGCAAGGCGAGAGGTTGATCCCAATCTGTTTTGCAGATGATTTCTTTGTCTGGCTTCTTCGGATCATGACCAACAATCGGCGGCACATCGAGCGGACTTGGCAGGTAAGCGATGATCGCATCGAGCATCGGCTGAACACCTTTGTTCTTAAAAGCTGCTCCACACAAAACAGGAAAAGCCTTAGAAGCAATCGTCGATTTACGAAGCGAAGCTTTGAGCTCGTCATCGGTAATCGCTTCGCCCATTAAAAATTTATCAGTGAGTGCTTCATCGAGCTCAGCGATGCGCTCGAGCATCGTATCCCTCGCCGCCTGTGCCGAAGGTAAAAATTCTTTCGGGATTTCTCTGGTTTCAAAATTCTCGCCTTTGCCTTCGCTATCCCAGACAAGTGCTTTGAAAGCGATGAGGTCGATTACTCCAATGAATGTGTCTTCTTTTCCGATCGGAATTTGAATCGCAATTGGGCTCACACCTAATTTCTCAGCGATGCTCTCAACACTGGATTCGAAACTTGCGCCGACGCGGTCCATTTTGTTAACGAAACAAATACGCGGAACGTGATGCTTGTTCGCTTGTCGCCAGACGGTCTCGGTTTGTGGCTCAACGCCATTCACGGCGTCGAAAACGGCAACAGCGCCGTCGAGCACGCGAAGGCAACGTTCTACCTCGATCGTAAAATCAACGTGGCCTGGAGTATCGATGAGATTAATTCGGTGGTTTTTCCAAGCAGTGGTGATCGCAGCCGATGTGATCGTAATCCCGCGCTCTTGCTCTTGTTCCATCCAATCCATGACGGTGGCACCATCATGAACTTCACCAATCTTGTGGCTTTTTCCTGAGTAGTAGAGAATGCGTTCGCTCGTCGTGGTTTTACCCGCATCGATGTGAGCCATAATGCCAATGTTACGGGTAAACTTGAGCTCATCTAAACTGGTAGGATCCATTGCTGACATTTCGTTACCTTAAACCGAGATGTAATATCTCGCCACGAAAAAAAAAGGCTCTCGTTTCCGAAAGCCTTTGTAAAAGACAAAAATTTAAAAAGCGATCACCAGTTGTAGTGAGAGAACGCTTTGTTCGACTCGGCCATTCTGTGAACGTCTTCTTTTTTCTTAATTGCGTTACCACGGTTGTTGTAAGCATCTAAGAATTCGCCTGCAAGACGTTTAGCCATCTCTTTTTCACCGCGTGAGCGAGAATATTCGATGAGCCAATTCATTGCGAGAGCGAGTTTGCGAGAAGGGCGAACATCAACAGGAACTTGGTAAGTTGCTCCACCGACACGGCGTGAACGTACTTCGATCTGTGGCTTTGCATTCTCGAGAGCTTTTTTGAAAACAGTGAGTGGTTCTTCTTCAGTGATTTTAGCTTTGATTTCTTCAAAGGCACCGTACAACTGAGCTTGAGCTGTCGACTTTTTCCCGCCGTACATCATTTTATTGATGAACTTCGCGACTACGATATCATTGTAGATAGGATCTGGGAGAATCTCTCTTTTATTAGTACTGCGACGTCTTGACATAAAATCATCCTACCTTTTTCGGGCGTTTTGTTCCGTATTTAGAGCGGCCACGAAGTCTGCCGTTCACACCTTGAGTATCGAGAACACCGCGAACGATGTGGTAACGACATCCTGGTAAATCTTTAACCCGACCGCCACGAATTAAAACCACGCTATGCTCTTGAAGATTGTGACCAATCCCAGGAATATATGAAGTCACTTCGTAACCATTCGATAATCTTACGCGGGCAACTTTGCGAAGAGCTGAGTTTGGTTTTTTAGGTGTTGTTGTGTAAACACGTGTGCAGACGCCTCTGCGCTGTGGGCATTTAGCGAGAGCAGGAGAATTGGTTTTATTCTTCTGTACGACTCTCTCTTGGCGAATCAGTTGGTTGATAGTTGGCATCCATTTACCTCATTTAATTAAAACGTAATTAACAAGACGTCTTGAATACTTTTTGTTGTTCAAGACGTCAACCCGAAAATCTTCGGAAAGTTTAAGTTTGTGCTGGTAACCCGTCGGCAGTGCGGTTCATCGTCATCCCTGGCAACATAACAGGTGAGTCTTGAACGTGCTCTTCAACCACGATTTTCCAACGTTTATATGATCCAAGTCCAGTACCAGCAGGAACCAATCGGCCCATGATGATATTTTCTTTGAGGCCTCGCAAATGATCCGTTCTTGAATTAATTGCAGCATCGGTAAGAACTTTTGTCGTCTCTTGGAAAGAAGCCGCTGAAATCCAGCTATCTGTCGACAATGAAACTTTGGTAATTCCAAGAAGGAGAGGCTCAAGCGTTGCCGGTTGACCGCCCTCTTTAATTACGCGCTCATTTTCTTGCTCGACCAAATATCTTTCAGCTTGCTCGCCTGCCAGAAGTTTCGTGTCGCCAGAATCGTCGACTTTTACTTTTCTGAGCATTTGGCGAACGATCACTTCAATGTGCTTATCGTTGATACTCACACCTTGTAATCGGTAAACCTCTTGAACTTCGTTTACTAGGTAAAATGCCAATTGCTTTTCACCGAGAACTGCTAAGATGTCGTGCGGATTAGTTGGTCCGTCCATGAGGGCTTCTCCGGCCTTAACGTACTCGCCTTCTCTGACCGCAACGTGCTTACCTTTTGGAATTAAATATTCTTTTTGCTCGCCCACTTCTGGAGTGACGATCACGCGCTGTTTACCTTTAACGTCTTTTCCGAAAGTGACGTAACCGTCGATCTCAGAAATGATCGCAGCTTCTTTTGGCTTACGTGCCTCAAAAAGTTCAGCAACACGCGGGAGACCTCCAGTAATATCACGAGTTTTAGAAGTCTCTCTGTGGATCTTCGCGATCACATCACCTGAGTGAACTTCTTGGCCTTCAGTGACAAGTAACTGAGCTCCAACCGGGATAATATATCGAGCTGGAATATCACGACCTGGGAGCATCATCTGCTTACCGCTTGCATCGTTCAATACAACAGTCGGTTTATTGTCAGAAGATTTAGACTCAGAAATAACTTTCGTCGCAAAACCCGTAACAGCATCGACTTGTTCAACCATCGTCACGCCCTCTTCAATGTCTTGAAAAGCAACGTGCGCGCTGACTTCGGAAATAATTGGATTCGAGTAAGGATCCCATTCAGCTAAGACTTGGCTCTTCTTAACCTGATCGCCTTCGCGCACAGATAAAACTGCGCCGTAGACAAGCTTGAAACGCTCACGCTCGCGATTATTAGCATCAAAGATCACAACAGAACCGTTACGATTCATAACTGTGAGCTTGCCGCCCTTATTCGGAACGGTGATGACATCAACAAGTTTAACAGTACCTTCGTGACGAGCGGTATGAACGCTAGCTTCAACCGCACGAGACGCCGTACCACCTAAGTGGAATGTTCTCATGGTGAGCTGAGTGCCTGGCTCTCCGATCGACTGTGCCGCGATAATTCCAACGGCTTCGCCGAGATTCGCAAGTGTACCGCGAGACAAATCTCGTCCGTAGCACTTCACACATGTTCCTCTGCGAGTTTTGCAAGTCAGAACTGATCTAATTTTGATGCTCTCGATTGCCGCAGCTTCGATGCGCTTCACATCTTCTTCGCGGATCTCTGCATTTGCTGGCAAGATCATTTGGTTTGTATATGGATCAACGATTGGCTCAAGAGCCGTACGTCCCAAGATACGCTCACCCAGTGGCTGAATGACTTCGCCGCCTTCGATGAGTGGAGTAATGATGATTCCGTCGTCGGCGCCACAATCAACTTCTGTGATAATCACGTCTTGTGCAACGTCGACAAGTCGACGAGTCAAGT
>JAYTQQ010000255.1:0-10400 GCA_043746635.1 Bdellovibrionales bacterium | reverse complement strand
GTTTGGATGCGGTCTGCAGAAATAACCAAATGAAGTATCCCTGCTCTGATCATTACGATCATCTCGACATCGAAGCACTCAATGGATTGAACGAAAAGTTTCAGCCCAAAATTATTTGCCCTCTCGGAAATAACGAATTTTTCGAAAAAAGAAAATTTCAAAATGTCGAGGAGCTTGATTGGTGGCAAAGCACCCGGAGCTCTTACCTGAAGAGGGAGCTCCCATCAAAACAATTTTTTTCAAAGTTTAGCGAAGACTACAGTCTTCTTCATCGTCAATACCTGCCTTTACGGGGGTCATCATTTCGATTCCTAGAAAAAGCTGCGAAAAATCGACATTGATAAAAGCGGGATCGCCGACAGATACTTGAGTCGCACCCATTTTTCCCTGAGCTTCTTGCCAGAGATGATTCAAAATCACTGCGTAGGTCGCAGCACCATCAGCCATACGAGCAATTGCGAGTTGAAGTTGTATTGCTGCGCCCCGGCCGGTCCGACCAAGTTGTTTATCTGTCGATAATACTTTATCGCGAAACATAAGAGCTCTTTCGATCTCTGAGAAATTTGATTCGATTAAAGAGGAGCCCATCAGTTTCATGTAGTTCGGATTGTGCAAAAGAGCTTGCGCCTGAACAGAGACCTGTTTTTGTATCGCCACCATATCTACGATATTGTCGGTTTCAAAAAATTTGTGAATGCCTTTTTGACCTGTGAGAACTCCGTCATAATTTTCTGAGACATGCAGAGGCTGAGAAATATCGCCGACGTAATGAGACATCACTCCGACGTAAACCATGGCACTCTTTGCGTCTCCTTTACGAATGGCGGCGAGAGCGAGGGCATAAAACTGGTTTATTCTCCACGGGGCGGTGCCGTTTTTAACGATAACCCTTTCACCCATTTTACTGACTGCCTGGCTATACCCTCTCGGAAATTGTGCGAGAGATCCAAGGCCAATGTTTGAGGTATAAGCATCTCCTTGAAACCAGTGATTTGGACTTTCTTGTGCGTAGCTGGTGGCTTTCCAGACGCGGTCTGGGACAGTTGACAGTTGTTCAGCCGTTGCTTGGTTGGCTGTAAAAAAAGGAACGCCAGAAAGGGAGGCTCCGACGCCTGCTACTATTTCATGGCCTTTCGCCCCCCATGAAAAAGCTTGGCTCGAGCTCAGAACCATAATGAATCCGAGGATGACCGCTTGAAATCGACTAAATGCTTTATTCATTCGTTGCTCCTAAAATTGATTTGAGGACCTCACTCGTAGAGCATTCTATCGAGTTTGAAAACTTGCAAGCCCAAAGACCCATTATGGCACGGGGCCTTGGTCGATCCGGCCGAAAGTCGGGCTTATGTTGCAATCTGTTCCTTGACAAGGCGCGGTTAGAATACAGTTTTCACTCATGGATCTAATGAAATGGCGCCTTAAAAAATCGATCTTATCGGCACCACTCTTAGAGCAGAGCTTTTATCTCGCATTTGCTTGTCAGGTTTTTTTTGTCGCCCTTTCGCTCTTTGATTGGAGTCGTGGCATTCCGTTGCGGAGTCTGTTCTCGGCCAGTTTTCATGAGGTTTTCGTAAGCCATGAGTACTACCGTCTCTTTACCGCCGTTTTTGTCCATGCGAGTTGGGATCACGTTTTAGGAAACGCTGTTTTCTTTGTGCCATTCGCGGCCCTTCTTGCTAATTATTTTGGTCTCTTCGTATTTCCGCTTTTGACTCTCTTGGCGGGTGTTCTCATTAATTTCATTGTCGTGATGCTGTATCCTCCCGAGGCTTCGGTCTTAGGAGTGTCGGGCGTCATCTATTATGGTGGCGTTCTGGCTCGTTCTTTATCTCGGAATCGAGCGCGGAATGACCATTAAGCAAAAAGTCATTCGCACTCTCGGCCTAGCACTTGTAGAGTTTATGCCCGAAAGATTTGATGCAAATATTAGTTATCTCAGTCACGGCGTAGGCTTCGCACTTGGAATTTTTTTTGGAGCGGGGTATTTTTATTTTTTTAGAAAAGACTTTCGCTCTTTTGAGGTTTGGGAATTAATCGAACCCGAAATCCAAGAGAAGTTGGCCAATTCGAGTGAGCCCGAAGACCTTTTGCTCGAAAGACTTGATGAAAATAGTATTCAACACTGAAGCCACTCTTTGTCATGCCAATTATTTAGTTTGTCATTCGTAGATCTCTGAGGCCTGATAAAGCCATACAAGGAGATTTTATGCGCGCTTTTCTTTTGACCGCTTTATTTGTTTTCTCGACACAAGCCTTCGCCGGAGTTCAATATTTGAAACTCGAAGGAAGCGTTGCCGGAGTTCCAAACTCAGATCTACTGCAAGAAATTCTCACAAACTTTGTAGTGCCGCTTCAGCAAAATAAAGACGTCGCACTTTTTACCTTCGTCGTGAATGTCGGCGGCCAAGGCAAATACTTTTTTCACTTCGTCGCTGAGCCAGTGAATGCTCAAGCTTCAAACGCCTTCAATCAGTATATTGCGAAATTCCAAGCTCAAAGTTTTCATGGCGTTGCGATTCATTTTCAAAATGTCGTACAGATTTTTGAAGTGACGACTCTTCAGACTGGTAATTATGTTGACAATCAAGATGATCCTTTCAATATAAACTTTGAAGTTTCGCAAAAACATGCTTTTGCAAGTTTGCTTGAATGGCAAAATTTTACTGATACCTACGGATGGGCGTTACTCTCTTCTGATCACGCGACTTTTAAGGCATACTTAGGACAATTTGTATCGGACCCAGATGACTTTGCGGCGGCCTCGAAGGCACTCACGCTTTCGAATATGATGGCCATTGATCCGCGGGTTTATCTTATTCTCGATGACGAAACCGTCATTGACGGTGATATGGCCCACTCACCCTTTATTCCGTTTCGATTTTTTAGAAATTGTTACGAATCAAGATTTGAAAACGGATTTTGCTTCTAGCGAAGAGTTTTCGGTGAGATATCTATTTTTTATAATCTTACTTTTCTGTGCTGGCGCTCACGCAGAAGATGAAAAAACAGTTTCTCCGCCCACTCATAAAACCAATATTGGCTTTGAACCGATATTTTTAATGTACGGCTAGGCGCCGGCGTTACTCCCGCCACGGCTCCGACAAAAGTACATGTTCAATCTGCCAACTCAACCTACTCGCAGGACATCAGCTATGATCCAGCGACGGTTGGATTTCAAGCTGACTTTATGATCACGTGGGCATTTTAGGATTGGCTGAGTTTTTGAGTTGGGGCTTCGGAAAAATATTCTGAGGCAACGGCGCTCCCTGCGTTGTTTGATTGTCGCCCGAGACAACCACGTCATCATTCGCCGACAAGGAAACTCCATCCATATCATAGTGGGCTTCTGAATCTTTTGTTTTTTTGTCTAAGGAACTCTTATTATTTTTAGAGTTATTATTGTTGTTTGCATTCTTCATCTCGTTCTCCTCATTCAAGATTTCAAGCACCGACAAATATTTAGACTGCATCGCTTATGCCAGGCCTCGAACGATGCAATGGATGTCAGCGTCCACGGCCGGGGTTGATTGCCCCTGCAGAGACACTCTAGTCCCAGAGTATAAAATCTAATGAAAATCAAAACGGCGTTATTTTGAGGACTTACGTCATTTTCATTTTTGGCAGCTCGCTTGCAAAATCCTGTTGTGAGCAATTGAAGAATTCGGTTGCGCTCATCATAAGGAGAGGCCAATGATTTCATTGACATTAGAAAATATGGATAGCGAGTTTAAAAACATCTTGAAGGGGAAATTAGATTTTTTGCTCGACAAGGCCCCTTCAGATTCTACACTTTCATCCCAAGTATCGAAAATTAAAAATGCATACGAGGGGGCGATTGAAATCGTTTCGACTCAAGGCAAGTTTTTATCTCGTTCGATGAGCAAAGATCCAAACGAATTAGTTTTTGATTTGGTCGACGATATTTATAAGCAAATTCTAAACTGGCGCAATCGTCGGATTCTCTTACTTCAGTAATTTTAAGCGGAGGATTCATAACAATTCATTGAAAGGAAAATAAAATGAAAGATGAACAAGATACACAATCAACAGACAGCAATCACGATATGCTTATGAGATTTTTGCAACATCCTGAAGTGCTCAGACAAAAGTTACAGAATTTTATTGATGAAGAAAAAGAAGTTTTTGAAGATAGCATCAATGAAATGAGCGAGCTTTCGAATTACGTGGTTTCAAATTGGAGGCAAATCATTCCTCCAGTTGTTGCTTTTGGTTTGAGCGTTCTTTTGAAGCAAGCTGAAACTATCAAAACTGCGACTCCGTTAAAAGATGTCGAAGACGATACCTTTCTGAACTAAACAAACTTCACTTAGCAGAAAAGAGATTCAAAATGAAAAATGAAATAAATGATAAAATGAGCGGAACAATCAACCAGGCGGTCGACAATGTTGCGGATCGTTTATATCAGGCCAAAGATAAAATTAAAAAGATGACAAAGGCTTAGATTATGCTCAAGCCAAAAGTGACAAGCTTTTTGGTTGGTACGACCTTGTTTTTATTGAGCGCGTATGTGCTTGGCGAAACAAGCGCTGACAATAGTCGTGTCAATGAGCGTGATCGCTCTTCTTACGAACGTACGGCAGATCAACAAGGGAATGCTCCGAAAGATGTAGCCGTTGTTCGTGAGATCCGACGACGTATCATGCGTGATAAGTCAATGTCGACATACGCTCAGAATATTAAAATCATGAGCATGAACGGATTGGTGACCTTAAAAGGTCCTTTGAAAAGCCAAGCTGAAATGAAAAAGATATTAGCGGATGCCAGGAATGTCGCAGGAACTGCCAATATTATAGATGAATTAGAAGTTGTTTCTGAAAAAATGTAATAGGTCGTCACTTAAACTAACGAAAGGTCAATCAAATGGACAAAACAGAAAATCGCAACCAAGGTAAAACTCGTGCTAACCATGCGGGCTTGTCGACTCCGCTAACAGGTATCATTACCGATAGTGAAAAGGCACAAGAGCTTGTTGAGGACGCTCAACAGTTTGTGAGCCAATTTAGATCAACGACCTTCCCCGCAATTAAAAAATTCTCTCGTGAGAACTGGAAACAGATTGCTCTCGTGAGCGCAGGAGTTTCGATTTTGGCTATCGGTGCATTTATGTACTTCAACCAAGCCGCTGCAAAAAAAGTAGCTTCAAATCTGAAGCATTAATTCTTTTTAAAAACCGCCAGCCCTTCAGGCTGGCGGTTTTCTTAATAAAAGATGAAATTGGACAAGCTCAGCTTTTACCTGAAGGATTTTTTCTTGAGGAATACCGTAAAGAACAAGCGTGTAAGTCGGTCGGCAGTTAAGCTGTCCTGATATAAGGCTTAATACTAGCGCGGAGCTTGGAGGTGAGCTTCAACGAACCAAAGGTGTTTATCGATTCCGCGAGAGATTTCAGTTAAAATATCGGCCGCGTCCGCATCCTTCATTTCGTTACAAGCGTCGATCCCTTTACGAATCTGAACGGCCGCTGATGCGAGAGTGTCCGAAAGGTACTCAACGTGGGCGTGACCATCAGCGATTGAAACAGGGTAGGCTTTGAGAGCCGATTTTTTGGCAACAAACTGAACGGTACCTTCAGCGATTCCGCCCAGCTGAACGACTCGTTCAGCGACGAGATCTGAGTACTCTCCGAAACTTGCGTAGATTTGGTCAAACAGCTCATGCAGAGCGATGAAGTTTGGACCTTTTACATTCCAATGAGCTTGTTTTGAATTGAGCACGCCATCAAGGCAAGTCGCAAGACACGCGTTGAGGACGTCAATAATTTGAGTTCGATTCGCTTCTGGAATTCGATTCTTAGTTTTATACATTTCTTCTCCTGTGGGGTTTATTTTTAATCCATACTTACAATAGCGGCATCTGATGTGGACTCGGCGTCAAGATACTTCGGGGTCTGCCTGTCGTTTATGCTGACCCTTTCTTCTTGCAGAATGACCGAGTTAACGGGTTCGATTCTTTGTTCGAGAGAAACGACAAAAGGAGTCGCGCCCATGAAAAAAGAAATTAAAAACAAGTTGAATAGTTTCATGTGCCCCCTCCCGAATACAGATCTATTAATGAATAACAGCTAGCAAGCCAGGTGCCATGCCCACGCCGCTCAGGTGAGTCTATGACTCCGAAAAGTGGGGCAACTCGGGCGGTGCTTATCCGAAACGCCTCAAAAGTTTGACTTTTAGCATAGAGATAGGTCGAATGTAGGTATGATTGTGACGCTCGTTCCGAAGAATAGAAAATTGATTTATGTATTTTCAATGGCTCTCGTCATTATCGCACTCGTTGTCGGTGGCGGTTCGGTGTACTTATTCGAAATGAAAAAAAATTTTAATCTGGCTATTTTGCTCCTCGTCGCGGGCGGAAGTTTTATTTTTCTTTTGCTTCTCGCGTGGCCGTCTTCGGTTCCAGTATTGACGATGAACGAAGATGGCATCAGCGATCGAAGGCTTGGCGTCGGCCTGATCCTTTGGGCGGATATTGAAGACGTACAGATCGAAAATAGGTACGATAACAATCACTTCATTTGTCTGAGAATGGTCGATCCTGAAAAATACGTCTCAAGACTGAGCGGCGCGAAACTTTTGAATATGCGACACAGTCAGAAGTTAGGCTTTACGATGCTCAACATTGATGTCGGTGCTTTTGATATTGATCCTCTCGAGCTGATGGAACATATTCGCAAATCCGCTTCGGCCCACCGTGGGCGTGGCGTCTAGATTTGCCCCTGGAGATCAAAATTAAAAACATTCTTATCTTGTGCCCTCTGAAACTTGAGCTCGAATTTCTCCTTGCGCGGCTCAAAGAAAAATTAGTCGTGTTGAACGAGGAGCGCGCGGGAAATTTAAAAGTTTTGAGTGCTCCGCTGTTAAACATGAAGTTCTCGCTCGCCGGTCATGGTAAGACTCAGTTTGGAATTCAAACTCAATTTCTCATCAGTCACTATAAAGAGATCGAAGCGATATTTTGCATTGGGTGCGCGGGCGGGTTGAGCGATAAGCTTTCGATTGGTGATATTGTCGTCGCCGAAAAAACTCTTGAACATGATTTTAAGCTACGTTTTTTTACAAAGCCTATTCCCGAATTTTTGGGCGATCCTGAGTGGCTCCAAAAAATTTCATCGTTAAATATGAAAAGTGTTCATTTTGGGATAATCGCGAGTGGCGATGAAGACATCGTCGATACCGATCGAGCAGCAGAAATTCGGCTTCAGACGGGAGCCCTCGCTGTCGCGTGGGAAGGCGCGGGCGGCGCCAGAGCTTCTCAATTTAATTCGTTACCTTTTGTAGAGATCCGAGGAATCACCGATCTCGCCGATCTCGATGTGACAAAAGACTTTAAAACCAAACTTCAATTCGCGATGAACCAGGTTGCAGATCTTTTACTTCTTATTTCAAAGTATTAAGTCGAGTCGAGAAATAAAGTCACCCCATCTCGAGAGGCAATAAGATCGTTTTTTGTCTTAAAAAATAAGGTTTGCTCGTAAAAGCGAAAGTTTTTCGGCATCCTATATTTTTGGCGACGATGCGCAAAAAACTAGATGTGGGGCCAGCTCACAATTTAACTGAGGCAGAGTTAGGCCGCCATCAAGCTTTCACGCTGAATTTGAAGTGACAGCTCAAGTATTAATATTTTTTGGGCATTTGTGAGTTGAAACTCGATTCCCCACTGTATGCCGGTTGGGATCTGATTTTGATGTCGAATAATTGCCTTTATTTTTTTAATCGAACGAAATCTATGGATGATATCGCACGAAATTTCTTGGCCAAGCGCTAACTGAATGTTTTCAGCGTCGGACAAGAGAAAAGACAGTCCGCCTGTGCTCAAATTTGTAATGAGTAAGTTAACGTTTTCAGTTTTAGAGTGAACATCTTCGATATTTAAATTAATGCCTTTTAAATTGGTCGTATTAACTCTGGGGTCTTTTCTTAGTCTGATCTTTCGCAGTTCGATATCGGCCGGCAGAAGAAATTCACCAGGCGCCGAATATTGAACAAAACTTTTCACTGCATAGAGTGCGCCCGGGACCGAAAACGTAATATAGATTGGTTCTTCTAGATTTATGAGTGGAACTGGAGCTTTTAACTTAAATGTAAAGAAATTTTCTTTTAATAGCATAGAACTTATATTTAAACAGATATTTTGTTTTGTTATTAAAATGATAGAAACGTCACTTTGACTTATATGTTGCAGGGCAAGTTTTAGACTGGCCCCATCTTGTAGTATCTCAAAAGAATCAAATAGTTTTTTTACGTCTTTGTGCATTTGAATTATCCTGCCATCTTCTGTGAAGATAGTTTTTCGTCTCTTTTTATGACTAAAATTTTATTTTTTTTAGCGAGCTGTTCAAGCTCAGTTAAACTTAAAAAACTGAGTCCACGAGGGCTTGCGCTGTCGTTTTTTTGAATATTGTATTTTTTGGTAAGTCCAAGAAATTGAAGATTTACTTCAGCTTTAAATTCGACCGAATCAGCAAAGTATTTTCTCATAATTAAAATCGAGTAATCTCCGATCAAAAATACCTCTGATTTTGGATGTTGCTTTTTTATAAGTAGCGAAAAGCTTTCTATAAAATTATCGATGGCTCCCAAGCCGCGAACCAAGAGACCCTCGTAATAGGGCTTTAGATCATAGACCACGATGCTCTTTAGGCTAGAGGTGATTTCTAATTCTTGAGCTATTTCAAATTTTTTCTGAATTATAACATTGCCGTATTGGGCAATTCTACTAGTCATGACTTTTTCTGTTTTTATGGTCCACCATAAGAGGGTCGTTAAGAGAGTCACAGATGAAATTAAAACTTCGAACTTTATAAAGGTTTCGGTATCGGCAGAAATGATGAGGGCGGTGACCGCGTTGATTGCGATAATGATGCTTATGAATACCCAAGAAAGTCGAACGCTTTCTAGAGAGTGTAAAACTTTGTGATGGAGGTGCTCTTTATCGGCGTGAAAGGGGCTCTGCCCCGCCATTAGACGACGATAAATCGCTAGCATCGCGTCGATCTGCGGAAACGCAAATATCATTAACGGCACCAAAAGATTATATTTGCTCGGTATCGTTGGCCTCCAGCACATAAGCTCGGTAGCCAAATACAAACCGATCAGTTGACTTCCTAAGTCTCCCAAATAAATTTTTGCTGGAGCAAAATTAAAGACAAAAAAGCCACAGTAACATGCGGACATGATCCATAAACCAGTTGAATCGATTTGCCCTGGTAGAAATCCGGCAGCGGCGAAACCAAGAATTGCAAAACTTGATGCGATACCATCTATGCCGTCGATCATATTCGTGGCATTCATTACCCCCAAAATCCAGAATGCAGAAAAAATATAAGCGAGAGGTGACGACACACCAGTGTCTATTAATAAGGTGGGAGTTTCGTTAAGGCACCAAATTACTATCGCTAGAAGTTGAGACGTGACTTTTGTCCGAGGCGAAAGCTCATAGATATCATCGGCAATACCAACGATTAAAATTGGTAGGCTCATTACGAAAAAGCGTAAGGTTGAAGGCGAGCTCAAAAAAAATAGAGATGAGCTTAAAAATGAAATATAGATACCTAGCCCACCAAGTAAAGGAATTTGACTGGGTTCTAAGCGCCTAAAATTTCTTTTTGATACGAGTCCAAAATTCGGCACGTAGCGTTTGAGGAGCGCTACGAAAATAACCGATTCAAAAAATGCGCAGCAAAGAATTATCGTTAAGTTGGTCATATTGTCTTAACGGTCATTTCTTTAAGAAAGTAAAGAATATGAAATTTATTTGTATTTGCGTAGAATGTTTTTTAGGCCTTGATCAAGCTTGTACCTGAGTGGGTCTAGCAGACCATGTAGAAGCAATTTAAGTGAGTAGGCCGATAATGTTTGTCTGGGACTCAGCAAAAATGCCTTTAACAAATGACTCAGGACTGGCCTAAATCTTAATGCTCGTAAGTGGAGTCTTGCTGAGAAAATGTGGGATTGAGAAAGCGCGTAGGCCTGCTTTCCCTCGAGGACAGGTAAAAATCCTTGAAGTATAAAGTCTTGCATCACTGAAAAGGGTTCTTCTGATTTCACATAGCTAGGAGCTTGAAATGATTGCGATCTTTCATGAACCCTAAAGCTTGCGATATTATGTTCGTATCTTACAAATTTAAAATAGCGAGAAGCCCTTAACCAAAATTCGTAGTCGGGAGCTTGTCGAAGATCTTCTTTCCAGCCCCGAAGCTTCAAAAAAACCTCTTTGCGAAACAATGCTCCTGGACCCGGCTGGCAATACATCTTTACGGCGAGATCCAACAATGAAAAAACTCTGGTTTTTACCGCTTTAATAGGTCTCGATTCTTCGTCAATCAGCTGGTAATCTGGATAAATAATATCTAGTTGAGTTTGAGACTCAAATACTTTTACCAT
>JAYTQQ010000254.1:0-1934 GCA_043746635.1 Bdellovibrionales bacterium | reverse complement strand
TGAAGATCGACTGAAGGCCTACGTATCGATTACGATCGATAATTGTTTCGTTATCAGGGATCTTAAAATTATCGAAGGCACCGGCGGACTTTTCGTTGCGATGCCGAGTAAAAAACGCAAAGACGGACAATTCAAAGACATCGCACATCCGCTCAATCAAGAAACTCGAACCGAAATTGAAAATAAAGTTTTCGAAGCTTATGAAAATGAAATTCGTTCGATGGGTGAATCGCTTAATAACTTGCAAAGGCAAAAAGCGCCAGAGAACTCTGATTATTAGTTTTTCTTTCGAAGAAACCTAAGGGGGCCCTAGGTGACTTGGTGGAGGTAGCTTGAAACGCTGCCTCTTTTTTTTTGGTCTTTCGCTGGCAGTGCTTGAGCACTCATATTCCTGCAGAAAATTAAATTCGTTTGAGGAGTTCAGCCTTTTTAGCGTTGAATTCGGCTTCGGTGATCGCACCGTCGGTGAAAAGCTTGTGAAGTTTTTCAAGAGCCTCTACCGCAGACGAATCGACAACTGTTCTTGAAAAATGAGACTCTTGAGCGCCAAAAGTTGTGGGACCTTCATGAGTCGTGCTAGACGGGCGTGGTCCTTCGCTAAAAATCTCTGAACTTCCTCTTCCAAAAATGTATTTGAGTTCGCTAAGCCAAATATCAAAGAAATTTGCCTGCGGCATTTCGTGATCGAGAACGACGGTTTGGGCAACAAGGTCATGCAGAGTTTGGTGGCGGTCCGTAAACAGTGCGAGAAGATAACCGATAAACATGCACATGCCCGACACGATCGACATCAAACAACGAATCAAAGCCTGCTTGTAAGTGAGTCTTGAACCATCCTCAGCGACGACAATCATGCCCATCAACGCCTTGCCGGGGGTTGCCCGAATCGGCGAACACTCAAAAATCGGCTTATAAAACAAAAACAGCAGAATCCCGCCGGCAACCGGCAAAATATGGTTCAAAATGATGTTAGGGATAATGAGGATGAGCCCATCAATAAAAAGAGTCAAAAACCTGCGCCAAAAGCTAGCATATGGATACTCCACCGACATAAATCCTCCAAAGAGACTTATTAGCTCGGCGCTTAATTTAAGCAAGTATTTTATTTTACTTGCCTAAGCTCAGCATGTTTTTTAATTTGAAGCTTCTGTTTTGTCCGGTGCTGGGGTGTCGTCAAGTTGGTAAGACAACAGATTTTGATTCTGTCATTCGCAGGTTCGAGTCCTGCCACCCCATCCAATTCTTTTTAGAAATCCAACAAAATCAAGTAGTTAGCAGAAACCATTCGCAGGTTTCTGCTGTTTTTCATTCGTATGTTTCGTATATTGAAATCATTAGTAAATTTCTATTATTGATAAATCTGTCGTCTCAACCGATAAGAAATCATGTCGCATATTACAGTGAGAAAATACCAATCTCTTAAGGGTCTCAAGTGGACTGCTACGCAAGCAGAATGGGATCAAAAAAACAAAAAATACCAAGAGAAAAAAGTAGATTTGATTGCTCTTACCGCTCTTGGTTTTAGTAATCAGATGACACCTCAACAAGCCAAAGATCACGCGAAAAAACTTAACGCCTTAGCCGCTATAAAACGAAAAGAGCAGTCATCAAAAATAAAGGCTGGCGAGAGACTCACTGACCTGATCACTATAGAAAACTCAATTGTTCCAGATGAACTTTCGAAGGCGTTCATTTTTTATATGGAAGAAAATTGGTATGGCGGCGAATACAATTTGAGAAAGCAAATTCAACACTGGAATTTGGTTCAAAAGATTCTTACTCAACTAAGGCTTCAGCCGCACGAATACTTTAAAAAGCAAAAGGATTTTTATCGTTACTTTCAAAAAGAAGGCCTCTCTAAAAGTTATGTCGAAAAGCTTCTCAAAGTAATTAATGCCTGGGGTGAGTTTTACTCTGAGCAATCGAGAACATTC
>JAYTQQ010000253.1:0-33343 GCA_043746635.1 Bdellovibrionales bacterium | reverse complement strand
CCGACTTTGGCTTGAGTTGCCGCTCTTTCGTAAAGCGCGCGATCCTTTGAAAAGACAGAAGTGACGAGGCCAAAGCCCGTCGAGTCGTTGATCTTAAGCGCCTCATCGAAATCATCTACTTTGTAAATCGCGACGTTCGGTCCGAAGATTTCAGATTTTTGGTAAATTGAATTCGGATCGAAAGATTTGGTGAGACAGATACTTGGAGTTACGTAGTGACCACGGTAGGAAGAGGTCTCAAGTTCTTTACCTCGCATGAGGCGCTCGCATCCTTCACGATTGGCGATCTCTTGAAAGCGCAGATATTTTTCAACTGCACCCGCATTTATGAGTGGCCCCATGAAGTTATTTTCACTCCAGTGACCGATCGTAATTTTCTTGGCCGTTTCGTAAAATTTTTCAACGAACTGATCGTAAATTTTTGAATGAAGAACGATGCGGCTCGTGCAAGAGCAGCGCTGGCCTGCAGAAATAAAAGAACCTATGATGCTTTCGTAAATCGCTTTGTTGAGATCGGCATCTTCCCAAACAATCGATGCGTTTTTGCCACCCATTTCAAGAGCGAGCAACTTCCAATGATGTTCGATCGTTTTTTGTTTGATCTTAAGGCCAGTCTCGTAAGAGCCGGTGAATAAGACGCCATCGACGTTTTCATCAGCCACGAGTTTTCGACCCGTTTCGGCCTCCCCCTGAACGAGATTGAAAACTCCTTTTGGAAATTCTGCTTTTTCGAAAAGTTGAGCCATCAATTGACCAATTGCGGGAGTGAGTTCGCTCGGCTTAAATACGACGGTGTTACCCGTTACCAGAGCAGGAATAATATGACCATTCGGCAAATGTCCCGGAAAATTAAATGGTCCAAGAACTGCCATCACCCCGCGCGGACGATGACGAATATAACCGTCGACGTTCGGCAAAGCATTCACAATACGTTCTTCAGCGATGAGCTTCATCGAGAAGTCGAGAGTGATATCAATTTTGTTCACCATTGATTTTGCTTCGGTCGCGGATTCCCAAAGGGGCTTACCCGTTTCCCGCGCGATCACTTCGGTGATTTGTTCTGCGTGTGCGATATAAACTTCTTTGAGCTTACGAATCATTCCGATGCGCTTTTCGGGAGTTTCTTGAGACCACGTTTTAAAAGCTTCTTTCGCCGCCAAACAGGCTTGAGCGACATGGTCGTGACGGTAATTCAGTTTCATTACCTGATCTTTTAAATCAGAAGGACTAATATCTAAGAACTCTCCATCAGGACGATCTGATTTCACCCATTGCCCATCAATGTAGTCACCTAAAAATGGAATCGATTTTAATTCTTTCATATCTTACTCCTAGGGAATTTGCGAAATAAAAACTTTTTCTCCGGGCTCGACGTCCAAAACCTTTTGGGTCATTGTCGGTAACGAAATATTTCCATCTTGAAAATTGCACAGAGTATTCACACCGCGAAACTCACCCTCACGTTTAAAGCCTACGAGAGCCGTACTGCTAAAACCTGCTTTTTCGGGAGCGGCAACGGTATGCCATTTGCCATTTTTAACAAGGGTTACATCTTCGAGCTTGGCGCCAAAGTGCGGACCACCATCAAAAGGATCAACCTCGTGCAAATAACTGAATCCAATTTTCTCTAATAAATGTTGGGCAGGCAAAGTTTCGTCACCCACTCGTCCTAGAACTAAACGAGAGCGCGAATCGAGCAACGTCATGTAAATATCTTGCTCCGGAAACAAACTACTGATGAATTCTTTATTCTTCTGAGAAATGAGGTCGGCTTCCTGGTATGGAAGTCCGGTAAAGCGTCTGCCGAGTGCTTCCCAAAATTCGCTTCGGCCCGCTTCAGCCAAAGGTGGGGTCAGCTCGCACAATAAACGATTTTCAAAATCTTCGCGAAACATTCCCATGTAGATAAAGCGAATTAAAGAAATTTGTTTTCCTAATTTTTCGGGACGTCTTCGGTAATTGCGATCAACGAGTAATCCACCAATTTCGGTGGGACCATCACAGTCTTCCTTCAGTTGTAAAACTTGATGAATAAAACCGATGCCGAGATCTTCACTATAGCGATCTTTCTTCACGACTTTAAAATAGTAATGAGGAACATCTTCAGTGCCGTGTTTTGCAAGAATTAAAGAACTTCCGACGATGATACTCTCTTCGAGATCTTCGCAAACAAAAAGATATTCAGACTCACGCGGCGGAAGTTCGCCGGCAAAAGAAGCCATGCTTCTTTCAATTTTCTCGGCCAAGATTTTTTTATCGGCTGGCAAATTCAAAAGTGAAAATTGGCTGGCGAGATCGCTCAGCTGTTTCAAATCTTGGAGATGCACGTTTCGTAAGACAAAACTCATAAACAGACTTTCTCGACAACCAAGCGGTAAAATTCAATGGCTTGGTTGAGGTCACTTATCTTGACATGTTCATTGGGTGCATGGGAATTGCCAACACCCTGCCCCGGACCTGTCACGACACATTCGATTCCAAATCGACTAAAAACATTCGCCTCATTCGTTACAGCCTGCGTTGCGAGCTCATTCGCCATACCCATTTTTTCAAGTTGTTCTTGGCAGATGGTCAGAAAAGCGGAGTGTCCTTGATTTTTGAAAGCTTGCTTATAATCGGTGACGCGAAAAGTTGCGCCTACCGACTCGCAAGTTTTTCTTAAGAGCGTCATCCAATTTTCAAAATTTTCATTCGTCACCGTTGGAGGCACACGGCAACATCCCGACAGCTTAATATGATCGGGAAAAGTTCGAACCATCCCTATGTTCAAAGTCGGGATCGGTGGATTAAAATGAACGTCTGGAAAATTCTTAAAATCCTCTTCGACTTGTAAAATAACTTTTAAAATTTTCTCTAACTTTTTTCCGATGGCATCGTTAATGCCGCCCACGGCATCGATTTCTAAAACGGCATTTGCCGGTACGGTGTTGAAGCTGACTCCGCCCTGCATTTCCATCAGCATGAGACCATCTGGAAGCTTCGTAAAGTAATCAAACATTTTACGAATTGCATTGTCGCCGACTTCGGGAACAGAGGAGTGCGCAGCTTTTCCGACGAAGATTTTACTCTGGGTACTCGAGCTTTCGCTGAGATCATGGTTGCGTCGGTACTCAACTTCTTCGCCCGAAAAGGGAATTTCAATTTCGACGGTGCCGAAGCCTTTGCCCGCGCGAACGAGTTTCATTCCGCTCGGTTCGCCAATCAAAGCCCGTTTTGCCGAAATCTTTTTCTTACGAATGAGTTTAATCGCGCCCTGCATGCCAATCTCTTCACCGAAACTTCCGACCAACACGAACGGAATTTTCATTTTCGCTTTCACGAAAGGCTTCACCGCTTCGAGCTTACATAAAAAATCAAGCTTTACATCGGCCGCGCCCAAGCCATAAATCGCATCCTGATAAATGCTAGCGTTAAAAGGGTTCGCGCCCGTCTTGGTCCATAGAGCAAAAGGCCCAGGATCTGAAGTGTCGAGATGCGTTTGAAGCATTAGTTCATCAGAAGGTATTTCTTCTGTGGGTCTAGCAATTAAATTCGATTGCAAAACTCCATTGAGATTCTCTTGTTGAATCTCGACAAAAAGGCCCGCTTCTTTACAAAGTTCTGCCGCATATTGAACGAGCTCCCAGTTTCCGGTCCCGGGACTTGAATCAATTGAAATAAATTTGCGACAGATATCATTGAAATCCACTTAATATCACATCATTTCGTGAATCGATTTTTCGATAATTTTGCCGGCTAGCTCAATATCTTTCGCGTCGATAACTGCCGGGACTAAAAATCTCAATCGGTAAGGACTTTGACCGCAAGAAAAAGCGATTATTCCATTTTTATATAGTTTTTGAAGAAGCGTGTTCACGGTGTCTCTCCCGCCATCGAGTGGAGTAAAAGCAATCATCAAACCCATACCACCCGCCTCGGTCACTTGACCTTTGCAAGTCGTTTCGTTCAAGCGATTAAGCATACCAACAAAGTCATTGTGAATCTGATTAATCTTGCCTTTTGGTCCGAGGTAACCTTCTTTAGTGAGCATATTCATACATTCAATACCTGCAGACAAAGCGGCCGAAGAACCCGAGAACGTGCCCGAGACCAGCCCCGGCTTTGGATTATATTCGTCGGTGTAAAGAGTCGCGCCCGTTTGTAAAGTTTTAGCGACGGTGCAGATGTCGACATATTTGCCAAGATCAAGCGTTTCAAACGCGAACATCTCACCGGTTCGCATGAAGGTCTGAACTTCATCTAACCAAATGGCGATATTCTGTTGTTTACAAAACTCAAGCATCGGAATAAAATATTCTCTAGGAGCACGACGGTAACCGCCTTCACCAAGCATCGGTTCAAAAACAAATGTCGCGATTTGCTTATCAAATTTTGCAACGTGATTTTTCATAATCTTAAGTGCATTTTCAGCGCTGCGCGGATCTTTCGCGTCGTAGAACGGAATACGCAATACTTCTTTGTATTCAGGTAATCCCTGACGATAGCTTGGGTTATCTGTGACCTCAGCCATCGCTTGCGAACGGCCGGCGAACGCATTGTTCATTGCCAAGATCATTTTAGCTGGAAAATGTTTTTGTCTCGCCATTTTGAGTGCATTCTCGTTCGCCATCGTTCCGCAAGTTGAGAGCCATGCATATTTGAGTCGGCTATTTTTACTTGCGAGCTCAACGAGCTTTTTTCCCATGACCGCGTATTCACTGCTCGGCTCAAGATTTCCTTGCATGACGACATCCGAAATAGCGCCGCGCACGCACGCGTTCATGATGCGCGGATGGGCATGTCCAAAAAGATTGATGCCGATGCCATTGATCAAATCAAGCTTAACGCTTCCATCTTCGATTTCGACGTAGACGCCTTGGCCGGCTCCAGTTCCCAAAAATGGATAAAATAACGGCCGTCCACGGTACTTCGCAACATCATCAAAAGATTTTTTTGCTTGTTCTGCTCGATCAGCTTGGGGTTCCCTAATGCCTTTGATGTGTGCTCCGGCGGCGCCCACTTCGTCGACTAATTGTTTAATGAGGTTTTCAATTTTTGCGCTTTTGTGAATTTGATTTCCGATCAGTTCCGACATGCTCGAATCCTTGTTGAAAGTAAATAATTGAGAGAAATACTTTTTAGTAGACCGACTGATATTTTATCCCCGAGCTATAGCTAAGTATACAAAACAAAAAAAGATCTTGCAGAACGCCATCAAAGATCTACAATTACAAACTATGCGAAAATTATTTTTCATTGCTGCGACTTGGACTTTTGGTTCGATTCTTTTCGCGCAAGGCACCGCCCCATCGCAGGCGCCGACCCCGATCAGCTCACCTGTTGTCGAAATGACTCCGGCAACTAGCCCTACGGCGCAAATTTCCGCGACTCCGGCAGCTCTTTCGCCGCCGCTCTCGCCAACTCTATCGACAGCTGATTCGAATACACTTTTTCAAGCATCCGTTGCAGCATATAAAAAACATAGTCTCGATGAAGCGCGGCAGTTGTTTACACAATTCTTAAACAAAGCAGCAAGTAGCGAAGGCTTTTACGACTTAGGTCTAGTTGAGTACGAATCCAAAAACATCGGCGCTGCCGTCGCACTTTGGCGCAGGGCTCTCGAACTTGATCCGCACAATCAACTCGCAAACGATTCTCTTAATTTCATTCAAAAACGCATTGAACATCCCGAGCTCAATCGCCAAAATGATAGCTTCGAAATTTTACGCGAACGTGTTCTTAATCGGACTCAGGTTGAGTATTTATTTCTTTTGACCGCATTTATTTTTGCCACTTTTTTCTGGCTTCTTTTTTCTTATCTTGGAGAGAAGAAAAGATCACGCGAACAAGAACTCGCCGCGCCCCCAATTCCGTGGGTTGCAGGAATTTTGTTTTGCCTTCTCATCCTATCAACGGTGATCAGCTCGGCGAAACTCTATGACCTGACGATTCTGCGCGCAACTGTTCTGCCAACAAAAATTTCGGTTCTGTCAGCTCCCGACGCTGAAAGTACACAACTCTTTGAATTATTCGAAGGTCTCGAAGTGATCGTCGAGGCTTCGCAAGGTGATTATCTTCAAGTGACATTTCCGGGTGGGATGACCGGCTGGACACTCAAAAAAAATCTAATGCTAACGCGTGGACGTGATACATGAATTATTTGTGGGATAATGTTTTCAGATACAAAAACCAAAATAGCGACGTCCTCAGTGCCTTGAAAACCAACCATCTTTTTCAAGATCTGACCGATCGCGAATTTAAGCTATTACTAAATATTGTTCACCTTCGAAAATTTCACGCCGGCGAAAGCGTCTTCAAACAGGGCGAAGCGGGCGTAGGCATGTATATGATCGCGAAGGGACGAATCGAGATTTTTGTTTCTGATAAAAATGCGTCCGAAGATTTTCGTGATATTTTTATTACGCAACTTACCGATGGGGACTTCTTCGGTGAGCTCTCTCTCGTCGAAGAAAATGGTCGCCGAACTGCAACCGCCGTCGCTCGCGAAGAATCTTCACTCATCGGATTTTTTAAACCTGATCTTTTAGAAATCTTGAGCCGTAGCCCTTCGACGGGAGTCAAAATTGTTTTCAGACTCGCGGAGGTTCTCGGCCGAAGACTTAAAGAAACAACTTCGAAAGTTTCAGAACTTCGAATGACCCTTAAACATTCGCAAACGCCTCCGCCGATTGAAAATACCAATGTATAAAGTTCCCATTCAAATTTCTGGTCTCAGACGCGAGCGCCTGCTGAGGCTCACGGCCGTCATCGCGATTCTCCTCGCGAGTCTCATCGTGCTGATTAAGGTTGATGACTTACTAGTCTCTTTTGTTTTGGCGTTTGTGATTAACTATATGTTTGGTCCGTTCGTCGATTGGCTTGAACGTCGCCATGTTCCGCGGGCGCTTGCTCTCACTGTGATTTTTCTGAGCAGTGGCGTCGTTATCTTTTTAGGAATTTATCTCGTTGTTCCATTGATCGTCGATCAGGTTCAGCAGCTTTTGCACGAAGCTCCTAAATTACAAACAGACTTAATTACGCTAATCGTAAACACTGAAAAACATTTCAAAATTTTTTTTCGTACGAATGATATTAATTTTTCTAGGTTCATTAACAATTGGTTACTCGATAAATCAAGCACGCTTTCGGGCGTCGTTCCTTCCATTTTGTCGCACTCATTTACGGTCCTTATTCTGGCCCCTCTTTTTGCTTTTTTTATGCTTCAAGATGGAAGAGCTCTTTCGCGCTCCCTCTTAAGTCTCGTTCCGAATAATCTTTTTGAACTCGCGCTCAATCTCTTTCACCAAATCAACGAGCAAGTGGGCGGATTCATTCGCGCCAGATTTCTCGAGGCCGCCATTGTTGGATTTGTCGTTTGGGTTGGCCTCCTCTGCGTGTCGTTTCCTTACGCGACTTTGCTTGCTATTATAGCCGCAGTCACAAATTTAATTCCCTACATCGGGCCCCTGATCGGCGCCGCACCTGCGGTAGCTATCGCACTGATTTCACCAGACGCGCATCTGGCAGATCCGGTTGGAATCAACATTCTGATCGTCTGCTCCGTCTATTTTGCTGCTCAGCTGATTGATATGTTGTTTATTATCCCTCTTGTGGTCGCGAAGATCGTGAATTTACATCCCGCACTTGTCATCATCGTGATTATTATCGGAGCTCAAATGATGGGCGTCCTCGGCATGATGATTTCAATCCCCGTGGCGAGTGTCCTCAAAGTCACGCTCACCGCCATTTACGAGCATTTGATTGAGTTTCCTCGCCTGGAAGAACGGTCCTAGCCTCTAAAAAGTTGACTTGGGTTGGGGTGCGGCAATAAGCTCATTTCAATGAAAAATAGCCTCATCGCAAAACTTATTTTAACCTTTAAGATCGCCGTCTTGGTCTTAGGTGTGTCGGCTTGTTCGACCGCTGATAAAATCGATACCTCAACCCCTGAAGGAGCGTTCAAACTCGCTGAAGAATTTGAAAAAGATGAACGCTACGAAGAAGCGATTCAGAAGTTTCAAGATATTAAGAATAAAAATCCTTACAGCCGTTTTGCAGCACTTTCGGAATTAAAAATTGCCGATCTTCAGTATAAACGCGAGGCTTTTATCGAAGCTCAAAATGCTTATCAACTCTTTAAAGATTTTCATCCTAAGCACGCACAGATTGATTACGTTACTTTTCGTCTAGCGATGAGCTATTTCATGCAACTTCCGACCAGTATCGATCGCGATTTATCGACTGCCGACAAAGCAATTCTTTATTTTGACGAGGTCGTTAATTCGTATCCAAGTTCGCAGTACGTGGCCGAAGCAAAACAGCACAGGGCTGATTGTTTGAAAATGAAGGCAGAAAAAGAACTCTATATCGCGCATTTTTACTTCATTCGTGAGATGTACGATAGCGCAGAAAAAAGATTTGAAACAGTTCTCGATAAATATCCTGGTCTCGGCTTTGAACCTCGCGCCCTGTACGGAGCAGCCAAATCTGCTTTCGAAACGGGAGAAAAAGATAAAGGCCGACAATTGTACAACAGCCTCGAAAGCCAATATGCTGGCTCAGACGAAGCTAAAAAAGCATATGGTGAATTCAAAAAATATGGCACAAATTGAATTTCAAGATTTATTAGAGACGGCGCGAGAGCACTTCAAGAACGCGAACTACAAAGTCGCAGAATCGCTCTTGCAACAACTGGTGATGATGAACATTCAGAATCCCGAAGTTCAGCATATGCTGGCGAGCATCTATTACGATCAAGGTAAATTTAATAAAGCGATTAAGACTTTTAAGCGCGCTCTTGAGATTGATCCAGAGTTTATTGATGCTGCCGTCGGCCTTTCAATTATCTTGAACGATCTTGGGCGTTACGAAGAAGGCAAAAAAGTATTTCAAGCCGCCCAAAAAGTGTTAGATCAAAAGAAAGTTCAGCGGGATCCTTATACTCAAGAGAAGTTAGCGGCCAAGCATGACGAACTCGGTGAGCTTTACTATCAATATAAACAGTATCAAGATTCTATTTCGCACTACGAAAAAGCTTTGGAGCTCACGAGTAAAAAATCAGAAACGAAGATGAAAATTATCGAGTGTTATTTAAAACTCGAAGACTATGAGCAAGCGATCAAGATGCTCAAGCAAGTCATTATCGCGTCTCCGAATTTTACCCAAGCAAAACTTAAACTCGGAATTGTCTACTACAAAACAAAAAGATTCGTTGAAGCCATTGAACAGTGGGAAGGCGTTTTGCTTAAAGATCCGCAAAACGCAATTGCCAATCGTTATTTGCAAATGGCCCAGGAATCAGGCCCAGGATCGTCGAACATATCGCTCTAGCGCGCGAGGAGAACAGTATGGCACGTCTTCAAGATGAAATGATGAGTTTTTTGTCGAATGCCGACATTCAAAAACTGGTAAAAACATTGGCAAAAGAAATTCAAACTGATTATGCCGGCAAAGAGCTGATCCTCATTTGTCCATTGAAAGGTTCTGTTCATTTCGTTGCCGATCTCATGCGCGAGCTTGATCTCAACCAACAAGTCGATTTCGTGCAACTCTCCGGCGCCGGAGAATTCGGAACCGTACGAATCATGAAAGACATCAGCGTCAATATTGCTGGCAAACACGTTTTGATCTGTGAAGAGATTATCGATACGGGCCGTACTTTAAGTTTTTTGAAAACGCGTCTGCTGGCTTCGAATCCTGCATCGTTGAAGGTCGTTGCCCTACTCGATAAACCTGCTCGTCGCGAACTCCCAATCAAGCCTGACTACACAGGCACGACAATCGAAGATCGTTACGTAGTGGGCTACGGCATGGATTCAGAAGAGCTCGGTCGTAACTACGACGGCATCTATTACTTTAAACAGTAGTCGACCCCCACGGCGAGGGACCTTTTGACTCCGTTTTATTTGGCAAGGCTCGCCGCATTTCCAAAAGTTCCATCCATTTTGGCTGAACCGTTTTGTGAAATGCCGTTTTTGGTATAGATCAAATCGCCGCTAAATCTTGGGCTGCCCTCAAAATCATTTCGCTCAAGTGTAAATGCATAGACACCACCTGTGAGGTTACAATTGACAACCTCAGGAATTTTGAAATTCAAAGAGCGGGCTTCGTGATTGTAAGCAACGTCGAAAAGTTTCGCGCCAGCCATCACCGCAGAGTCACAAGTTGAAACGCCGTCAATGTTTGATTGAAAATTTTTGTCTTCACCGAAACCGTCTAAACGAATATCGACCGCATCGGTACCCGTCGTGAGGGTGATCGACGAAGTGGTTGGGCTCTTAAAGCTTTTGTAGTTCGTTTGGATTCCGGTTTTTTGATAAGCTGGATCAATGCGGTAAAGAATTTTAGCTGTCAAATCAACACCCGAAGCTGTCAATTTATCGAGTTTTGTTTTGAGATTGGTTTTTTGAGTCGTAAAATCACGGCAAGCAACAAAAAGTTTTCTCAAATCATCTGTCGGAACTTGGTCAACCGTAGAGTAGAGCCAATTTTGAACGGTATCGTTGTTCAGTTGAACATCGTCACAACTGGGCGTGCCCGCGGGTGGAGTTGCAGAACAAGACTGTTCGAAGCTTTTAAAACAAGCACTGTAGTCAAATCCACTTGAATTTAAAGCATCGAGTTGCGCCTGAGTTTTCTGGTGTTGCAGCTCGAGTTGATCCGATGCTGCCGCATTCGCCGCCACTTCGCTGTAAAGTGCAATCGCTTGAGCATCAGTCGGCATATCTGGCCATAGAAAAATAGAAACGCTCGTCAGAGTGATCTTACCGTACTCGGCCGACAATTTTTGTTCGTTATTAAAATTCGGTGGATTGCTCGTTACTCGGTCTTGCTGAACCGAACAGCCCGCAACTAACAAAAATGCTAAAAAGAAAATTTTCATAGTTCAATTCTCCTATTAAAAGAACATCGACAAGGCGGCCGAGTAAAGCTCGGTCGTGTTGACGTTTCTTCCAGAAAAAACATTCGCATAACCAAGGGTCGCCTCAAGCGGAACTTCAAATGTCTTCTTCATGTAAAGAGGCACGGTACTAAAGTTTACGCCGAGCTGACCAGAAAACATGACTTGCTCGGTATTCATCGACATCAAGTCATAGTGTGAAGAATCAAATTTAGAACCCGAGTAAATATCGGGCGCTTTATACTGAAGCGCTGCGGCCCCACCGACGGTAAAGAGCTCAGTAATTCTATATGTAGGGCCAATTTGTCCGCCGTACATGTCGCCCAGTTGAACGCGAGTCGAATCGTCAACGTTCGGAGTTGTCGTGATGATCGCATCAAATGGAATCCTCTTTGCCATGTAAGTCGCAAGCTGGGTCGTGTATCCAACCGATTGAACGAGCGAAAGTCTTCCGTTGAATTTGTAACTCTGAACAATCGAAAGACCGAGGTCCCAGACGCCCGCGCCGGGGGCAACGTCGATGAGTTTATTGACGTCTGCGGTCTCACCCGTTGGTAAAACGACCTTAGGTACGATCGCTAAAGCATAATTATCTGCTTTGATCGCGCGGTATTTGGCTGCGAAGGTCATGTCGCCCATTCCTGAACGAGATCCATTCTGTAGTGGAGCGTAACCTTTTGATCCGATGTCGGCCGCAATCACGTTCATGAGTTTTTGTTTGTTTTGAAGAATGCGATAGTTTTTGCCGTCGGAGGCAAATTTCGCAATTGCTTGGTTGAAATTTTCGTTGGCGTTCCATCCAGTTGAAACATTTAAATTCGAATAAAGAATCGGAACAATCGCCGCGATCGTGAGATCGTCGGTAATACCATAAGCCATCACCGGAATCGCGGCGGTCACTCGAATATCAACCACGCCGACAGAATTGCCGACGCTATCATTCATGTTATAGCCCTTTGATTGAACGTATCCCTGAAGACTATTTCTTTGGTAGCCGGGCTTTTGAGAAGCGACGAGGTCACTCCAGTGAACGGTTTCGTTGAGACCATCACCAACCGGTTTATCGTTTGACCAACCGTTTTTAGCTCCAGATATATCGGTCGTGAAAGTGGCGACGGTTAAATTGCGAATTCCTTTAGGAAGGGTCTCTGTTGAGTCCATCGTGAAGGGAGCAAACAAACCGGCCGCGCGTGCAGCTGAGCTCAATAGAAAAAGGACGAAGAAAGAGTTTCGAGCTACAAATTTTATTTGAGTCACAAGACTGCACCTTTCAATTTTTTTTGGAAAAGAAAAGGCCAGGCAAATTGCCTGGCCAAACCAGAATCAGAACTACATTTTATTCAAAATATCGCGAGCTTCTTTTTGTGTTCTTACGATGTCGATCACTTCATCTTGCGCCGAAAATATTTTAGCATCTTTAGGATTAGCCGCTGCGAACGCAGTCAAGATCGCTTTTGCTTGAGCTGCTTTACCGTTGGCACGAAGAGTATCTGTGTAATCGATGTTGTTGTAACCATCTGTGCTGAAGTTCAAGGCCTTGCCAGAAGCATCGACAGCTTGTGAACTTGTAAATGCGAGACCTAAGTACTTTTCAGACTTTGTTTTATCTCCACCCAAAAGTCCCGGAATCACGAAGTAACCACGACCAACAACACGGTAAGAGGCAAAACCGTGAATTGATTTATAAGAAACCATTGTCACTTTACCAGTGCTGTCTGTCGAGGCGGAGTTGAGCTTCGTAATGAAGTCCATGATGTTGCGGAGTTCAGGCCATCGAGTCAGCGCTCCAACAACATCTGTTTGTCCCCATTGACCGAGGTTCGCGGCTTTTTGGTAAAGAGCTTCTGCGAGTAGATCCATTTTAGCTTTGTTAGCCGAATTTGCTGCGTTCAAGCTTTGTGCGAGAGCGTCTGTCAAAGTTGCAACTGATGTGTCGTTGATTCCATAGTTTTTAAGAACGAGATCAGCGGTTGCCATACCTTGCGCGAAGAGTTGCTTTTGAGTTGCTTTGTCTGTCGAATTATCACCCATGAAATAGTATGATTTTGCGACTCCAAGATTGATTTGTGCGAGCTGAACAGCATCTGTCGTTTTTGTGAGAAGGCCTTGATACTGAGTCAGAGCCGTTTGAGCGTGAGCCACACCCGCTGGAGTATAATCACGTTGCGCATACTCGGCATCTGCTTGCGCTTTCAATTGATCGATCGTCACGCCATCAGCATGGGCTTTTGCGCTGATCATAAGGCTTGTAGATAAAAGCGCCGTTAAAAATAGATTCACGGGAGACCTCCACTCAAAATGTTTAGAAAAATTGGGCTAACGGGCACAGCACTACCAATTTGTTGCAAATAGAGCAATGGCTTAAGCAAAGCCTAAAATGATTTCAAGAGGACAGAGGATTAAATTCAATCTAAAGGAATCGCAAAGAGGAACAAGGATGATGAGGAGGAATGAGGTGTTCTAGTGAACGAGTGCGTTCACCAAGAAAAACAGCAGTGCTGAACAGATAAATAAAATGACCAAACGACTTGAAAACACTCTTGAATCCTTGCACGTGAGCGTAATTAAAACCACTTCTTAAATCTTAGAAGGGTTTTATCCGCCACGTCAAGCCTCCAAAATTAAGCCTGAACGATCTCGCCAATGAGGTCATAATCATGACTGTCGGTGATTTTTACTTTTACGATCGAGCCAACATCGGCCTTTCCGTCGTTGATCAAAACCAATCCGTCGATGTCGGGAGCTTGTTGGGCCATACGCCCTTGCAAAAGAAGTTCAGTCTCTTCACTTTCACCTTCGATCAAAACTTCAACCACCTGGCCAATGAATTTTTTATGCTTTTTACGGCTAATTTTCATCTGCAAAGCCATCAATTTGTCGTGACGACGTTGCTTGGTTTTTTGGTCAATTTGATCCGGCATTTTGCCACCTGGAGTATTGTCTTCAGGCGAGTACATGAAGCAACCCACACGGTCGAATTCTTGTTCTTTGATGAATGCTAATAACTGTTCGAAATCGTCCTCGGTCTCGCCCGGAAACCCTACGATAAACTGAGTACGGATCACCGCCGATGGAATTTCGGCCTTGATCTTCTCAACGCGCTCAACGATTTCAGCTTTTGTCATATGACGGTTCATACGCTTGAGCATCGCATCGCTGATGTGCTGCAAAGGCATATCGAAGTACTTAACTAACTTCGGGCTTGTCTTGATGATCTCAATCATCTCGTCGCTAATTCCGTCTGGGTATAGATACAAGAGTCGAATCCAGTCGATGCCTTCAAGGTTCGCGATGGCTCTCAAGAAATTTTCTGGAGTCTCTTGTGCATCCGGGTTTTTCTTACGGAGATCAAAGCCGAAATCGGTAAAGTCATGCGAAATAATATTGAGTTCGCGAACTCCGCCAGCGACGAGAAGTTTTGCTTCACTCACGATCGCCGAAAGTTTACGGGATTGAAGATTGCCACGAATTTTCGGAATCGCGCAAAACGCACAACGCTTCAGACATCCCTCAGAGATTTTCAAGTACGCGCGGTAAAACGGACCCGAGTTCACCCTGGGAGAATTCTCTTCTTGTAGATAAGTCGGAAGATTGAAATAAGTTTTGTTCGTTTCACCTTCGTCAGATTTTTTTAAGATCTCTGCGATGTTTTGAAACTCGCCGGAGCCAATAAAAAGATCGGCTTCTGGTAAGCCTTCTACGAGATCATTTTTATATCGCTGAGTGAGGCAACCCGCGACCACTAATTTTTTAAGCGAACCCGATTTTTTGAGTTCTGACATTTCTAGAATCTTTGCGATCGATTCTTTTTTCGCGTCGTCAATAAAGCCGCACGTATTGACGACAACGGTGTCAGCATCTTCGCTCGACTCCGTGACTTGATAGCCATTTTTCATGAGATGGCCGAGCATGATTTCGCTATCCACCAAATTTTTTGGACAACCTAGGCTCACGAAATGAACTTTTTTAGCAGCTTCATTTGTTTCTGAAATCATGACTACCAACCTCTTCTAATCGCGCATGTTATTGAACTGTAGTGGTATTCCAAAAGTCTGTGATCGGCAAAGGGCAATTGTTTCTTGTAAACTATCTATACTCTTGGATGTCACTCTTACCTGCTCATCCATGATCTGGGCCTGAACTTTAATCTTCGAATCTTTGATCTTTTGGATGATCTTTTTGGCCGTTTCTTTGTCGATCCCCTGCTTGAGTTCACCTTTTTGTCTGAGCATCATCATCCCGGACGAAACAGGCTCGGCAAACTTAATCGAAGAGATCTCAACCCCACGTTTATGAAGTTTAGACTGCAAAATATCCCGCACGGTATTGATTTTATAGGTGTCGTCGCCAACAAGAGTGATGATCTTTTTATCCCACTCGATATCGCATTTCGATCCTTTGAGATCGTAACGTTGCGCGAGCTCTTTTTTCGCCTGATTAATAGCGTTGTCGACTTCTTGCATATTCAATTCTGAAACGATATCGAAAGCTGGCACGGACAAATCTCCCTAAAAGTTAGTAATATCTACATTCTTATCTGGTGGTACATAGATAAAGTTTTCTTCTTTGAGCGGCTTATTAAATTTGACGTTCGAAAATTCAAAGACAGTTTCGTTATCGAGTTCATCCCAATAGCGGAGTCCCGTAATCAGCTTCGTTTTAGGATTGAGAACCATTTGGGCACGCTTAAATTCAACCGTTGTGCTGTTGGGTTGTAAAAAGAAGAGTCGCTCTGTCTCCGAAACCTTTTGAAGGCCCGAAACGTTAAAGTACTTAAGCACTCCTCCCTGAGTGAGGAGCGCCAAAAAATTCTGTGACCGACCCTTCTTCGTCGAGATGTCGGCCTTTATCACCTGGAGCGCCGAATTCTTAAATTCACTCGTCGGATAATTCACCACCCAAATATGCTTTTTGTCGATCACGACCAGGCTCTTGTCGGGAAATTCCATCTCCATACGCATGCGACCTTTTGAAAACATCACTTTGCCAACTGAAGGCTTTCCGGCGTCGATCAGCTCTGACTTGAGCGATTTTTTGATATCCATCGTGACGGTCTTTGCTTTTTGATAAGCGTTGTCGATTCCGGTGATGAAGCTAATGTCTTTGTCACTAGGTTGAATGACGGGTGCCGCTTTCGTTTCAGGAGCCTTCGTGACTTGCTCGGCCGCAAAAGCCGAAGTGACCGCAATCAGAATCACGCACATAAGAGAATTTTTAAGATGGAGCATTGGGTAGGACCTTAGCAAAATAGGCCCCTACATGCAATGGCTACTGAGTTCCGCGACGGGGTTTTGAGACCAGCGTCCAAACCTCAAAGCGATCAGGGCAATCAAGTGCTTCGAAGGCGGCTTGTGCCGTTCCACCAGAGGTAATCGTATCATCGACGAAGATGAAGGTGCGGTCTCGGTCGATCTCTTCTTTTAAGATAAATTTTCGGTTCTGACGCTCTTGACGTGACAGGCTTTTTTGAAAGACCGTGTGGCCCTCTAAGGCAAACACGTCAATCATTTCGGCTTTCATTTGCAATGCCAGAGCCCGAGCCCAACAAAAAGCATGATCCCTTTTATTCCCACTTGGGGGAAGAACCAACAATGCGTTTGCGTCTGTTTGCTCGCGAAGAAACAGGAAGTCGACGGCAAAAACAGACCACGGCTTTTGGATGATTCCACCCTTCAGCGCATAGATGAGAGGCCGAATGAGGTGATCATTTTCATCTAGCCAGATAAAAAGCGAATATACTGGAAATGAATAATGAGGCTGCAACAGATTAAGGTTCTGAATCTCGAAAAGTCTTTTCCAACATTCCTCGCAGAAAATACAGATAGGAGAATGCAGGCTCTTGCATCTTGCGCAGACACTGATCCATTCACGAAGAGAAAAATTTTTGAACGTCATCTTGCGAGATTTTGCAGATCGGAAGCCAAAATGAGAAAACCCGAGTGAGGTTGAGGCCCTTCTCTCACATCCGCTTTTCGCTCCTAAATGCACACCTGGCCGGCCGCACCTAGCTCCCCTTGAACTCATCATTATGATATGGCAGATTTTTCCAGATGCTAATCGCACGGTAGACTTGCTCGAGCACGACGAGTTGAGCAAGATGATGATTAAACGTGAGCTCTGACAGACTCATTTGATAATTCGCACGCCCTTTTAATTCTTCGTTCGCGCCGTAGGCACCACCAATGACGAAGACGATTCGGGATTTTTGATTTTCGCACCACTTCACGAATTGATGTGAAAATTTCACCGAAGTGAGAAGTTTTCCCCGCTCGTCGCACAAGACTAAAAAATCTTGAGGTTCGACGAGCTTTAAAATCGCTTTGCATTCTTGCTTGAGTTTGAGGTCGGCCGACTCGCGAGCGATCTGCGAAGGCTTCACCCTCAAAATTTCTGTTTTGAAAAAGTAGCTGAGCTTTTTTTGATATCCATCGCTGAGTTCTTTGAGCCAGGCCTCTTTGTGTCCACCAACGAAAACAAATGTGAGCTTCACCCTTTGAGGCTCACCGGTGGCTTTTCAACCAATGTAAGGGGCTTCGCCGATCTCCACAACTCTTCGAGTTGATATTCTTGTCTAACGAAGTCGTAGAACAAATGAACGATCAAAACTCCGTAGTCGAGAACGATCCAACGGCCTTCATTCAAACCTTCAACGGCTTGCGGACGTACGTTGAATTCTTCTTTCACCGCCATGATCAAATTCTCTGCGAGAGAACTTGCGTGCCGAGTGCTGGTACCAGACGCAATCAAAGTAAAATCTGTTGGTGCCTCAAGACCCTTCAGATTGTAACCTTTAAGTGCTAAGGCCTTGCGTGAAAATAAAACATCGGCGCAAAAATGCGTGAATTTTTCGTAATCGCCAATTTTTTCTTTCAATGGAGCGTAAAGTTTTGAAGAACGAATAAATTCTTCTACCTGCATCGGAACCAACTGATCGACATTACGATCTGAACGTAATTTTTTACGAACTTCGCTTGCTGAAACTGACGAATTTTTGATTTGTAGAAACTCAATCGTGCGCTCGGTTGTGAGTTGAACGAATTGACGTTCCATCTCGACGACCATTTTCTGAAGGCCTTTTGGCAAATCATCTTGCGCAAATGGAAGTTGAAATCCTGGACGCGAAACAACGATTAAATTTGCGAGTTTCAAGATTTTTTCAAAGTTTTTCCAGGTATCGAAGTTTTCGAACTGGTCCATGCCGACGATGAGAAATAAATTCTCAGGAGCCACAAGCTTGCTGTAATGCTCGACCGTATCGACGGTGTAGCTCTTGCCTCCGCGAAAGAGTTCTTGCTCGTCAAGTTCGACGAATTCGAGATCTTTCAAACCAAGACGAACCATCTCGAGACGCTCGGCGCCCGTTGGTCCATCGACTGATTCTTCTTTCTGCGGGTTTTGGGCCGCAGGTAAAACGATCACGCGATCAAAATCGAGAGCCTTTTGAACTGCTTGAATGGCATTGATGTGCCCGACATGAAATGGATTAAAACTTCCGCCGAAGAGACCGACTTTTTCAATAGCTTCAATTTTTGTTTTCAAAAACTTTTCTCCCTAATTCAAAAAGCAATTCTTGAATTCCTTGACCGCTGACGGCCGAAATAAATCGAACTTGCACACGTTCTCTTTCAAAACGTGCCGCGAGTTCTCTCTTTTGCTCATCCGAAATGGTATCGATTTTATTACATACGACGATTTGTTCACGCTCGCTCAAAGGCTTGAAGCCTTCAAGATCTACTTTGCGTTTATCGTATTCTTTGAGTTCATGATTAATATCTTTGTAATCTTGAAGCGCATCCCGACCCGACAAACCGCTCGCATCAATCAAATGAACGAAATAGTTCGTGCGCTCGATATGTCTTAAAAATTGAGTCCCAAGGCCGACGCCTAGATGCGCGCCTGGAACTAATCCAGGAATATCGGCTACAACCATCGTGCGATCTTGATCAACGCGAACCACTCCGAGATTGGGGCTCAAGGTCGTAAACGGATAATCCGCAATTTTAGGGCGTGCCGCTGAAATACGAGAAATCAAAGTCGATTTGCCAGCGTTGGGATAGCCGATGACGCCAACGTCTGCGATGAGCTTTAACTCAAGAACGATGTCGCGCGCTTCGCCGTCTTCGCCTGGCTGAGCATATTCGGGAGCTTGGTTGGTGCTCGACTTAAAGAAATGATTTCCTTTGCCGCCGCGGCCACCTTTTAAAAAAACAGTCTCACCTACTTCGTTAAGATCAAATAAAATATTATGTTGATGGTCGCGCACGACCGTTCCCGGAGGAACTTGCAAAATCAAATCCTCTCCGTCTCGACCCGTCATGAGTTTTTGTTCACCGGGCAAACCGTCAGGTGCTGAAAATTTTTTCTTGTAACGAAAATCAAGAAGAGTATTGAGTTGAGGATTCACTCGTAAAACAACGCTTCCGCCGTGGCCGCCATCTCCGCCATCGGGGCCGCCGCGGGGATGTCCTGAAGCTCGTAAAAATCCGACGCAGCCGGGGCCGCCTTTTCCAGAACTGACTGTGATACTCACTTCATCTACAAATTTCATTCGGCGATCCTTAAAAATACAGGAATAAGCTCTCAAACGAGGCTTTCAAAATAAGAATTGATTTCAAAGCGCGTGATGATCGCTCAGGCAGGTTCGACTCCCCAAAGTTCTTATGAAACTTCGGGGATGTGAATACAAAGATGTGAAAAGCTATTAAGCAGCTTTCGTAGTCGCTGGGTAAACGCTAATTTTTGTTCTTAACTTATCAACTCGTTCAAATTTAACATGTCCGTCGACAATCGCATAGATTGTGAAGTCACGTCCCATTTTTACGTTATTTCCAAGATGGAATTTTGTTCCTCTTTGGCGAACGATGATGGTTCCTGGCTTAACGAGCTCTCCGCCGTAGCGTTTCACTCCGAGTCTTCGACCAGCACTATCACGTCCGTTGCGGGAACTTCCCGCCGCCTTTTTACTTGCCATACTTCACTCCTTCAAACGAACCAAATTTAAGCTTTTTTAGCCGATGTCTTTTTCGCAGCTTTCTTAGCTACTTTTTTCGCAGCTGTTTTTGACGCTGTCTTTTTACCAGATGCTTTTTTCTTCGCAACTTTTTTAGCCGCTGGCTTCGGTGCTGCTGCCGCTGCTTTTTTCGCTGACTTAGGGTTGCCGGATGCTTTCGCCTTCTCAGCCATCATTGCCATGCGCTCTGCTTTTTTAGCTGGATCAAAAACAATCGCGTTTTTGTCTGTCTCAAGTTTTTTACCTTCTGGAGACGTAATCGAAGCGATGAAAAGCTCCGTAAACAACTGTCGATGCCCTTGCATACGGCGGTAGCCTTGACGTCTTTTCTTTTTGAAAACGATAATTTTTGGAGCCTTCGCTTGTTGAGTCACAACAACGCTCACTTTTGCATTCTGAACGAGAGGCGCGCCGATAAAGCTTTTCTCTCCGCCAACAAACAAAACTTCAGTAATATCAAATTTATCGCCGAGATTTTTTTGTAATTTTTCAACGCGAACAGTATCGCCAGGTTGAACTTTATATTGTTTGCCGCCAGTGCGGATAATTGCGTACATCGAAGCCTCCAAAAAATAGTCGTGTGCTCATAAAACGGACCACAAAAGATTAAGAGCGACACTTGTGAGTGGATCTAAGTGCCACGCCGCACTGTTAATTGTCAATGAATTCAAACAGAAATTTATCGGTTTTGTTTGCTGGTGCTTAGAACCAGAGCTTGCCGGTCATCGCGAAGTTCAAAGTGTTGAAGCTATCCACCGTGTAAGAAGCGTTATTGTAGGTCGTCGATCCGCTTCCAACTACGATATAATTGAACTCGCCGCCGATTGAGAACATATCCCCGAGCATTTTGTCGTATCCGGCGAGAAGTCCATAGTGGGTAGGAGAAGTATCAATACTCCCTGCTTTGACTTTCGAAATGCCGACCAGTGCTCCAAAATAAACGCCGCGCGCGTCGCCCTCAAAGTGGTAAGTGCCTTTGACGCCGTAAAGTTGGTAGTTAAAATCGCTCGTCACGCTGTTGATGGTCTCTGATTTACTTGAAGTCATATAATACCCGCCGAGGCCCCATTCGCTCCCGAGTTTCGCGGTTCCTTGAAACCCGATGATCGAGCGCGATGTTGTTCCCGAATAATCAGGAACCGATAAGCCATAGCTGACGCCGATGTTACCGGCATAGTCTTCTGCTGCGTGTGCTTTTGTGGCTTCGAGGGTCGCTGCTATCATAAGCGCGAGTGCGAGGATGAGCGTTTTCATAAAATCTCCTTAATTAAGACCACATTATCATTGCTCATTGCTTGGCAGTTGCCAAGAGGAATTCGGATCAAAAGCTTGCAAAACTGAAAGCCTTTGGCAAAATGCCCAAAAAGGAAATACATGAATAAAATTTCGCTTTCTCTTTTGTTTGTTTTATTATTTTCGGGTTGTGTCACATTTCCGCCTTCGACCGGTTTCGTCGCGGCAACTTCTACAGATAATTTGGGCTATTCCATTAAAGAAGTCAGTCCTCATATTTATACATCTGTTTAATGCGGGAATGATCGAACATTGAGCACACATGCCTATGCTTATGCAATCCTTGCCGCATTCGAATACTGTATCTGTTCGGTCGATTTGCTAAGCTGTCCAAATAAAAGCTCCAAGGAGCTAACGCAGAGCTCCCGCTCCGCAGCAGAGAAATATATGCGATCTGACAGCGCAAACGCACGAATAAAGTCCTGAAAAATCGTACGTCACTTCGCTCGTATTTAAATATTATTTTATTTAAAAATTCGAAATCCGTCGCGGTATATACACCGTTATTTTTTGTATAAGCGATTAAGAACATGCGATCCAATCCTAAAGCGTAATCAACTCATACTGCTCAAGGTGATAACTCGGCTCTAGTTTCAAAACCACTGAGCGGCCAATTTTCTTCTCAACATAATCGAGCATTTCGGATTCTTCTTCGTAAATCCAATCGCCGACTTCGGGGTGACAGTGAACAACGGTCGTTGAATTCGGAGAATCTTTTTTACCTTCACGTTCGAGATCACGAAAAATCTCGTGAGCGACGGTGGCTTTTTGTTTGATGTAACCGCGGCCTTCGCAGTACGAACAAGGTTCGCACAGAGTTTTCACCAAACTTGGGCGATTGCGTTTTCGAGTCATCTCGATCAGACCCAAACTCGACATTGCAAGAACCGAGGTGCGCGCGCGATCTTTTTCGAGTTCTTCTTTTAATGCTTCAAGAACTTTATCGCGGTGGTTTTCTTTTTCCATGTCGATGAAATCGATGATGATGATGCCGCCGCAATTTCGAATCCGGATACTGTGCGCGATCTCGCGAACCGCCTCGAGATTGGTTTTTAAAATCGTTTCTTCGAGATCTTTTTTGCCGACGTACCGCCCGGTATTCACATCGATTACGACTAAAGCTTCGGCCTCATCGATCACGATGTAGCCACCGGACTTGAGCCAGATTTTTCGCTCCATCGAGCGAGAAATCTCAAGATCGATTTCGTATTGATCAAACAATGGACGCACTTCTTTATATTCTTGCACGCGATCTTTAAAAGCCGGCATAAATTGGTTGGTAAATGCGAGAACTTTTTTGTAGGCCTCTTCATCATCGATGATCACGCGAGTGACTTCTTCACTCAACAGATCGCGTAGGGCGCGCAACTCAACGCTCAGCTCAGAGTGAACGAGTCCGGTATGTTTTTTCTTATCGAATGATTTTGAAATATCCTGCCAGAGACGCTGCAAATAATCGAGATCGTTCTTAAGACTGGCTTCAGTGGCACCTTCGCCGGCCGTCCGCACGATCACTCCACCGGGTGCTTTGACACTTTCAATAATCTGCTTCAGACGATCACGCTCGGCCGGATCTTCAATTCTACGAGAAATTCCGAAGTGATTTAACGTCGGCATGTAGACGAGATTTCGGCCCGGCAATGAAATGTGCGTGGTGATTCGAGCACCCTTAGAACCCAAAGGATCTTTCGCCACTTGCACCATAATGTACTGACCTTCGGTCAGGAGTTCTTGAATTTTTGGTTTGTTCGGAGTGACGACCGCTTTTTGCTCCGAAATTTCTTCAATACGAGGAGTGTTGCTATTCGAGTCTTGGTGGCTTTCGAAAAAGTCGTGGGAGTCGGCTTCCATATCGCCGCGAACGTCTCCGACGTATAAAAAACCAGCGCGATCAAGACTAATGTCGACAAAAGCTGCCTGCATTCCGGGCAAAACACGAATCACTTTACCACGATGAATTGACCCGACCAAAGTCGGTGAGGTTTTACGATCAATTTTTAGGTCTGTTAGGTTGCCATTTTCAATATAAGCGACACGGGTCTCGACTGGACGAACATTGATTAATATTTCAGCAGACATTTAACACCTCAAATTTACTTCAAAATAGACCGATAAAGTGTCGGGGGCAATCACCTATGGCAAAAATAGACGAACTTTTTACGATCATGCTTGAACAAGGCGCATCCGATTTGCATCTTGCTGCTGGCGCAGCGCCAAGCTTGCGACTGAACGGCGAGATGGTTCAGCTCGAATCTCCGCCTCTGACCAATGAAGAAGTTCAATATCTTGTCTTCGAAATTCTGTCAGAGAAATTCAAAAAAATGTTCGTCGAAAATTGGGAACTGGATTGCGCTTACACCCTCACCGGCAAAGCTCGATTTCGCTGTAACGTTTTCATGCAGCGAAAAGGTCTCGGCGCTGTCTTTCGCGTGATTCCTGAAAAAATCAAAACGATGGAAGAACTCAATCTTCCTTCGGCAATTAAAGACCTCATTAATTGTTCAAAAGGTTTGATCTGCGTGACTGGCCCAACCGGATCCGGTAAATCGACAACTCTCGCGGCGATGATTAACTACATCAACCAAAATGAACGCTGCCATATTTTGACAATCGAAGATCCAATTGAATTCGTTCATCCCAATATAAAAAGTATCGTGAACCAACGTGAAGTGGGATCAAATACCAAGTCATTTTCGAATGCTTTAAAAGCCGCTCTTCGAGAAGATCCAGATATTATCTTAGTCGGCGAGATGCGAGATCTCGAGACCATCCAACTCGCGCTTAGCGCGGCAGAAACGGGTCACCTCGTTTTCGGAACTCTCCACACAAACAGTGCACATAAAACAATTGACCGTATTATCGACGTATTTCCACAAGAGCAACAATCGCAGATTCGCGTGATGTTGTCTGAAAGTTTACGCGGAGTCGTCGCGCAATCACTCCTCCCCCGTGAAGACAAACCTGGCCGGGTCGCCGCCATCGAAGTGATGTTCAACACGAAAGCGATCGGAAATCTCATCCGTGACGGAAAGACCTTTCAAATTCCGTCGACGATGCAAACGGGCCGCGGCGAAGGAATGATCACTCAGGATAACGCCGTCGAAGATTTGATTAAAAAAGGTTGGATCTCGAAGAAAGTCGGATATGAATTTCTCGGGAAGCCAATACCGCTTTCAAGTGAAACTCCATCACCGCAGCCAAGCAACGTTGGCGTTCCGCAAAAGCCAACGACTTTTGGCGGCATCATGAACGCAATTAAAAAAACGGGTTCTTAAAACTCGAAGTGGTAATTCATTTTCAGCGGAGTAGGCGGTTGATAAGCCGTCAGCTGCGAGGCTCTTTTGTAAGACTCATCCGGACGGTATTGAGAACCATAAAATTCTGCTGGATTCGTAGCCGCACGGTAAGTGACGATGACGGTGCCGGTGATCACTCCCACGGCGAAACCCACAGCAATATTTGATAAATTATCTTGAGGCCGGCCATAGAAGCTAAGGGTGCTGAGACCTAAAACTGCTCCGCCGAGGCCCGCAAAAATAATGGTTGCGAGTTGTTTGCGAGGACCGCTTGATGATTTTGTTTTCTCTTCGGATTGGCCAGTTTGCGCAAAACTCGTTGAAAAAATAAAAAGGCTCATCATGATGGCGATCAAATTACGAGAGATTCTTAGAGCCATGTTTTTTCTCCGTCTGGAAGTAAAATAAAATCCATTTCAAACACCGCCGTATTTAAACTCGTTACAGCGACACTTTCAACTCTTGCATGCGGCGGTCCTTGTCGCAAAATCTTTTCGAAGCCCTCAAGATTTTGTTTCGTGCCCATCGCTAGAATCTCGACGCGCCCGTCATTTAAATTTCGAGCTCGCCCCTTTAAACCGAAAGACTTCGCCGCCTTCTGCGCAAATGCACGGTAACCAACCCCTTGAACTTTACCGAAAATGAGATAGTGACAGCTTAACATTATTCGATAATTCTAGCCAAAGCGGTGGCACATGACCAGCAGAAAGAATATATGCGCGACAATAAAATTTACGTTTTGAAAGCCAAAGAAATTTTAGCTCAACCGCGAAAACTTGCGGACTACATCGATCATACTTTGCTCAAACCTGAGGCGCGCAAGTGTGACATCGAAAAACTTTGCGCAGAAGCCATTCAGTATTCTTTTAAGGCCGTTTGCGTGAATCCAGATCGAGTGGCTATCGCAAAGTCGAGTCTCAAAGATGCGAAGACCCTGATCGCTTCTGTCGTTGGCTTTCCTTTCGGGGCTCACTTCTCACAAATCAAAACGCGCGAGACACAGCTCGCAATCGAGGCCGGTGCCACAGAAATCGATATGGTTTTAAATATTGGCTGGCTCAAAGAAAAGCTTTTTGCCCAAGTCGGCACCGATATTCGTGAAGTCGTGAAAGCGGCCTCTTCACATAAAGTAAAAGTTATTTTCGAAACCGGTTTGCTGACCACCGATGAAATCGTTCAAGCGTGCAAAATCTCTGAAGACAACGGAGCCCAATTTGTAAAAACTTCGACGGGTTTCCTCGGCCGAGGCGCCAGCCTTGAAGATGTTCAAATCATGTTTCAAAATGTTTCTGAAAAAGTTGAAATCAAAGCGAGTGGCGGAGTAAGAGATATTCAGTTTGCCTGTGAGCTCATTGCTGCAGGCGCCACCCGTATCGGAACGAGCTCAGGTGTTCAGCTTGTTCAAGCCCAAGTCGCAAGAAATTCTTACTAGTTTTTCGGAGTTTATATGTTTTTTCCTACCGAGATTATTCAAAAAAAGAAATTAGGCAAAAATAATTCGCGTGAAGAAATCGAGTTCATGGTGAACTCATTCACGTCCGGCGAGCTGCCCGACTATCAAATGGCCGCTTGGCTCATGTCGATTTATTTCAAGGATTTGAACGGCGAAGAAATTTCTTTTTTAACAAATGTGATGATGCACTCCGGGCGTATTCTTAATTTTTCGCATCTCAAAAATTTAGCCGTTGATAAACACTCAACCGGAGGAGTCGGCGACAAGACGACCCTCGTGATCGCGGCACTCGTCGCGTCCGCAGGAGTATCGGTGCCGCTCGTGGCGGGTCGCGGGTTGGGTCATACCGGAGGAACTCTAGACAAACTCGAATCCATCCCCGGCTTTAACGTGCGGATCTCAACAGACACTTTTCAAAAACAGGTGGCCAAGATCGGAACGAGCATTATGGGTCAGACCGACGAATTCTGTCCGGCCGATAAGAAGATTTACTCACTGAGAGACGTGACTTCAACGATTGATTCGATGGCTCTGATTTGTGCGAGCATTATGAGTAAAAAACTTGCGCTGGGTGCGGGCGCTATCGTTCTCGACGTGAAAGTCGGCTCTGGTGCATTTATGAAATCAAAAGAAGATGCCCTCAAGCTCGCAGAAATGTTGAACGACATCGGCCGCAGAGCCGGCAGAAAAATGACCGCTTTCATTACAGACATGAGTCAACCTCTCGGAAGGTTCGTCGGCAACTCTCTCGAAGTAGGAGAATGCCTCGCGATCATGTCCGGAGAAAAGTTTCTCGGCGAAGATCGTTTCGAAGATACACGTGAGCTCAGTTTGATTTTATCTGCCGAAATGATTTTTCTCGGAGGAAAGGCCGCAAATTTCGACGAAGGATACGCCTTGGCTCAAAAACTTTTAAAATCGGGAGCAGCTCTTTCTAAATTTGAAGAACTTTGTGCCGCCCAAGGTGGCAACTTGAAAGGCCTCAGACAAAGTACAAAAAAATATGAAGTTCGCTCTCAGAGAGCTGGTTTCATCGAAACTTTCGACACCGAAAAACTAGGAATGGCAGCACTTTCTCTCGGCGCCGGTAGACTCAAAGTCACCGATCCTATAGACCACAGCGCTGGTTTTCAAGTGCATTCAAAAATCTCAGACGCTGTTCAAGTTGGTGACGTTCTATATACACTTTACAGCGAGGAAAGTTCGAAGTTTGATGAAGCTGCGACCATGCTGTTGGGGGCAACAAATATTTCCTTGCAAAAGCCCCAATCTCCCAGTTTGATAGCTGCAAGAATTTAATGGGAAAAACGTTTTCATGATCCAAGATAATTTAGAAGCGACCGTTGATCATATCCGCCAACACTCGAAATTAAAGCCACGCATGGGCGTTGTTTTGGGTTCTGGCCTAGGCGCTTTCGTAAAGCATATCAAAATTGAAGCGAGTATCCCTTACGACGAAATTCCTTTTTTTGCTCCACCAACGGTCGATGGGCACCAAGGCAAACTCATTCTTGGTCACTGCAAAGATGTTCCAATAGCGGTTCTGCAGGGACGCATTCATTATTATGAAGGCCATAAAATGGCGACCGTCGTTTACCCAACGCGTACACTCGCTATGCTCGGCATCGAAACTTTGCTATTGACCAATTCTGCGGGCGGACTCGATCCAAAGATGAATCCCGGTGATTTCATGTTGATCGATGATCACATCAATCTCATGGGTGATAATCCGTTGAAGGGTCCAAACCTTGCTCAGTTAGGCCCTCGTTTTCCGGATATGAGTGAACCTTACGATTTGAAACTCACTAACAAGATGGAAGAAATCCTGAAGCGTCTCAAATTTAATTTTTGGCGCGGCACCTATTGTGGCGTGAGTGGTCCTACTTACGAAACTCCGGCCGAAGTTCGCTATCTCCAGATGATTGGCGGAAAAGCGGTGGGAATGAGTACCGTTCCAGAATCGATTGCGGCAAATCACTTAGGTCTCAGAGTTTGTGCTCTCAGTTGCATTACGAATCCGGCTGCGGGTCTTTCAAAAAATAAATTGTCGCACGCTGAAGTCACGCAAACGGCTCACGCGGTAGAAGATAAATTTTGCGAACTCCTCGTTGAGTTTATCGGTAGCTATACTTAGCCTTTCGGTTAAAACATTCCAAAAAATTTGCTCCCTAGCTTTTGGACCATAAACTCCTCTGTGATCCTCTTATTTAAAGGTCCTCGCCGGAAATCTCAAAATTGGACTAACCGAATGAGTCTGTTCAACCGACAATAGTATATGCCCTTTGGCTCGACTTTCGACCAAAGCGCAAAACTTCAAAAGGATTTTGAAGTCACTCTTAGCTGTTGGAGGATCGACATGGATGTCGTTCGCAAAATTTTCTTGAGTTCTATCTTATTGAGCGCCTTTACCGCTTGTAACGCTCACGACACTACGACCGGTAACGGTCAGTTTTCAAGTAGCGACAAAGCCGCTTGCACCAGCACCGAAATTAAAAGTCGTTTTATCGTTAAATGGAAAAGCGGAAAGATCACGAACGAATCCGCCGAAGATCGCGATCACTTTCTCAATGGTTTCATGACCCAAAATTCAGACCAAATTGAATTTGCTGAGCACGATCATATGATTCACATCGATACGCGCGAAAGTTCTCAGGCGACCATCGCTGCCCTTTCGCAACTGCCCATCACGTGGGGCCAAAACATGGTTCAAGCTCCTGCAGCTTGGGCTGAAGGCGCAAACGGAAGCGGAATTATCGTTGCCGTTGTCGATTCTGGAATGGATTACACGCATCCTCAGCTCGTCAATCAGGTCTATTTAAATGCCGGCGAAATGGGAACGGATGCTGGCGGAAAAGATAAATCCTCTAATGGAATCGACGACGACAAAAACGGTTACATCGATGATTTCCACGGATATAATTTTGCAGACGATGACAATCCGGCGACTCCGCAAGCGGGCAACAATCCGATGGACACCAATGAACACGGTACCCACGTTTCTGGAATCATCGCCGCTCAACATAGCGCTGGTCCAATTCAGGGAATGGCAGAACGAGCTAAAATTTTACCTCTCAGATTTATTAATGCTTCGGGTGCGGGTTCGGTCAGTGGTGCGATTGCGGCCATTCAATATGCGGTTGCGGCTCACGCAAAAGTTATCAACGCAAGTTGGGGCGGCGATGCCTGCAGCGTGGCCCTGCAAAATACGGTTGCGCAACTTGAATCTCAAGGCGTGATGTTTGTCGCAGCAGCCGGTAACGGCGACTCCTCAGGAAGAGGCTTGAATCTCGATATTACACCTTCGTATCCTGCAGCGTTTGGTTTTCCGGGTCAGATTACCGTTTTGGCAACGACCGAGCTCGATGCGCAGGCTGAATTTTCAAACTATAGCTTCACGCTCACCCAAATGGGTGCTCCCGGTGTCGGAATTGTAAGCACCGTTCCCGGTGGAACAAAATCTTTAGACGGAACGAGCATGGCGACACCTTTTGTGACGGGTGCCGCAGCTTTACTCTTTGGTTTGAATCCATCGGCAACAGTCGCTCAAGTTAAGAATGCCTTAGTAAAATCAATTAATTTGACTCAAGTTGCTGACTCGGCGGGCGGCCGACTGAATGTCAAAAAAGCCGTCGATCTTTTCAAATCCATGTAGTGGATTGCCCAACCTGGCTGCGACCTTTTTGACACAGATTTTTGGTCACCAGCTCGCTTTGAATTCTCTTTGAAAAAATTTGCATATAGCCCTTTCGAGCGCTTGCTTAACACGGAGCGCGTTCTATAGCTTGTTGGCTTATCTCACGCTTCGATTTTGGCGTTTTTCAGAGTAAACGCTGTGAGATGGCTAAACTGGTTATTGAGATGAGGGAGCCTTCGTGCGCTATTTTATTAACGACTTAAAAAATTATGTGGGACAGACGGTTGAACTCAAAGGTTGGGTTTATAATGTGCGCTCGTCGGGTAAAGTAAAGTTTTTGCTCTTGAGAGACGGAACTGGGATTTGTCAGTGCGTTTATTTTAAGGGCGATGCCGATCCTGAAAGTTTTGATGTGCGTTTTGATCAACTCACTCAAGAAACCAGCGTTATTGTTACTGGCACTGTAAAAGAAGAAAAGCGAAGCCCTGGTGGATACGAGCTTAGTGCTCAACATTTATCTATTATCCAAATCGCGAAAGATTATCCGATCACTCCCAAAGAACATGGCACCGATTTTTTAATGAATCATCGGCACCTGTGGCTGAGATCGAAACGTCAACACGCGATCATGAAAATTCGATCTGAAATTATCAATGCCGTTCGTGATTTCTTTAATGGTCGTGGATTTACTCTGACCGACGCTCCGATATTTACTCCGAGTGCGTGTGAAGGCACATCAACACTTTTTGAAACTCAGTACTTCGATGAGAAAGCATACCTCTCGCAAAGCGGTCAACTCTACATCGAAGCCACTGCTGCGGCGATGGGTAAAGTTTATTGTTTTGGTCCGACCTTCCGGGCAGAGAAATCAAAAACTCGCAGACACTTAATAGAATTTTGGATGGTTGAAGCCGAAGTGGCCTTCAATGATCTCTTCGACAACATGGAACTCATCGAAGGACTCGTCGAATATGTCGTTGCACGAACGGTTAAAAATTGCCCTGATGAATTTATCGCAATCGAGCGCAACACTGATTTACTCAAAAACGTCAAAGCTCCTTTCGCTCGCATTCACTATTCAGAGGCTGCGCAAATCATCAAAAAAGAAAACCCAGAATTTATTATTGGCGATGACTTCGGCGGAACAGACGAGACGATTATTTCTTCGAAGTTTGAAACTCCGGTTTTTGTTCACCACTACCCTGCAGAAATAAAAGCTTTCTATATGAAAGAAGATCCGAAAGAGCCCGGCATGACTTTAAGCTGCGATTTACTCGCAACTGAAGGTTACGGCGAACTCGTCGGCGGCGCACAACGTGAAGACGATCTTGAAACTCTCAAGAAAAAAATTGCTCACCATAAATTAAACGAAAAAGATTTTGACTGGTATTTAGATTTGCGAAAATACGGTAGCTTTCCGCATTCGGGTTTTGGCCTAGGTATTGAACGCACCGTCGCATGGATTTGCGGATTGCCTCACGTGCGTGAGTCGATTCCATTTCCGCGTTTGTATGGCCGCAGCTATCCTTAATTTTTAAAATATTCGCTGGAGAAATAAAAAATGGCTACACCCGAAAATACAAAACAGAACGGCACGCACTCCCGAACAGAGTTTAAAGTGAAGGAGTTAGAGCAAAAAAATCTCGAAGCCCTCGCTGGCGGTGGTGCGGATCGTATCGCGAAACACAAAGCTGGTTCGCGCCTCACGGCACGTGAACGACTTGAAGTTTTGCTCGACCCAGGAAGTTTCGTCGAGATGGATCGCATGGTCACTCACCGCTCGACCAATTTTGGTCTCGGTGACAATCGAATTCCGGGTGATGGCGTTGTGACAGGTTACGGCCGCATCAACGGAAAACTCATCTACACTTACAGCCAAGACTTTACGGTCTTCGGCGGAAGTATGTCGCGTACGCAAGCAAACAAGATTCTCAAAGTCATGAACATGGCGATGAAGAATGGCGCCCCTATTGTTGGACTCAACGATTCTGGCGGGGCCCGCATTCAGGAGGGCGTCGAAGCTCTCGCGGGCTACGCCGATATTTTCTTACGAAACACTCTTGCCTCGGGAGTCGTACCACAGATCAGCGCAATCATGGGGCCGTGTGCAGGAGGCGCCGTTTATTCTCCAAGTATCACTGATTTTATTTTCATGGTGAAAGACACGAGCTATATGTTCGTGACTGGCCCTGACGTTATCAAAACGGTGACCCACGAAGAAGTGACGAAAGAAGAGTTAGGCGGGGCACTCACCCACAATCAAAAATCAGGCGTTGCACATTTCGCAACCGATGATGATAAACATTGTCTGTTGATGATTCGTGAGCTCCTAAATTTCTTGCCGTCAAATAATTTAGATGATGCTCCGGTTTTTAAAACGACCGATAGCCCTGATCGTATCGATGAAGATCTCAATTCTTTTATTCCTGATTCTTCTAAAAAGCCTTACGATATGCTTGAGCTGATCAAGATCATCGTCGATGAAGGATATTTTCTAGAGGTGCATCAGCATTTCGCTAAAAATATTATCGTAGGCTTTGCACGCTTCAATGGCCGCAGCGTTGGTATCGTCGCGAATCAACCGCAAGTCCTCGCCGGTTGCTTGAATATTCAAGCGAGCATTAAAGCTGCACGATTCGTTCGCTTTTGTGATTCGTTTAATATTCCGATCGTGACTCTCGTGGATGTTCCGGGATTTTTACCGGGAACCGATCAAGAGTGGAACGGGATCATCACTCACGGCGCGAAACTTCTCTACGCATACGCCGAAGCGACCGTGCCGAAAGTAACTTTGATCACCCGTAAAGATTACGGCGGAGCTTACTGCGTGATGTCTTCGAAACATTTACGCGGCGATATTAACTTTGCTTACCCGACCGCTGAGATTGCGGTCATGGGTGCCGATGGTGCCGTTAATATTATTTTTAGAGACGCGATCAAAAAAGCAAAAGATCACGTTACTGAAAAAGCAAAACTCACCGCTGATTACGAAGAAAAATTCGCAAATCCGTACGTCGCTGCCGAACTTGGTTACATCGACGAAGTGATCGAACCCGCGATGTCACGTAAACGTATTATTCAGGCCCTCGAGATGCTGAAAAATAAAAGAGATAGCAATCCACCTAAAAAACACGGAAATATTCCGCTTTGATGAGAGGTCCTTCAGTGAAGAAAAAACTTTTCAAAAAAATTCTCATCGCTAACCGCGGTGAAATTGCTTTACGGGTGATTCGCGGGGCACGCGATCTCGGAATCTCGACCGTCGCTGTTTACTCAGACGCCGACCGAAATAGTCTACCGGTAGTTTTAGCTGACGAGGCCTTCAATATCGGCCCGGCTCCAAGTAAAGATTCTTATTTAAAAATCGAAAATATTTTAAGAGCCGTTAAAGAATCAGGCGCGGATGCCGTGCATCCTGGTTATGGCTTTTTAAGCGAGAACGTTGAATTCGCTGAAGCTCTTAAATTGGCGGGCGTTACTTTTATTGGTCCAACGCCAGATAATATCCGGGCCATGGGCGACAAATTGTCTGCGCTGAAACTGATGCGTGCTGCGGGTGTCCCTACGGTGCCTGGTAGTGGCGGGCCCGTTGACACCATAGAAGAGGCGAAACGAATCGTCGAAAAAATTGGCTTGCCGGTTATCATTAAGGCCACTGCGGGCGGCGGCGGAAAAGGGATGCGCGTCGTTCACGAAATGGCCGAGCTCGAAAGTGGTTTTCGTGCGGCTCGCTCTGAAGGTTTGAATTATTTTAAAAACGAAACGGTTTACATCGAAC
>JAYTQQ010000252.1:0-2491 GCA_043746635.1 Bdellovibrionales bacterium | reverse complement strand
TCGAACCGTATTTCAGCACAAAGGAAGGCGGCACTGGCTTAGGCCTTGCCATCGTCAAACGGATTATTGAGGACCACAACGGGTTCATCCGAGCGATTCCGAATGAGGTAAAGGGTACAAAAGTCATTATCGAATTGCCAGTCGTTGAGACCCAGACAATGATTGCCCAAAATAAAAAATCAGCAGAATCGATTCGCAAGATTGAGTTTTTAGAAAACGAACCTTCAAAGGGTTCAAAAGGAGTTTAGGATGCAAGACATTCAAGAGAAAAGTCAGCGAAGGATTTTGATTACGGATGACGAAGCTCCCATTCGCGAAGTCTTGAGCGCAAGTTTAGCCGATGAAGGTTACCTCCTCATCAAGACGGCTAAGTCTGGCGATGAGGCCCTTCGCGTGATCGAAGATTTTAATCCCCACGTTGTTCTCTTAGACATCTGGATGCCCGGCTCTCTTGACGGCATTGATGTTTTAAAGGCGGCTCGCGCAAAATTTCCATCCACTGAATTCATCATTATGTCAGGTCACGGTACGATTGAAACCGCCGTAAAAGCGACGAAGCTTGGAGCTTGGGATTTCGTTGAAAAGCCACTTTCGATTGATCGTATTATTATTTTACTTAACAATATTTTTGCTTTTCAAGATGAGCGCGTCGATAAAAATGCACTTTTGACTAAGCTCAGAAAAAATATCGCGATCGTCGGAGATAGCCCGAATGTCGTTATTTTAAAGCAGATGATCTCACGTGTAAGCGCAAGTTCATCATGGGCCTTGATCACTGGTGAAAACGGCACGGGCAAAGAACTTGTTGCCCAAAATATTCATTATCTCTCATCACGCGCGAGCAAAACTTTCGTTGAAGTAAACTGCGCGGCCATTCCTGAAGAATTAATCGAGAGCGAACTTTTTGGATACGAAAAAGGTGCCTTCACTGGCGCCGATAAGTTGAAAAAAGGAAAATTCGATCTCGCGAGCGGTGGGACCATATTTCTAGACGAAATCGCCGACATGAGTCTTAAGACTCAAGCAAAAATTTTGAGAATCCTTCAGGAACGTAGATTCACTCGCGTAGGCGGAGAAGATAACATCGAAGTAGACGTTCGCGTCATCGCCGCGACCAATAAAAACCTCGAGGTCGAAATCAAAGAAGGTAGATTCAGAGAAGATCTCTATTACCGTCTGAACGTGATTCCATTTCATGTTCCGTCATTGCGTGACCGTCTTGATGACGTGCCTGTCTTGATCACTCACTTCAACGAACAATTTGCTCGTGAGGGTGCCTATCGCCGAAAAATCTTCTCTGAAAAAGCAATGCAGAAAATGATGCAGTATCAATGGCCAGGAAACGTTCGTGAACTCAGAAATTTTATCGAACGCATTTATATTCTGACTCCGGGTGATTTCGTTGACCTTCATGACTTGAAGTTTGCAGGTCTGAGCCTCGCCGAGAAAGAAGATGCATTTGATGACATGGCCAATTTCAGAGAGGCGCGTGCGAAATTCGAAAGAGAATATCTCGCTCGTAAAATTTCAGAAAATAAAGGAAATATCTCGAAAACCGCTGAAGTGATTGGTTTAGAGAGAAGTTACTTACATCGTAAAATTAAAACATACAGTATCGACGTCGAAGAAATTTCATAGAAAGTAGTTCAACAATGAGATGGTCAAAATCATTTTTATTCACCTTAAGAGATGCTCCAGCTGATGCTGAGATTGATAGTCATAAATTAATGATGCGTGCGGGGCTCATCCGCAAAGTCGCTCCAGGAATTTATACTTTCGGTACGCTTGGTTTAAGAGCTGTTCGTAAATTTGAAAATATCGTTCGCGATGAATTAAACAAACGTGGAGCTCAAGAAATCTTGATGCCCGTCGTTCAGCCAGCAGAACTTTGGCAAGAGACCGGCCGTTACGAGCAGATGGGTGCCGGCCTTCTGAAATTTAAAAATCGCAATGATCAACCATTCGTACTCGGAGCGACTCACGAAGAAGTGGTCACCGATTATGTGCGTAAAGATGTTAAGAGCTATCGTGATCTTCCGTTTAATCTTTACCAAATTCAGACCAAGTACCGTGACGAAATCAGACCTCGATTTGGTTTGATGAGATGCCGCGAATTCATCATGAAAGATGCCTATAGTTTTGACGAAAACAGCGAAGGCGCACTTAAAACTTATCAAGTCATGTACGATGCTTACTGCGCGATCTTTGATCGTCTCGGCCTTAAGTACCGAATCGTTCAGGCCGATGCCGGTAACATCGGTGGAAGTCAGACCCACGAGTTTCAAGTCTTAGCAGATGCGGGCGAAGATCATTTGATGGTCTGTAATAAATGTGATTTCGCGGCTAATATCGAGGTGGCTCCAGCGGTCGATGATAGCAAGCAGTTTCACGATGCTGAGCAAGCGCTTGAAACTTTCGCGACTCCAGGAATGAAGCAAATCTCTTCGCTTTCGAAAGGTCTCGGTATTCCCGAAAAAGAATTAGTGAAATC
>JAYTQQ010000251.1:0-9834 GCA_043746635.1 Bdellovibrionales bacterium | reverse complement strand
GAGATTAGTCTTGAGTGGTACCCCACACTCGGCTCAATGCTTCGAGGTCTCGAAAAAAATGCGTTTGCGGTTTGCCAGTACTCAATGCTGTTCGTCGTCACTGGTCTCTTGGTGACATGGTTGATCTTTTTAGGCTTCACTTTGATGCCAGCACTTTCGAAGAGTTGGGCATACGCTGGCTTTAGTGTAGGATGCCTTGTCATTTATCTCTTGGCGGTCAATGCGCAAATTAATAGTTTGATGACGGTGCGGACTCGCAGCGTTGTGCTTTTTCCAATTTCTTTCGTGTTGCTGCCTCTCATCTTTCTTCGGGCTGCGATCCTCGCGATTAAACGAGATGGCATTCAGTGGAGAGGAACATTCTATTCACTTGAAGATTTGAAAGCAAATCAAAGAATGAAATTGGTGAATCTCGTTTTCGCATCGAAAGATTCTTCAACCGCAGAACAACTCGCCTACAAAGTAAAATAATACAAGAAACTATGAGAGCAATTTTTCTAATACTGCTCTCTTTCGGTTTTGGTTTTTCGGCAAAAGCAGAAGTTTCAGGTCGAATTCACTTTCAAGAAGATGATTTCTATAATTCTCAAGTCGAGCCCATCGATCACCTCCAAGACACCTTGAGCCTTGAAATCGAAAGTAAAAATAAACTCACTGATTCGCTTCGTCTCTTGATTGAGCCTCGATTGGTGATTTCGACTTTACGTGATCAAGTCGATGCGCCTCTTGATTATAATACGCGGGACACACTCTTGGACTTCAAGCTTGGCGATGAGCATCTCCAAATCGGGACCTTCATCAAACAGTGGGAAGGTCCCGACGGATTCAACCCGATGGATATTACGACGGTTAAAGATTATCGTGATCCGTTCGCGACAGAAAGTCTCGCTTCGGCAGGCATCAATTTTTTCGGCGGAGAAAAAAAATTTACCTACGACGCACTTTTTGTTCCTTGGCAGACGCCGACTCGATTGCCGGGTGATCAATCAAGGTGGCTGCCCCGTAAAACGCCTTTTCCGTTGGTGTCGGGCCAAAATACTTTACTCGTGCCTCAGCAGCCCGTTTTGGATGTACAAAGCCATCAGTTCGTGAACGATGCGCTTCGAAATAATTTTGGAGCCCGAATCGGATTTCACGGTGACGCGTGGGATCTGTCTTTGGCTGGTTATCAAGGTGCCGCACAGTTGCCGATTTTTAAAGTTCATATCGTAGGTGATCTCGTCACGACTCAACCAGACGGCACGAATGTCATTCAAATTCGAAATCCAATTCAGTTGCAACCGCTTGAATATTTGCGCCGAAGCTTTGCTGCGGGCTACGTTTCGACTTTGTCAGATACCTGGGTCTTTAGGGCGGCGGGTCGCTATGATCAGCCGGTCGGTAATGATCCTTTGTTGCCGGGGCCGTCCGATCAATTTGTTGGCGGCTTCGAAAAAACATTTACGATCAACGAACAAACCGTGATGTTTTCTTTGCAGTACGCATACGCAAAAATTTTAGATTCTCCGACTGGAGTTTTAAATATTACCGATCCATTTCAAAACGCGATCTTATACGGAATGCGCTTTCCGGTGCGTGAAGATTTTGTTTTGTATTACATGGGAATTTGGTCCCACCAGATTGGAGCAACTTACAACCGTCTGAAGCTTGAGAAAAAATTGGCAGAAGCGGTCACCCTTGAACTGGGATTTGATCTGATACGAGGCCCTTCTGACAATTTGCTAGGAATCTGGTCGGATGAATGCCGGGCAAGCCTGGGTCTTTTGTATCAGTTTTAGTGTAAAGCAGGCGCCAAAAATTTCACCGGAATGGCAATCATCGTCCCGCCGCTGAGTGGGGTCCATCCGTTGAACTGTGCGATACCCACTCCACCGAGATCGTAGCTAGGCAAAGCTGTCGTGAACAGAAAGCTATGATTGAGATTTTTAGAAATCTCGGCCGTGATCAAGGGGCTCAAAAACTGCGCAGGATGAAAAGCAGCTATGTAATCATTGCCAAACCGACTTCGGATATCTGATGGGTGCACATTTGCCACCACGGTGAATGTACCGTTGGTAATCTGCGGAGCAATGCTCACTATTGCCTGGCCGGTCATGTGAACATAATTCCAGGTTTTGTTCTCGCGTAAGGATTGCACCCATCCTGAGGTGTTTGTTTCGATGATAGCGGTTCCGTCTTTTTGCCATGTGAAAGAACTCAGGTGTGGAGTTTCGATAGCAAAATTAAACGGGCTGTTCAAACCGTAATTCATAAGATCTGGCCACAGCCAAAAATCGAAAAAGTTCGACTTGAGTAAACGACTAAAAGATTCTTGCTGGTTCAGATTGACCATGGTTGGGCCCGGAGTAGCGGCAAGCTCAGCTTTGATGAAGTTGGTCCATCCGGCATCGGCCGTGACCATAACGGGATCCGTTGCATTGACTAATTCAGCGGGGACTTCTGTCATCGCAAGCGGAGTCACGTGGCTCGGATCAGGAATTCCGTTCCAGGTAATTTGGCCGTAAGAGATGAGCCCAAGTTTGGTAATTTGAAACTGCTTGAACGAGATCAGAAGCTTGAGCGGATTGCCCGGCACCACGATTGGCGTTGGTCGTTTAATTTGTTCAACCACATCGTCAACTTGCTCTTGAATTTTGGCTGACAATGCATCTTGTACGTAAGGCTTTAAGGTATCAGCCGATTGCAAATTTTGGCCGAGTGCTGATTGAATTTTACTGTCGATTCCGGATGGTCCTTGGCAGTTGAGACTACCAATCGCCCAAGTCTGAGCGGGCCACTGCAAATTAAACTGCGTGACCTGGGTCGAAATGCTTTGCGGAGAAAATTGATAAGCAATTTGGGCTGAAGCCTGCGCCGCATTTTGAATGAGCGTGATCGGAGCACATTTTGCCTGAACGTGAACATCGAGTGTGATGCCGCCCGATTGGGTGGTCACCACTTGGTCAATCGAGATTTGCTGAATAGAGATCGAAAGTTTTAAATTACGTGACCGGATTTGGTAACTTTGCGGTAGCAGACTGCCTTGAGTGAAATCAGATTGAATGCTGTAGGTGACCCCAGAGATGTGCCAGTTCAGTCCATCAACGCTCACGATCTGATCGGGGAAAGCCGCCTGATCCTGGGTCGAATAGGTCGTCATGACGGATTTGAGTGATTTTTCAAAAAAAGCAAATGGAGTGAACAGGGCAATCACCGCACCTTCGCTTGCAGGCGTCGGTGGAGGTAAGGCTGCCGAATGTGCGAGGCTGGTATTCAAGATAAGCACAATGAACACAGTCAGTATGAACTTTTTTTGCATCAATAAACCTTGTTCAATTTGTGGCAAAGAGGAGTCACTCTTGAATAATAATGTAGCAAGTAACTGCTTGCAAAGCTAGCTCGAATGCGAGATTTTCAAATGACTCAAATTACGAGGTGAACTATGAAACTTTTCAGAACAATTCTGCTCACTGTTCCAGTCCTTTTTGGTACTCTTTCACATTCCGAAATACCAGATGAGACGCATAACATTCTTGATAAAGCTCGTATCAAATTGGCCACGAAAAAAAATCAAACCCATATCCTAATGAAAATTATCGAGCCTACTGGCGAAGTTAAAACGCGCGAACTTGATTTGCAAACAATGCAAACGCCAAATGGATTTGAAGCGATTGCACGCATGACGGCTCCTGCGGACAATAAGGGAACAGCACTTTTGGCCGTTATTGAAAAAGATGAGCAGCGTCAGTGGATCTATTTGCCATCGAACAAACAGGTCAGACGAGTGGCCAGCGTAAATAAAGCTTCTGGGCTTTTAGGATCAGAACTCAGTCCCGAGGATCTGAACCCCGATGCGCTGAAAGGAGCGACTGTGAAGCTTCTGAAAAAAGATGAGCATAGTGTGACCATTCAACTGACTCCCGCAGTTGGTACAAGCGAATACTCGAAAGTTCTCACCGTCTTTTCGGTTCCAGATTATTTGCCCCAAAAATCGAATTATTATCGCGGCGATGTTGTTGAAAAGACGCTTGAGTTTTTAGACTATAAAGCTTTCGAAGGCTCGATTTACCGTGCGCAAAAAATTCACATTAAAAACATAGCCAAAGGTCGCGGGACCGACATCGAGCTCTCAAACATCAAAGTGAATGCAAAACTTTCTGATAAGGACTTTACTCCTGAGGCTCTCAAAGAAAACTGGTAAATAAATTGCAATAAAGGTGAATGATGTTCTGAACTAGCCCGGCGGGCAATTGACAATTTTGTGTTAGGAGCGCGGAATTGAATCAAGGCACTACCAGATAGAAAGGCTTTTTTCATGATGTTTCCATCGCTTCAACACTTTGTGTACCTCGGGCTCATCATTGCTCTTTCATTTTGGTTTGCGAAAGTCGAAATCCAAATTGAAGGAACAAGCGGTTGGGCCAAAAACTTACCGACGTGGAGAATCGAAAATCATTGGCTCCTGAAGGTATTTTTCGGCGGTCGGGCAATGACGGGTTACCACGCTTGGGTTATTAGTTTTATTTTCTTATTGTTCCATCTTCCGATCGCGTTCACTGATCAGTGGAGCTGGAGCTTCGAAGGAAGAGTCATCGGCGGATTCATTTTGTTTTGGATCGTCGAAGATTTTTTGTGGTTTGTTCTCAATCCCGGTTTTGGAATCAAGAAATTCAAAAAAGAATTTATCCCTTGGCATCCAAAATGGTTTCTGATTGCTCCGATCGAATACTGGTTCTTCTGCCCCGTCGGAATTTCGCTCGTTCTCTTTTGCTAGTTCGACCGATTTTTGGGCACTCTCATTCTTTAGGGGGTGGCGGAGCAACGGTTCCGCTATCGTCCCTCATTCCATCAAAGACCCATCTTGAAAATATATCGGCTTCGTCTGGCGAAAGTTTCACCGGAGCCGGCGGCATTTGTTTTGTAGCGAGCACTAAGTAAACCATCGTGCCGATGGTATTACGAACAACGTTAATATCGCTGTAATCAGAGATACCATCTTTGTTTCCGGTGAAGTGACAGTTCAAGCATTGTTTTTCAAAAACTTGTTGTTTGAAGCTTGTCCATAAAACTGGCCTACCCGCCGGCAAAGGCGCAGGCGTTGGCGAAGGGCTTGGATCGGGTGAAGGATTCGAAACCAGTTCGGGAGCACCGTCAGCAATCCATTTTTGGAGTATGGCTCGTTCAGTTGAACTCATTCCTTTGGGGGGCATCGTTCTATCAACGAGTGCCGCTTTTATAGTGCGGAGAAGTGCCGCTTTGATATCATTATAAGAATTTAAAGTGGGTTGTCTCGATTGATGGCAGCCGAGGCACCTGGGAGTAATTACCAGAGCGTTCACCTGATCGTATCCGTAGACACCTTTTGCGGCTGAGGAATCAATCGCGTCTGATTCCGCCGTTGCAGATTTATCGACTCGGTAAGCACAAGATCCGAGAGTGAAACCGAAGAGACACACTAAAACTTGGAGTTGAGTCGATAAACTTTTCACTTTGCTGCAGCCATGAGAAGATCAAGATTTGCGGTCATATCATTTTTAACGCCGATTCCGAGAACGGGTTTCACGATGACATTGTAATCAGAAAGCGAGAACGGAACTGAGCCTTTGATGCTGATCAAACCATTTGCTAAAACGTTTAACGTCAAAGGAAAGCTTAAGGTCTTTTGAACGTTGTGGATATTCCAGTTGCCTTGAGCTGTGAGGTGAATCGTTGATCCTGACTTAAGCTCAGAAGCGATGTCGCCTCCGCCCGTCACTCCAAGAAGAGCGAATTCAAGCGTCGGAAAAGAAATTGCATCGACGCCTGTTGTTGGCAACTGATTGTTCGCATCGCAAATATGCGCCGCCGGAAAATGAGATTTCGTGTAATCCAGACCGAGAGCTTCTCTCAGGTGGCAATCACGAGTGGGGTTGCCGGTCGTCATAAATTGAATCGGTACGATGAGTTTGCCGGTAATGATGGTGAAGTTTTGTGAAGCTGTGATCACTCCACTCACTTGAGATGCGACTCCGTGATGGGTCCCGAGATCGTAAGGGATATTCATGGTGATTCCTGAGGTGGAGTCCGCTTTTGGGATCAATTGAAACTGTTGTGCGTTTGATGTCGCCACCGCGAGAGAAGCAGCGATGAGAAGTAAAACCTTTTTCATGTAAGATTCCTTTTCGTTTGAAGTAGAAAAGCTTATGACAGGTTTGTTCTACTCGATGAATCAAAAGGTCGCAACGCTCTTCGGTATCTACGAAACGGACTCAGTCGTATTCATTTTGGAAACATCACTTATTTAGCGATGACGGAGATGGCCCCATTTGTCTCGAGAATCGCCAGTTTCACCTCGTAAATCGCATTGAGACCAGACTCGCGGATGGCGCGGTCAAGGTCTTCTCTAGATATGTTTTGTTCGTCTAACACCTTTTGAAAACATTTCCCATTGTGGATCAGAACGAGAGGGTGTCCTTCAATGAGGAATTCTGCTTTCTTGCTCTTCGTGACGAGGTACCCGAGGAACAAATTCATGAAGAGGAGACTTGCCGCTGAAATCAAGCCTCCGACAAGTGAGTTATCTCCACCATTCATGGAGTTTTGAACCGCGTTGCTTAAGAGAAGAAGCAAGACGAGATCAAAGGGGGCTAGCTGACCAATTTGACGTTTGCCCGTCAGTCTCAAGAAGACGAGCAAGAACATAAAAACAATGAGTGCGCGGACAACAAATTCCCACCAGGGGAGTGACATATGAAGCATGAACAAAAGCGTACTGAAATAGGTCTAGCAAATCAATTTCATTTTGAGTTTTAAGTGCGGGTTGCATAAGATAACTCTATGACAGACGATAAGGTAAATGATAGCGACAGCCAGTCCCAAGAGCGAAGAACCGTCGCGCATCCAAAAGGTCGCGAACGAAGATACATCAAACGACTGAGCGAACCTCAACTCCGTCGAAACGTTCAACAGATCGTGACTTTTTCGCGTTTGATTTTAGGCTTTGCGGCCATTTACTCAATCGTCATTTTTGCGACGGCTTTTCAAAAAGACGTTTTAGGCCGAACCCGTTCGTTTTTCATCATCGTCGCGACTTTGCTCTTTGGCATTGGTCTATGGTTCTTTGAACGTGCTGCCGTTTCTTATTTGTCAAACGAATCGGTTGAACGATTAGTCATAGCGCTCGAAAAAATGAGAAACTTCTTCTTGGTTATTTTGGTTCTCGTCGTAGTCTTCGGCGCAACCCATTTGATTTCTTTGTTTTAGATTAAATCGATATATTCGTAAAGGGTCGATAGTCCCACAATCTCTTATCAAGCTTCTTTTTCATATTTACTCCGGTAATGGCCATCACGATTGATCCGGTAATTTTCTTCTGATTTACTTTCTTAGAAAAAGACCAATCCTCAACAGCCTGAGAAGATCTCAGTACCAGATGCATGGTGTTTTTGGTATCAAGAGGCCTGCCAACCCTACGAGCTTTGTCTTTTTTTTAAAAGATCACCGCCATAGATTCGCACTCAGGCGCACTAAAGCGGCTTCTTCAACTTACGAATCGATTCGAGAAGACCCGGCAAACGCTTTTCAATCTCCTTGTGCCTTAAAGAAATAAAATGGGTCGTGCCGATCGTGTGCTTTTCGATGAGGCCCGATTCACGCAAGACTTTAAAGTGGTGGGACATCGTCGATTTTGACAAACTGCTCTTGCAACTGCCACATGAGCTTTCATCTTTCTTCAGCAGAGTTTGAACGATCTCGATGCGGACCGGATCACTCAATGCATAAAAGAGCTCCGAGATGGGGACTTCGGTCATTTGGGTCTTGGCAACTTTCTTCATATGCTCGATTTTACTAGAAAATTGACCCAAAAGCAAAGGCTAATCTTGACACTTTTCACCCCGGTCTCACATTCATTGAAGGTTCGAAGACTATCGAACTAGCAAATAAAAGATGGAGCAAAAAATATATGCGAACAATACCTGTTTTACCAATTAAAAGTACGGTGATCTTTCCGGGCACTAGTTCTCCTCTCCGAGTTGGACGCATTCAAAGTATTGCCGCGATCCGAAGCGCCCAAAGTGCTGGCGGATGGATTATCGCTGTTTCTCAGAAACATGAAACTGATGATCGTCTTGTTAAATCTGAAGATTTGTTTAAAGTTGGAACACTCTCAAAAATAGAAAAAGTTCGTGGCGACGAAACTCGCGGATATCAGGTCTTATTAAGAGGCGACAAACGATTTTCGATCGACGCCTATGAAGAAAAAGACGGTCACCTTTGGGCCAATTGCGGAGAGCAAATGGATGTGAATGAACTCGACACTCAAACTCACCATGCGCTCCTTGATAGCCTGAAAGCTTTAGCTCAGAAAATTTTAGAACTTCTTCCTTCGGATACGAGAAGACTTTCTGAAGTCGTCACCGGAATTGAGGATCTCACATTCCTCACTCATTTGTGCGCGGCGAATTTAGAAATCGAAGCGGGCCAGAAGCAAAAAATTCTAGAAGAGACAAATCTGAGGGCCCGCGTTTTACTTTTGCTTGATCTCATGCAAAAGCAAAAAGACGAACTCGAAGTTCAAGTGGAGATTCGCGATAAACTTTCACAGAAAATGGGAAAGCAGCAACGCGAAGCTATCTTGCGTGAGCAAATGCGTACGATTCGTGAAGAGCTCGGCGATTCTAAGAGTTCTGAAGGTGAAAACGATGATTACCGTAAAAAATTCGAAACAATCGGCATGCCGGAAGAGGCGAAGAAAATTGCTGTTGATGAACTCGATCGTCTGGAGAGTATGGGTAATAATTCGGCTGAGACTCACATCATTCGAAATTATCTTGATCTGTTATGCGCACTTCCTTGGGCGAAAAGCTCAGGGGATGAAACTCTCGAGAAACTAGAGCTTCAAGATGCGCGCGATAGTTTAAATCGGGATCATTACGGTCTTGATAAAATTAAAAATAGAATTTTGCAGCATCTGGCTGTAATGAAATTGAAAAAATCGAGTAAGGGTCAAATCTTACTTTTTGTCGGACCTCCAGGCGTGGGTAAAACCAGCCTTGGCCAAAGTATCGCGAAGGCACTCGGACGAAAATTCGTGCGTGGGAGTCTTGGCGGCGTGAGAGATGATGCTGAAATTCGCGGACATCGTAGAACCTATATTGGCGCGATGCCTGGTCGAATTATTCAAGGAATTAAGCGTGCTGGTGAAAATAACCCAGTATTTATGCTCGACGAAATCGACAAGCTCGTAAGAGGTTACGGTGGAGATCCGGCGGCGGCTTTGCTTGAGGTACTTGATCCAGAACAAAATGCGACTTTCTTAGATCATTACTTAGACGTTGCTTTTGATTTGTCGAAAGTTCTTTTCATCGCGACCGCAAATAGTTTGGATTCGATTCCGGGTCCGTTACTCGATCGTATGGAAGTGATTGATCTCAGCGGTTACACGACGGCCGAGAAACTGCACATTGCGAAGAACCATTTGATTCCGAAGCAGTTTGAAGATCACAACTTAACGGCAGCGCAACTCGTGATTTCAGATGAAGCTCTCTTGAAGATTATTAATTCTTACACGCGTGAAGCAGGAGTGAGAGATCTTCAAAGAAAGATCGCCTCGGTTGGAATGTCGATGGCCGAAAGAGTTCTCGCGAAAGACGCAGTTCTGCCGATTAGGGTAGAAGTTGCTGACCTTGAAGAAGCCCTTGGTGGAGAGAAGTACGTGCATGAAGTTGCCGAACGTCTGAGCCCGCCGGGAGTGACGACAGGTCTTGCATGGACTCCGCAAGGAGGTGAAATTCTTTTCATCGAAGCGAATCTCATGCCAGGAAAAGGTCAGTTGATTTTGACCGGGCAACTCGGTGATGTGATGAAGGAATCGGT
>JAYTQQ010000250.1:0-6163 GCA_043746635.1 Bdellovibrionales bacterium | reverse complement strand
CTCAAGGCATTCACGGCAGCGGTCCTCGGCGGTATTGGAAATTTAGGTGGAGCCGTCCTTGGCGGAATCATCATGGGCCTCAGCGAAGAATTCGTCGTCGGCTACTTTTCAAGTACCTATCGAGATGCGGTTGCGTTTGGGATTTTGATTCTCATTTTATTGTTTCGTCCATCAGGACTTCTGGGTAAATCACAGCTGGAGAAAGTATAATGCTCCAACTCAGAAGATCATTTTTGACTCCATTCATCGCAGTCATTTTTGTAGTGATCGCGGCCTTCGTCATTGATCGTAGCTTCAATGCCTATATTCAGCTGGTGTTTTTATATATCTGCATCAACATTATTTTGGCGCTGAGCTTAAACCTCGTGAACGGATTCACCGGCCAATTCTCGATTGGTCACGCCGGGTTCATGGCAGTTGGCGCTTATACCTCCGCATTCCTCAGTACCCACCCGATGATTTTCGGTCACACGCTTGAGTTTTTGCCACCATCACTCGATTTTTTTAATTATCCAATCTACGCAATTTTCGGTGGGACTGCCGCCGCCGCCGCCGGATACGTTGTTGGTTTACCTTCATTACGCTTACGTGGCGATTACCTCGCAATCGTAACTCTTGGATTCGGCGAAATCATTCGCGTGATTCTGCTCAATACTGAGGCCGTCGGCGGAGCACGCGGCATGTTCGGCATCCCAAGCCCGATCGCCATGAATTTAGGTGGCTTCGAAATTTCAGCATTCGTACAAATCTTTTTCTGGGCGGCAACCGCTATGGTCCTCACCTTCATCACTCTCTGGCGAATTGTCAATAGTTCTCACGGACGCGGATTCTTAAGTGTGCGCGAAGACGAAATTGCCGCCGAAGCGATGGGAATTAATACGACCAGCATGAAAGTAAGAGCATTTGTGGTCTCTTCGTTTTTCGCGGGCATCGCCGGAAGCGTCTTCGCGCATTCGACTCACTATTTGAATCCATCGACGTTCAGTTTTCAAAAGAGCGTCGACGTCATCATCATGGTTGTCTTGGGCGGAATGGGAAGTCTCACCGGTTCGGTCGTAGCAGCTATCATCGTCAGCGTTTTACCGGAGCTGGTTTTACGTCCGCTACAAGATTACATACACATCGATTTACGCATGGTCATCTATTCTTTGATGCTTATCATTTTCATGATCATGCGCCCACAAGGAATTTTCGGAACGAAAGAAATTTCGATTTCAAAAATCTTTCAAAAACTTTTTAACGGAAGATCAAATGCTATCAAAAATTCTTGAAGCTAAAAGTATCACCATGCAGTTCGGGGGTCTTAAAGCCGTCGAAAATTTTAATATTGAAATGAACGCCGGAGAACTCATTGGCCTCATCGGGCCCAATGGTGCCGGCAAAACAACCGTATTCAATATGCTCACTGGCGTCTATAGCCCCACCCACGGTGAAATCTTCGTGAACGAGAAAAGCACGAAGGGCTTGAAGGCTTTTGAAATTTCTCACTTAGGTATGACTCGTACATTTCAAAATATTCGTTTGTTTAAAGACTTAACCGTGCTCGAAAACGTTTTGATCGCATCTCACCAAAATACCGACTACTCGATGCTTCAGGCGGTTTTGCAGTCGTCGAAATTTTACGATGAAGAAGCGGCCTTGATCGAAAAAGCAATGAAGCTCTTAAAGATCTTTGATCTTGATAAAAAAGCACATCTGCAATCAGGCGGCCTTCCCTATGGTGAACAGCGCAAGCTTGAAGTTGTTCGTGCCCTCGCGACGGATCCAAAAGTAGTTTTGCTTGATGAGCCTGCCGCCGGTATGAATCATAAAGAAACCGAATCACTCATGCATCTCATTTCTTATATCCGAAAAGAATTTAATTTGAGCGTTCTCTTGATTGAACATGATATGAAACTCGTCATGGGAATTTGCGAGAGACTCCTCGTTCTTGATCACGGGGTATTGATCGCGCACGGGTCTCCTGAAGCTGTTCGTAATGATCCTAAGGTAATTGCGGCTTACCTCGGCGTCGATGCCGAAATGGAGCATCACGCGTGAGTACTTGCATGTTGTCGGTCAAAGATCTCAGTGTTTTTTATGGCGGTATTCACGCTTTAAAAGGCATGAGTTTTGAAGTGAACGTCGGCGAGGTTGTCTCCTTGATCGGCGCAAACGGCGCAGGCAAAACGACAACCCTCAGAGCGATTTCTGGCATTCTTCCTTATACAGGTGAAATTTTATTTCTGGGCGAGAAACTTCTCACCGAAAAGCCTCACCTCATTATGGAAAGAGGAATCTCTCATTGTCCAGAAGGTCGTGGTGTTTTCTCAAATTTAACCGTTCTCGAAAATTTAGAGATGGGCGCCTACATTCGCAATGACAAAAAGGGAATCAAGCAGGATTTCGAAATGTGCTTTGAACTTTTTCCGAGATTAAGAGAGCGCACAAAACAAATTTCTGGAACCCTCTCTGGCGGAGAGCAACAAATGCTCGCGATGTCTCGAGCTCTGATGAGTCGTCCAAAACTTTTGATGCTCGATGAACCCTCACTAGGACTTGCTCCCATCATCGTTGCGCAGATTTTTGAAATTATTAAAAAGGTTAATTCAACGGGCATGACGATTTTGTTGGTCGAGCAAAACGCCCGCATGGCGCTCAAAGTTTCGGATCGTGCTTACGTTGTCGAGACGGGCCTGATCTCGATGCAGGGCCGCGGAACCGATTTGCTAGGCGACAAGAAGGTCATCAACTCATACTTAGGAGGCTAGATGTCTTCTTTTGATTTTTCATGGAGTCTGTACAACTCGAGAAGTGAAGTTCAAATTGATGGGCTTAGTTCAGTCCAGGCAAAAACAATTGTTTCAAGTATATCTCCGAATGATTTGCCGAACTGGCTTGCTTGGCGAGAAGGCTTAAAGGAGTGGACGGCTGCCTCTGATTTCACCGAACTCTTTGGGCAAACGGCACTCAAAAAAATTCCGCCGACGCCTCCAAAATCAAAAAACCCTAAGGCAAAACCTAAGCCATCTGAAAATGATGATGAAAATACACGAATGAACCCGGTAAAAACATACGCTCCTGCAGAAGGTGAACTTGATCAAGTCAATCTGTTGATTCAACAATACACAAAGTCAGATGGACGAACGACGGCACGCTTTGAAAAGAGTTATCCGGTTAAGATTCGCTTCGACGGAATGAAGTGCGACGCGGTTACGGTGAACATGTCTCGCGGAGGCATTAAAATTGATCGGCTTCTGCCAACCGAAGCTTGTGGTGCGAATATCACGGTAGAAATCACTCGTCGAGAGACGACCTTAACACTTGCCTGCCAAGCCATTCCTGATCCTAAATCAATCGGTGTAAACCGATTAATCATTACCAAAACAAGCGACGACGAACTCTTGCGGGGTTGGTTGCTGGAGCCTGGAAAGGCCTAGTGGCGAATACCTGCCCTCCCGCAGAAAGTACCAAAATCCCTCCGACCAAATAAAAAAAGCCAGAAAGCTTAAAAGGCTTTCTGGCTCACGCAATTCTAATCAAAACTTAAAATTATCTCTTCAAGTTAATAACTTCACCTAAGAGCTCATCCGTTGTAGTGATCGTCTTCGCATTCGCTTGAAAACCACGTTGATTCTGAATCAGGTTCACGAACTCGAGAGCTAAATCGACCGTTGAACGCTCGAGAGACTTCGCCTGTAATTTACCACGGCCTGCGTGATTCGCTTTACCAACTGAAGCCGTTCCCGAATCGCGAGCTTCTTTGAACCTGTTGTTACCAACTTTGTAAAGAGCTTCTGGATTTTCGAACTTTGCCAGACTGATTTGCGAAAGATCGACCGCTTGGCCGTTCGAGTAGAGGGCCGTTAAAATACCTTCATCACTAAACGATACGTTCGTGATCGTACCCGCAGCCGAACCATCCTGCGCCCAGCTGATCAAATCAGAATCTTTACCATATTGTTTTGTGCCATCGAGGCCTTTACCTTTTTTGGTCGTGACGCTATCTCCGAAATCAAATTTCAAAGTTTGATTTTGGAGTGCTCCACCCGCGAAGTTAAAAGCATTTTTAGAAACGGTCTCTGTATCTAATTTGCCATCTGTTGTAAATGTTAATTTACCACCAGTGACTTCAGAATATTTTCCCGGAACGCCGCCCGTAACTTCTTTGCCGTCGACGAGACCGTGGTAATCCCACTGGCGATCGGCTGTCTTATTAAAAAACATTGTTAACAAATGCTTATTACCCTGAGAATCGTACATCTCGATACCGGTTGAGTAGTCGCTTGTCGTATTCGGATCTTCAATCTTAAAAGTTTTCTTCGCGTCGATACGTGAATCTAAGTTTAAATCCATGCGGATTGATGTCGTTGCTTTTGCCGGAGTCAAAGCACGCGGAAATCTCACGTCGCCCAATTTATTGACGATGGTTCCTTTTTCGTCGGCATCAAAACCTTGCACGCGTTGGTTATCGTTTGATACCAAGAATCCTTCTTTATCAAAGTGAAAAGATCCGTCTCGAGTGTACGATTCGCCGTCACTGCCTTTAAGAACGAAGTAACCGTCTCCGCCGATAGATAAATCAGTCGCTTTATCAGTACTGTCGACGTTACCTTGAGTCAGGATCGGATTGACGGCGCCGATTTTTACTCCGCGACCAATCTGGTTACCACCCAAAATACCTTTTAAACTTTTTGCGATAATGTCTTGAAACTCTGCACGCGAGTGTTTGAAACCAGTGGTGTTTGCGTTGGCAATATTGTCACCAATTACGCCGAGCGCTTCACCCTGTGCTGTTAAACCAGATACACCGGTATATAGACCTGAAAGAACTCCCATAACTCACTCCTCCTGAGAACAACATTCTGTTGTCTCTTTTATTTCGTCACGTCAATCAATCGGCGACGAGGAGGGCTCCCCAAACATTCTGTTTGAGACCAGCCCATTTTGTTTACTTAACTCTCTTTAAAAACTCCTACTTACAAAACTATTGTTGAATCTATATTCGTAAAAACATTATCTTTCATTTGCGCCTTATCCATGACCGTCACGACCGTATTATTCTTTACCGACACGATCAATGCCGACTCACCACTTAAAACTAAAGTATCTTTCGATCCTTTGTTGGCAGCTTTACCAACGGCCTCTTGAATATTCTTCATCTCTTCTGGAGCAAAACTAATTCCGCGAGATTTCATTCTCTCGATCGCGTGACCCGAAAACTTAAGTTGCTCGGTTGCCGCTTTCGCCGCTTCGAGAACGATCGGCGCCTTCGCCATTGTTGCCTTTGGCGCCTCAGGCCCCGCGGTCGTCTGATCTAATAACTTTTTAAAACTATCATCATTCGAAGTAATTCCAGCAGCAGCCGGAGATGATTTCGGCTGCGATGGAGAAATCTTATGAGGAGAGCCCCCCGAAACTTTATTCTGAATCATGTACCCTCCTTATCATTTGGAGCTTCTTTATCACGAGTCGATTGCATTTTTGCATCATTGTATTTTTGCATCGCCTGGCTCGACATCCCGACCGTTTTACTAATTGGAGATTGAGTTGCAGAAACTGTCGGAGTCTTTTGATTCATTTTACTTTCAGGAACCATCGAAGCTTTCGGAGCAAGTGCCGGGGCAGCGCCCGGAGCCGCGGTTCCTCCGCCTTGGGCTTTCGCTTTGCCCGCTTGCTGAGGCGAAGGCATACCAACGAGATTTTTGAGAGCGCTATCTTGTGCCTGAGCGATGAGTTCTGCCGGAGGTAATTCAGAAGCTGCGTGAGGCGCATTCGCCGGACCCGAATCTGCTTCTTCAATACGCTTCACATCGGCCATGCGAATCGCTTGTTGACCAACGAGCAGAACGGGACCTGCTGGAGTATAATTGAGGCCCGTGATCTTACCTTCGAAATCAGTTTTTGCAAAAACCCGTCCGCCATTTTGAGCCGTCGCTTCGATACTAAAAATATAATCGCCAGGGCGTGCTTCGAGACCGTCATCGGCAAGTCCATTCCACTTAACGCTATTCTCGCCTTTTTTAAGACTCGCGAGATCCATTTTGCGAACGACGTTACCTTCAGCATCTGAAATGTGAACTTTGCCTTTGAGTGCATCGGCAGATAAATTGAAATGAAATTCATGTTCTTTGTCGCCGGTCATGCGAGTGAGTTTCGAAGAATCTCCACTGACTTTTTTACC
>JAYTQQ010000249.1:0-1877 GCA_043746635.1 Bdellovibrionales bacterium | reverse complement strand
AAACGCATTGGCAAAACAAGAGACGGTTTTGTCTTTGTGGATCTTGATTTTAAGACCAAAGAAAAAACCAAAATCGATCCCGAGAGATTCTGGGTCTTTCAAGGCAAGGATTCAAGAGTCTTACAGAGTTTGTATTTGTCGTCGGTTGAAGCCGACGAAAAACATCCCGTACAAATTTTGGTCGTACTTGATACGAAGGACTTAAGCGCAGAGCTCCCGGCAGAGCTTCAATATAAAAGCGAAGACAAACTTAAAATTGAACTCTCAAGGGAGGTGCTATGGAGAAAATAAAAACAATTCTTCGAAATACTAAAGTCTCAGTTGTAAATCTTTGGTTCAGCGCGGTTGAAAAAATCAAATCGCTTTTTTCTGAATCTTCGGTTTCTGAAAATGACGGAGGGACGACTAAAAAGGATTTGAAGTTTGGCAACATCATTATAGTTGCAGCCTGTTTCATCGCTTTATTCGTAGTTGTCGCTTTATTTCTACCAAATGCGGAGGAAATCAAGTTTAGAGTCGTAGCAACGGCACCTCCGAAACCTGAGAGCAAGGATTCAAGTCAAAACAAAGCAAGTGATGCAAACGCTGGCAAACTCTGGGGCAATTCTTACAACTACACTCCTCCGGCAGTGCCTCCCGCAAGCTATAATACTTCAATGCTGGTGCTACCTCATGGTGGGAATAGCAAGCTTGAGCTTCATGCCGGAACTCATTTGAAAATAACAATAGTTGATAAGTTCATCGCATCTCAAGAGTCCGTGCCAGTAATGGCAAAAGTGACAGAGGCTGCGACAACTGATTCGGGACTCTCAATCCCGATCGCGTCACTTCTGTATGGCGAGGCCAGCTACCAAAAGCAATCCGGTCGAGCAAATATAGTCTTTCGAAAACTATCAATGCCAAGTGGCGAGATCAGAAACATCGCAGCCAACGTCGTGAGTAATGACGGAATGCCTGGACTTGAAGGTCAGGTGCATTCAGATGGTGTGAAGAATTCGGCAGGTCAGATCATTACGGGTTTTGTCGGAGGCCTTGCGGCAGGCTCCATGCAAAGAGATCTTCTCGGCAACTCGACAGGTGGAATTACTAACGGGCTTTTGCAAGCAACCGCTGATACGGCAAAAAACCAAGCGCAAAAATACGGCGAGAGTCTAAAAGAGTCTCGTGAATGGATCGAAATTAGTTCAGGTGTTGAATGTGAAGCAATAATTAACCAATCATTTCAAATGATAGAAGGAGCAGGTACGCAGTGAGTAGTAACAAAAAAATGGAGAATTCGTCTTTATATTTTCTAGGTGTGATCGTTCTCGCGATCATCGGTTTTGGAATTTGGCCGAAGTTAGAGCCTCGTCTCATCAATTGGTATCTGGATCACCGAATTCAAATTGCATTCATAATCGCCGTCGTACTTATGTTCGTTTTCTACAGAATCTATATGTGGGCAAAAAATAAAATTCGATCCAAAAAAGAAGTATCCAGGATTACCAACGGAATCGGTGAAGAGGCTGTGTTTGTCGGATTCGATAAAAAGGGTCGAAGAATTCACATCAGGCTTTCTGCACGTAAAATGCATATTCAAATTATTGGGACCACCAATGCCGGCAAAACAGAATCCGTCATAATCCCGCTCTCGGTCGATGATATCAAACTTCGACGCGGCTTCTTAATGCTCGACGGAAAGTCAGACGAATCCCTATTGAACAAGATTTACGCTTACGCGAAAAAGTACAACAGGCTCTCGCAGTTTAAATACTTTAGTCTTGCCGACATTGAAAAGAGTCATACTTTTAATCCTCTGATCGGCGGCACGCCTGAAGAGATCACCGAGCGGGTATTTAACGCCTTCACTTTTGAAAACGAGTTTTATAAAGCAGTTC
>JAYTQQ010000248.1:0-11149 GCA_043746635.1 Bdellovibrionales bacterium | reverse complement strand
TATAATTTGGGCTTTCATATGAAGCCAAACAGAGCAAGGCGTAGGCCAGGCGCCTCCTCGATCCAGTCGGAGATAGGTCACCGAACCCCATCTTAACTTAAAAAATTTCCAGAGTGCGGCGCGTTTTTGGGTCGCTTGCGGCATGAGATGGAGGCTCTCTGACAGTTTTATGTGAAGATTTTGAAATGGCTTTGAAGACTCCGTACAAATAGACTAAATTAAGCCTATGACAACAAAGGTTCACAAACCTCGCGCCAGCAAAAAAAAGAAAGCCGAGGATTTACTTCCCGAAGAGCAGCCGCTCGAATTTTTCAATCGTGAACTTGAATGGCTTGAATTTAATTCGAGAGTTTTGCATGAGGCGGTTGATACTAGAACCCCCTTGCTTGAGCGGGTTCGCTTCTTAGGAATTTTTAATTCTAACCTCGACGAATTTTTTATGAAAAGAGTCGGGGGCCTTAAGCACCGAGTTGAAGCCAACGTTCAGCGAAAATCGGGAGGCCTCACGCCGATTCAGCAGTTGGCCGCTATTCGAACAAAGATTTTACCGATGTTAGATACGCAGGCGAGACTTTATCGCAAAGTCATCTTGCCGGAGCTTTCAAAAAATTCGGTTCATCTCTTCGAATGGAAAGATTTGTCTGCCGCAGAAAGAAGTTTCGCGCATCAATATTTTAAGAGTCATATTTTTCCGGTTTTGACCCCGCTCGCGGTTGATCCGGGTTTGCCATTTCCGTTTATTTCGAATTTATCGACTTCGCTTGGGATTACGCTTAAGCATCCAGACCGCGAAGAAAAACTTTTTGCGCGCATGAAGGTGCCAAAGATTTTTCCGCAGTGGGTGAGGCTACGGCCTGAAGATCCGACCCTAAATGAACAAATGCGTTTCATAAGCCTCCTTGATATTTTAAAAGAGAATCTCAAAGAATTGTTTCCCGATATGGAAGTCTTAAACGTCATGTACTTTCGCATCACGCGAAACGCCGACATGGAGAGTTCCGACGACGACGCAGATGATTTACTCGAGATGGTCGTTGAAGAAGTGAAGCTGAGACGTTTCGCTGAGGTGGTAAGACTCGAGCATGGACCGAAGCCTGACGAATGGATGCTTCAGTTCTTGATGGAGGAACTTGAGCTCACCGCGAGCGAAGTTTTTGAAAGTGCGGAGCTTCTTGATTACACCGATCTGAAAGTGATCGCCGATCTTCCGCTTGAAAATCTAAAGTATGAACCATGGGCACCCCTTGTTCCTGTCGCACTCCAAGACGAGCAGAAAAATATATTCGATGCGATTCGCGGCGGAGATATTCTCGTTCATCATCCTTATGAAAGTTTCACGGCGAGTGTCGAGAAATTTATTCGTTCTGCGGTCGAAGATTCAAAAGTTCTCGCGATCAAAATGACTCTCTACCGTACGGGTGATAATTCTCCGTTCATTCCGTTGCTGATCCGTGCGGCTGAGTCGGGCAAACAAGTGGTGGTCTTGATTGAGCTTAAAGCTCGGTTTGATGAAGAAAGAAATATTCATTGGGCGCAAGAACTTGAAAATGCCGGCGTGCACGTCGTGTACGGAGTCGTCGGCCTTAAAACTCACGCGAAGACAACTCTCGTCGTTCGGGCAGAGGCGTCGGGGCCACAATGCTACGTTCATCTCGGAACCGGGAATTACCACAAAGATACCGCCAAGCTTTATACCGACCTAGGATATTTTACCGCCGATCCAATTATCACCGAAGACGTGATTGAGCTTTTTCACTTTTTGACTGGCCGAAGCCTCAAAAGAAAATATCATAAAATTTTAGTGGCACCCGTGAGTATGCGCGACCAACTTTTAGAACTCATCTTACGTGAAACCGAAAATGCCAAAGCCGGAAAGCCTGCACACATTATCGCCAAGTGCAATAGCCTTGATGAAAGTGCCATCTGCCGTGCTTTTTATGATGCATCTCGCGTGGGCGTAAAGATCGACCTCATCATTCGCGGTTTTTGTTGTCTAAGGCCTGGCGTTGCCGGCATGAGCGAAAACATTCGGGTCATTTCGGTTGTAGGTCGTTTTCTCGAGCACTCCCGTATATTTTATTTTGCGAACGGCGAATCTGATCCCTTAAATGGAACTTATTTTATTGGCTCTGCCGATCTTATGTACCGAAATCTTTTAGCGCGCATCGAGACGCTTGTACCGATTGAGCCAAAGCATCTACGTGCGAGACTCGCAGAGATTTTGCACGTTATGCTCACCGATCATCGCAGCAAATGGACTCTCCATTCTGACGGGTCTTATACACAAGCAAAATCGCAAAAAGAAGAAGTCGGCACCCATGTGCAGCTCATGAAGTTGACCGCGCAGCATTGTCAGCCAGCGATTTTGCAGAATCTTGCTGCGGCTCATCCCCTGGGAGTTATTAAGTGAAGCTCATTTTGATAAGACACGGCATTGCTGAAGATATGTTCGAAGCGGGATCTGACGAAGAACGAAAACTCACTCCTGAAGGTCAGAAAAAATTTAAAAAAGTTGCAGGCGGCATCATCGAGATTGAGCCTAAAATAGATAAAGTCATTTCTTCGCCGCTCGTGCGGGCGGTTCAAACGGCAGAAATTTTAATGACAAAAATTCATTCTGAAAAATTTAGAGAAAGCGAAGTCACCCTCTCGAGCCGTATCAAGGAGGCCGACACTCTGATTCCTGAAAAGCTGACTGAATTGAAACCGAATTCGGATCCTCAAGAATTTTGCCAATGGCTTCGAGCGAAGTACCGCACGGAAGTCGACGCGAGTCTTGCGGTGTGCGGACATGAGCCTCACCTGAGTGCTCTCTGTTCATTTTTGCTCACGGGCCGTTCAGAGAATTTTTTCGAATTTAAAAGAGGTGGGGCAGCCGGTCTTGATCTCTATATTCGCTCACACGATATTAAAGCCCAGTTGAGCTGGTTCATGAAGCCTTCGCAGCTCAGATCAATCACATAATTTTTTAATGGCTGATTCGTTCATGCGGTAGACGCTCCATTCGTCTTGGGGACGGGCGCCTATTTTAAGGTAAAAATCAATCGCTTTTTGGTTCCAATCGAGAACCGCCCATTCAAGCCTACCCAATTTTTTATCAATCGCGATTTTTGCGAGACGTTTGAGGATCGCGAGACCAATGCCGTGCGAGCGCATTGATTCTTTGACGTATAGATCTTCGAGGTAAATTCCGGGTTTGGCTAAGAAGGTCGAAAAGTTATAAAAATAAAGTGCGAACCCAGATTTTGCGCCATTGACTTCGGCGATGAGAACAAACGCCATCGGCGTGTTTCCGAAAAGTTGTTCTCTGAGGGATTTTTCGGTCGCGATCACCTGGTGAGCGAGTTTTTCAAATTCGGCAAGCTCTTGAATCATTTCTAGAATGAAAACGCAATCGGCGGGTAGGGCTTCTCGAATTTTTAGCATCAGGCTCTAACCGCAGTGGGGGTGAGGCTTTCGATAAGTTCGAGTAAAACGCCATCTCTTAGACCCACAAATGGGATCGATAAGAACTCACAGTCGGCAAAATTCATGATCATGAGGCCTAGTAAACTAGCGGGAACAATCACGTCAGCTCGATCCGACTTGATTCTTAAGAACTGAATACGTTCTTTGATCGTCATGCCCATGAGATGAGTTTGCAATTCATCGAGCTCGTGCGCACTCATTGAATAAATCGAAGTTTTATTTAACAATGCAACCCGAAGCTTGCCAAGACATTCAAAATTTCCGCCGGTGCCAACGCACAAATCAATTTTTTTCGTTTTCACCGTATCGTTAATGAACTTTCGAACTTCGACCATTTTTTCGTTGAGTAAAACCTGAATATTTTTTTCTTTAATCTGACGCTCTTGCATCATTTGCAAAAGTCTTACCGTGCCGATCTTGAATGACTGCATTCCGCGCACGCGACCTTCAATTGAAATTATGATTTCGACACTTCCGCCACCTATATCGATGATGACGGCATTTCGATTATGGAGCTTTAATTTATGATCGATCGCGCGGTAGACGAGGCGGGCTTCTTCTTCGCCGTCAATGCACTTGATTGCGATATCTGTTTTTCTTTCGACTTCGTCGATAAATTCTTTTCTATTTTTAGCCTCACGGAGTGCGCTGGTCGCGATGGCTCTGACATGGCTCACTCCATTTTGGTCTATGATTCGACGAAAACGTTCGAAGGCTTCGATCGCGAGTTGAGTCGTTTTTTTGCTGATGATCCCTTCTGCGAAAACATCTTGGCCGAGTCTGACAGGCTCACGAAATTTTTTAGAAATATGAACTTCGTTATGCGAATCGTAGTTGCCGATCACGAGGCGTAGAGCATTTGATCCAATGTCGATAGCTGCGATTTGACCCATTACCTATAGTGGTAATATTTGAATTTTAAATCAAGTAAGATTTTTTATGAAACCTTGACGATTCTCTCACTGACTCCTAACACCACTTTGTGGATTTTTGAGAGATGATTGTCTCATGATAATATGTGATTTTCATGTTCACTCAGATTTCAGCGATGGGCGCTTAAGCATCAGCGAGCTAGTTGATTTCTACGGTAGCCGCGGGTTTGGTGCTATCGCCATCACCGATCATATTTGCGAAGAAGATGGTCTATTTGGTTGGGCGGCTCTTCATTTGAAGCGCACTCTCACGCCTTTTCACTTTTCAAAATATATGCAAAGCCTTGAAGAAGAAGCACAGAGGGCTTGGACCCTTTATAAAATGGTCGTGATTCCGGGTTTTGAGCTTACGATGAATTCTCTTTCGAAGGATCGATCGGCCCATATCTTAGCCCTTGGAGTTCACGAGTTCATTGGCGCTGATCCCGATATTATCGGCCAAATTTCTCAGATTAACGCGCAAGGTGCACTGGCGATCGCGGCTCATCCTGTCTCAACCCAGAAAATTGAAAAACAGACCTATCATCTTTGGAGTCGTCGGGAAGAGCTCCGCAATCACTTTGACGCCTGGGAGGTAGCAAGTGGCCCGCATCTTTTTGATGAAGTTTTGAAAACTGACCTCCCTAAAATTGCGAATTCAGATCTTCATCATCCTCGCCAAATTTCATCTTGGAAGACCATTCTCGCTTGCGAGAGACATCCCCAGGCGATTCTTGACGCGATTCGCCGCCAAGAGGTGAGTTTTCGGTTCTACCAAGACGTTGTTCCTAACAGAAATCAAACACAAAGCTCCTTTCATTTTCAAAAAATTCAGCTTATTTCTGGGTGATTAACTTAAAGGAGCTCCTATGAAAACTCAACTTATTTTACTCTCTCTTCTCTCCGGCCTTGTCGCTCACGCGGCAGATACGACTTCGATCCTTGGTGCCGGAGCCACCTTTCCAGCTCCGTTTTATCAAAAGTGTTTTTTAACTTACAAAACTCAAAATCCAAAAATTGAAATTACCTACAATCCCATCGGGAGCGGTGGCGGCATTAAAAATCTTAAAGAACAAACTGTTGATTTCGGAGCGAGCGATGCGCTGATGACAGACGATGAACTCAAAGATGGAAAAGAGATTTTACACATTCCGACAGTGATGGGAGCCGTCGTTGTGACGCAAAACCTGGGTGCGGAAAAATCTGAGCTGAATTTGTCTCAAGGGGTGTTGGCAGGTCTATTTCTCGGTGAGATTACCAAATGGAATGATCCTAAAATCGCTGAGCTTAACAAAGGTAAAACTCTTCCAAATCTCGATGTCGTCGTTGTTTACCGCGCAGACTCATCAGGAACGACGAGCATTTTCACCGAGTATCTCGCAAAGGTTAGCCCCTCTTGGAAAACCAAAGTCGGCAGCGGCAAAACTGTTAAGTGGCCGGTCGGTCAAGGCAACAAAGGTAACCAGGGAGTTGCATCGGTTGTTAAAAATACACCAGGCGCGATCGGTTACGTTGAGCTCGTATACGCCGAACAAGAGAAGATGGCGATCGATGCGATCAAAAACAAAGCCGGAAAATTCGTAAAACCTAGCCTTGCCTCGGTCACGGCTGCGGCGAGCGCGTCTGCCAAAGCAATGCCTGCTGACTTCAGAGTTTCGATCACAGACGCTGACGGGGCTGCAAGCTATCCTATATCGGCGTTTACTTACTTGCTCGTCTACCAGGAAATGGAAAAAGTGAAAGGCGCCGAAATCGTTAAGCTTCTAAATTGGATGATGAAAGACGGGCAGGCGCTTGCGGCTCCTTTGTTTTACGCTCCTTTGCCGGCAGCAACTCTTGCCAAAGTAAAAGAAAAAATTAAAACGATTCAGCTTAAATAACTTTTTGCATTCATAAAAAGGTCATCAAATATTTTCTCGCTGAGTCTCTTCGTAAATGTGTTCTGCTGACTCGTATGAAAACTCGCTCGGTGTTTGAAGATTAGCTTTTCAAATTCGGGATCTTTCTTTTTAAACTCTTTAAGCAAAGAGTCCAAGGCGACAATTCTTTGATCGACGGATTTTATGCATTCATTAGGGTAGTGATTTTCTCTTTGAGTGCGGTCAGATCATTCGGGCTCACATCGATCAAGAATTCAGTCTGTGGGTAAATCACGATGGCCACGCCATTATCGCAGTGATCGAGGCATCCTGACTGGTTGATTCGAATCTTTTTGTGCCACTCGGGATGTGAATCGACCCACGCTTTGAGTTCTTTCCTGACTTCGATTCCGCCTTTGGGCTCACAGCAAGCGCCATTCGCCTTTTTATTCGTGCAAACAAAGACATGCGTTTTGAGCTGAGATTGGATATTTTTCACGGCCGACTCCTTGTTTCGAGCCTTCATGATTCTATTATTTGAATATACATGCAAGAGATGATTTATTTCGTCATTCAATGAGTATTTCAAATTCGGCATTTTACAAATACATGAGCGAGACCTACGGCGAAGCACGGTGGCCCCTACTTTTCGAAGCATTACGAGCGCCCGACATAAAGGTGGCACGGCTTAATCCTTATCTCGAATTTGATTTCGAAGCTCAAAATATTTCGGGCCAAAAATACATTCTCGAAACAGCTCAGACACGCGATCAAGAAAGGTTTTATGTTCTCGATCTTGCTTCGTTGATTCCGCCCCTGGCTTTAAACCCTTCGGTGGATGATATATGTTTAGACATGTGCGCAGCCCCCGGTGGTAAAACTCTCGTTCTCGCTTCGCTGATGGCTATGTCTAGCGATTCGGTCATTGATTTAGTCGCAAATGAAATGTCGCCAGACCGCAGATCGCGCCTCATTCGCGTTTTGAAAGAACAATTGCCTGATCCAATTTTTCGACAAATTAAAATCACCAAACACGATGCTTCCAAATGGTGCCTTTATCAAAAAGAACACTTTGACAAAATCTTACTGGATGCTCCCTGCAGTGGCGAACGCTATTTTATGAACAATGAGGCGGAGATTCTTTCGTGGACTCGCAAGCGCAGCCAAAATATGAGCGCAAGGCAATTTGCTTTGCTCGCATCGGCCTTCGAGTGCTTAAAAGTCGGAGGCCAAATTGTCTATTCGACGTGCTCAATCTCTCAATTTGAAAATGATGATGTTATTCGTAAATTGTTAAAAAAACGAAACGGACGAGTCGAGGTCTTGAAATTTGATTCTCCCCTGGGTGAGGCGACCGAATTCGGCTGGCAAATCTTGCCAGACGTAACTTCTGGTTTTGGGCCGATTTATTTTTCGCTCGTGCAGCGTGCCGCAGTTAAAAATATTTAATCATTTCTTCAGCGGTGCAGCGGCAAGGCTTACCATCCAAAGTACACTCATAATCGACATCAATCCAGTATTCAGGATGAACAGCGATACTTTCAAAACCAAATCGGCTTAAATAGCGAATCGATGAATTGTTGGGTGACTCTTTCCACGCATGGGTGACGACTGCTTCTGCACCTAATTTTTTAAAGGCTGAAATAGCAGCGTCAGAAAGAAGGGGGCCAAATCCTAAACCTTGCGCTTCATCTGATAAAAATAAACTCTGAAAGTAAGCGACTTTTTCAATGGCGACTTTCCAGAGGTCGCTGCGGAGACGATTGCCTTTTCCTTTATTCCATTTGCCGGGCGGGTAGGCGAGACGAAGTCCTATGATATTTTCATGATCGTCGACTAAAACGAAAGAACACATCACTCCATTCAGAGATGATTTTTCAAAATTTTCATGAAGTTCCTCGATTGAAAAATAATTTTTACCGATCGCGAGATCCGTAAATGTCTTTACTTTTTCGATGTCAGAAATCTTCAGATCCCGAATGTGCATGGGACTTCATCGCATGAAAACAGCTTGCAAATCAAGGGAGTGTTTCAATGTGAGACAGATTTTGAATCAATTTGAGAAGTCTATACGAAAGTCTCGTCAACCCCTAGAAAGTGCAGGATACTGTAGACTATGAAGACACAAGCGACAAAATTTAGACCCGGGATACTCATCCTCGTCACTTCTTTCATGGCGATGATTCAGTATCAAAACTGTGCCCAGCCAGTGAATCAGTCTGCGGCATCAAGTGATCCTAACTACGTGGCGGTACCATTAGCGGGAGGCGGACAAAGTAGCTCCGTCACATCAAACATTGCCAATCAAGGTCCGATGCTGTTTGCAGTTTCAAGTGTCGAATTGACTACGACGAGTGATACCCTCCGTCTCGGCGGGATATGCTCTCTTCCGACCGATTCTTCTTCGATTCAGTGGCAGCTTTCTGAAAACGCGGTCGATTCTCGCATAGTCCGGCAAGGTACAGAAGCCTGCGCCCACGGCTCTTTCTATGTGAATCTCTCTTCTGAAATTTCAAATCTTGAATGCGAGAAATCGTACTCGCTATCGGCGTCACTTACTGGCCAAGGGATTGCCCAAATGACGATCGTCAAACACTGCGGAAACCTTGCTTCGAACTAGGTTAGCGTCTCTCAAACTCAATCATCTGCCCTTGAGGCGGTCCCAATATCACGTCGTCTTGCATAACCACGTGACCATCGATAATGGTGGACACGGGCCAAGCACTGACTTTGACTTGATCGTATGGCGTCCAGCCGCATTTACTTTTAATCCAAGAATTTTCGATCGTCTTTTGCTTTTTCATATCGATCAAGGTGACGTCGGCATCGTAGCCCACTTGAAGATGTCCTTTTGAAAGAGGCTTGTAAATTTTTGCGGGATTATGGCAGAGAAGTTCAACCGCTCGTTCGAGGCTTAAGCGTCCCTGATTGACGAGATCAAACATGAGCGGCACGAGAGTTTGAACGCCTGGCATTCCCGAAGGAGACTGCGGGTACGGCTGCGACTTCTCCTCAAGCATGTGGGGTGCGTGGTCGGTGCCGATGACGTCAACCGTGCCGTTCAGAAGTCCGACCCATACGGCATCTTGATGACGACGAGACCTAATCGGCGGATTCATCTGCGCTTTCGTTCCTAATTTTTCGTAGCACTCTGGAGCAGACATCAGCAAAAACTGCGGAGTCGTTTCAACCGTAATATATTTCTTATGATCTCTCAAAAAATTGATCTCTTCTTGGCTACTCACGTGCAAAATATGCACTTTGTGCTGAGCTTGTTCGGCAAGTCTTGTCACTCGCATGGTGGCTTTTAGAGCGACTTCTTCATTTCGAATGTTCGCGTGTTCGCGAACGTCGGTGCAACTCGCGAATTGTTTTTTACGCTCAACGAGAAGATCTTCGTCTTCGGCATGAACCGCTACCGGCCCTTTCGTTGATTTTAGAATTTCAAGAATGGTTTCGTCTTTCGAGACGAGAAGATCACCGGTGCTGCTGCCCATGAAGATTTTAATGCCGCAGCAGCCGTGAAGGTTTTCGAGAGTTTTGAGCTCAGCAACGTTTTTCTCAGTCGCTCCGATAAAAAATCCGACGTTGCACCAAATTCGATTCACGGTGAGCTCACATTTTTGAATAAAAAGTTCACGCGTAGTGATAGCCGGTTTGGTATTAGGCATTTCAAGAACGCTTGTTACTCCACCGGCGATTGCGGCGAGTGTTCCACTGGCGAGATCTTCTTTGTAGGTCAGCCCAGGTTCGCGAAAATGAACTTGGGTATCGATCACCCCTGGTAAGACGTGAAGTCCGGTCGCATCGATCATCTTTTTTGCCGAAGATTTTTTTTCTAAACCAGTTTCTAGGCGTTTAATTTTATTTGCTTTGATTCCGACTGAGACTTTTTCAAAGGATACTTTGCCATCTGTAGTCGTGAGGGCGCAAGTTCCGCCGTGAATAATGAGATCAAATTCTTCGTTCATAATTATACTCCTAGATCTTGGTCAGGCCCTAGACCACAATGTAGCAAGAGTCTTTTACTTTGGCGACAATTTAGGTAAACTTGAGAGTAATTAGATGAACGCTCAAGATATATTACATTTTATTCTCTCGCATAGCGAAATGCTGATCGGTATTACGATTGGGTTGGCGCTTTTAACCGTTATTGTGATCTTAGTTCTTCCATCGAATGAATCTAAGCAAAGTGCTGTTGATTTAAGCGGGATCGAAGAGGCATTAAGACGTGCAATCGAAAAAATTCCGCAAGCGGGTGGAGGTCAAAATACCTCACACGCTGTTCGCGAAATGAGGATGTCGAGCATTCAAGATGAAGAAGAAGTTTCGCACGATGCCTCAAATGTGGCTACGCACCAAGAGTCGTCTCAATCGGGACCGACTTCAATTTCTGTATCTTCAGCAAATGCAGTCACGGGCGGAACAATTGACCCAGTTATTATTGATAAATTAAAAACTGAAATTAGTGAGCGCGAAAAGAAAATTAAAAACCTTGAAGGGGAGCTCGCGCAACGTGCGCAAACACCTAAAACAGGAAATGATTCGGGTGCCGCTCACGATGACGCCCTCGCAAAAATTCAAGAGCTTCAAGGTAAGCTAAGCGAGTATGCGATTATCGAGGAAGAGCTTGCAGACATTTCTAAATTTAAAGATGAAAATGCGAAGTTGAAACAAGAGCTTGCGGTTTACCGTGCTGGAGCACCTGTAGCACCTGGAGCAGATGAGGAAATCATCACTGCTCAAGCAATGCCGCCGCCGCCGACTCCTGCTCCGAAACAATTAGAAGATGACGACTTATTAGCTGACGTTGCAGTTATAGTGGAGCCTCCTAGCGAAGATCAGGTCGTATTAGAATTTCAAGCTGCGGTAGAAAATCAAGCAGTACCGAAATCAACTTTTGCAAAAGAT
>JAYTQQ010000247.1:0-8459 GCA_043746635.1 Bdellovibrionales bacterium | reverse complement strand
CGAGCTTCTCGTTATCTTGTAAGCTTTTTTCACCGGCTTCGTAGCGGTGGCTTTTGTGAGTGAGGGCCGTCTCTAACGTCGCGAGATTTTTAAACTCATGCCCAAAGACTTGCTCTAAAGATTTAATAGATTCTTGCCAGGTCATGAGAGGACTCCAAGACTTTTTGCGATCAAAAGTGGTTCTCGCCCTTCACGGTTTTGAATCGCGATCACTTGAGCCGAAACTTCTTGGCCTGGCTTCAGTTCGGTAACTGATTGCAAATCAATATTGAAATAATCGCGTGAAAGTCCACCGTGCTTCAGAACCAAAACTTTTTTAACCGATCCCAATTGTTTTTGGATCGTGAAAGAGAGTCTTTCATCACTGAGCTCACGAATTCTCATTGCACGGGCTTTGCGTTCACGAAGCTCAACCGTTTCGGTAAAAAGAGCCGCGCGTGTTCCCTGGCGCTCGCTGTAAGGAAAAACATGGATTTTACTCCAAGGACTTGCGACTAAATTTAAGTAGGTTTCTTCAAAATGAGCTTTAGTCTCAGTCGGAAAGCCTACGATGACATCCATCCCGACAAACGCTCCCGGAACGTAAGTTTTGATTTGGTCGAGAGACGCTCTTACTTTATCGGCCGAATATTTTCGCTTCATATCCGTCAAAACTTTTGAAGATGCCGACTGGATACTCATGTGAAAATGCGGACACAAACGATCATCGCTAAAAAGTTTCAACATTTCTTCTGAAATTTCGATTGGCTCAAAGCTCGTGAGACGAATACGCGCGATCGCGGTCTCTCCCAAGACTCTGCGCATCAGCTCGGTGAAGTCGGCGCCCGTCTCGTCACACTGATAATCGCCAACGTGTATGCCCGTGAGGACCACTTCTCGTACGCCGAGTACGACGAGCTCAGAAACTCGCTTTGTAATGTCGTGAACGCTGAGGCTTCGCGACTTGCCACGCGCGTATGGAATCACGCAGAAGGTACAAAAGCTATTACAGCCGTCTTGAACTTTTAGAAAACTCCGGGTGTGCAGAAGCTCGACTCCTCCGCCCGGCTCAAGATCTTCTTTACGAAAAATGTTCGATCTAAAAATTTTTTGTGGCGCCGCTTCGCTCTTTAAGAAATTCTCGATAATGCTTTTTATTTCGGTTTTATGAGAATTGGCGATCACGAGGTCGACTTCGCTCGCAAGATCTACAATTTTCGAGTCGACTTGGGCAGCACATCCTGTGAGTACCACGATAGAGTCCGGCTCTTTGCGCTTGAGCCAACGTGCGCGCCGCAAAGCTTCGGTCGTAGCCTCCGCCGTGACAGCACAACTATTTATGACATGAACTTTTTTTTGTTTAGTCTCAAGACCGGTGAGACGCTGTTGCAGAAGGCCAGTGTCGTAAGTATTGACCTTGCAACCAAACGTGTAAAATTCGAGTTCAGACAATCCAGGCTCCACCGACAAGTTGATTGTCGCGATACATGACCGCTGCCTGACCTGGAGTCACTGCCCTGACCGGCTCTTCAAAATCGACGACGAGATCATCACCAGATTTTTGAACGATGCCAAACGCGCCTTTGTGCTGAAAACGAATTTTAATTCGAAGCCGTTCGCCATCTTTCACGTCGTCAAGCCAGTGAGGTTTTTTCAAAGTGACTTTCTGGCTGAACAGATATTTTTCGGGACCAATCCAAACGTTATTGGTCGAAGCATCGATTTTCAAAACAAACATCGGCTCGGCCGAACTTCCTTGAAGATCACCGCGGTCGCCAATGCCGAGACCTTTGCGCTGGCCATAAGTAAAATGATGAATACCTTGATGAGTCGCCAAAACTTCACCGCTCGGGTAAAGAACTATATTGCCTTTTTTAGTATTTAAAATTTTTCTAGAAACGTGATCTTCAATAAAATTATCGTAACCACGATTGCCAACGAAACAAATTCCGGTTGAATCTTTTTTGCGAGCGTTGATGAGGTTCTTTTGCTCAGCAATAACTCGAACGTCGGGTTTTTTAAGATGCCCGATCGGAAACAGAATACGTCCTACGATATTTGGATCAATCGTGAATAAAAAGTAAGTTTGATCTTTCCAGTCGTCGGTGCTCGTCGCGATAACCGAACGGCCTGACGGGCTTGTTTCAATTTTCGCGTAATGCCCGGTCGCGAGGTAATCGCAACCTAGTTCGAGCATCTTTTCAATAAGATGATCAAACTTCAAATACGTATTGCAATTCACACATGGAAGAGGCGTCTCACCTTGCAAATAACTCGTGATAAACGGATCAATCACGAAAGCCTTGAACTTCGCTTCGCAATTTATGACATAAAATGGAATTCCTAATTTATCGGCGACACTTCGGGCGTCATCAACGTCAACACTTGAACAACAAGTGCCGTTGCCTTCTTCAATATCGCAGGTCGAGTAATCCCAAACTTGCATGGTGACACCGACAACGTCATAGCCCTGCTCGACTAGAAGTGCTGCGGCAACAGAGCTATCGACTCCGCCAGACATTGCGACTAAAACTTTTTTCTTAGCATTTTCAGATTCAATTTGTGCAGACACATGGATCCTTAGCTTCGGAATAAACTTTCGATTTGAGGGTTTTAATTCCTCTTAGGTGTTCAACGACTTTGACTAAAGTCGAAATAAAATTTTCAATTTCTAGATCTGCGGTCGACCAACCAAGACCCACGCGCAGAGAAGATTGCGCTTCGGCCCTAGAAAGTCCCATCGCGAGCAACGCCGGAGATGGCTCGGGCGAACCCGAGCTGCAGGCAGCGCCCGTACTCGCGCCAAATCCACGCATGTCGAGATTCATGAGGAGGGTTTCGCCGTCAACGCCATCAATCACGAGGCTTGACGTATTCGGTAACCGTGGGCTTTCGTGAGCCGTGATCGTCACGTCAGAAATTTGTCGCAAAACTTCTTTTTCGAAATGATTTCGCATTTTCTCTAACTGAGCGCCACGAGCACCAATCTGATTTTGAAATGCGGCCATCTCGGCGAGTGAACTAATTGCCAATAAATTTTCAGTACCACCTCGACGTGAGCGTTCTTGCCCGCCACCCTGAATTTGCGTCACGAGGTTCACTCCGCGCGCTGAAAATAAAACTCCGGCGCCTTTCAAAGCATAAAACTTATGCCCGGCAAAGCTTGCGAGATCAACACCTAAAGCTTTAACGTTCAAATCAATTTTACCGAGGGCCTGTACGCAGTCTGAATGAAAAAGTGCTCCACGCTGATGAGCGAGTCTAGCCATTTCGGCAATCGGAAAAATAGTTCCGGTCTCGTTATTCGCGAGCATCACTGAAACCAACAAAGTCTTTTCTGAAAGCAAACTTTGATATTGTTTGAGATCAATTTTCCCTTGACGTGAAACATTCAGGATATGAATCTTTGCACCATTCGGAATGAGCGCGTAAGCCGCTTTCGTCAGACTCGGATGCTCAACACTTGATATAATAATTTCGTTACGAGGATTTTGGTGATTGTGTGCGTACTCAAAAACACCCTTAAATGCTAAATTATTTGCTTCACTTCCGCCGACGGTGAAAATTGTTTCCAAATTCTCGGAACCGATCAGCTTCGCAATCTTAGCTCTGGAATCTCTAAGAAGGGTCTTTGGTCCGCGTCCAGCCTGGTGGATCGAACTGGGATTTCCCCATTGATGCATCCACTCCAGGACCTTTGTCTCTAAAAATTCAGCCGGGGGAGTCGTGGCGTTGAAATCCAGATATGAGAAATCAGCAACGAGAGGCTTAATTGTTGTGAACTTTGGAATGGTCGCCATAGGGACAAACACTTAGCATATTTTAGGCAAACTCCCAAGCATTTCAGGACTTTTAGCCGAAAGTGAACCCGTCTGAACTCGAAGTGAAAGACTCTTGAACACCGGAATGGAATGAAGCGAACTGATACGGACGTGACTCGACCATGGTAAAGTCACGTGACAGTTTCGGCAAAGTCTCTAGTTTTAGACACAATTTTGAAGTTTCAAGCCTCAATATTGATTCAGAAAGATCTCAGTTAAACCGATCTATTAAGTGATGAAACATAGTCTCTCTTGGATTGAAAAATTTATCGCCCCCGACAAGCAAACCGACGTCGCACTTTTGAGTTCTGAAAAACAATTCGAAACTTTATGCCTTTTAATCGAATCCGGAAAAATTGACGCCACCATTTATCTCGCATGGGCCTCACAAACTTTTCTTCTTCCTTCTCTTGATTCCGAATTTTTCGCAAAGGTCGACGTGCAGTCTGTTTGGAAAAAATATAGCAGTCTGAATTTTTGGACGTCCGAAATATTTCCGGTTGGGGAATATGAAAATCGAGTCATGATTGCGACCTACGCTCCACCAATAGATTTCAAAGCCTCGTTTCCTGAGCTGCCAGTTTTTGTTCTAGCTTCTCCGATTGATCTCAAACAGACTTGGAAAAAACTGAATCCAAAAGTAGACGTCGCGACTCCTCCGATTGTGCTTGCCGCACCCACGCCTGTTGTGGTGGTGGCTCCGACCCCGGACGATAGCTCGATGCACTTTAATATGAAAATGGATCCGAACTTTCAAGTCGTCGATTTATCTGTTGGTAGCGAAGCAAAACCAGAAGAAATATCTCCTCCGCCGACAGAAAAAGAGATGGAGACTCCGAACGAAACGCTGAACGGAATGAATATTGATCTTGATTTCACAAAATCGGTCGCTCCCAATTTTAGTTTTGGCGCACCCAAATCAATTAAAGAAGAAAAACCAGACATGGCTCCTCCGGCGCAGGCCGCAGCTCCGATTGCGCCGCCGCCGCTGCCGCCTCCCCCGCCGCCGCAACAAGTTTCTTACGCGGTCAAAGCCCCTATTCCAACACTGGTTGCTCCGAAACCAATCGTTGCTTCTGAAGGGTTAAGACCAATGCCACTCTCGGCGCCAGTGCCTCCGCCTCCGCTACCAAAGACACCGCCCCCTCAAGCAAAACCTGTTGGCCCGCCGCCTCAAAGCAAACCCGTTGGCCCGCCACTGAGTAAGACTATTGAACCAGAAGCCGTCAAACCGCCAGCTCCTATTTTTATTCAACCTAATTCAGTGCCATCACAGTTCGCGCACAAATCTTTGTCGTATAAATCAGAAATTAAGCGAGATCTCACGCACGCTCAATCAAGTTTTGAAGAGTGCTCAACCTATGCCGAAGCTGCCGATGTTATGTTTTCTAAAATGCTTCCGCAGTTTGAAATGTCGATGCTTCTCATCTGCGAAGATCAAAATTTGAGACCTCTCTTTTGGTCTGGTAATTTTAAAATTGCGGACGAACAAAAGCCAAGTTTGATTGCGCTTCAACAGGTATCGATTTTTAAAATCGTTCACGCCTCAGGAAAGCCCTATCACGGATACCTCATAGCGAATCACACAAACAGCAAGTTTTTTGCCGACTGGAATTCGGGCGAAATTCCAAAACATGTCACGATCATTCCGATTTTCGTAAATAAATACTTAGTTGGAATGTGGCTCGGTGCCACGAATAACTCGATCGATCTTAAAACTTCGCTCAATGATATGGATTCACTTACCGATCAAAGCGTCACGGCCGTTCAAAAGCTGATAAAATCTGCTGCTTAAGGCTCGAATGTAATCTCTCGAGTCGTCTCATCCAAAACTTTAAATTTCAAGTTAATTTTCTTCCACGTCATAGGAAATTTCTGGACAGCAACTCGGTCTGCCCATTCGATGACGATGAGCGCGTTTTCATTTTCAAAAAGATCCCAAAAGCCAATCGATTGTAGATCATCTTCTGTTTCAAGACGGTAAAGATCGAGGTGCTCGATCGACAGCCCCGAAGCAACATAAGTATTGTGGAGAGCGAAGGAGGGTGATGTCGCTGCGTCTCCGCCGGCGAGAGCGACGAGTTGTTTAACGAACTCTGTCTTTCCGGCGCCCATTTCTCCTTTGAGAAGTAAAATTTGTCGTGGCTGAACGAGTGCCGAAAAATTCTTCTGAACAAAATTTTTAAGTTCTGAAATTGATTTGAGACGAACGGCAGACATCAAGCGAGAGCCCCACTCATGAGCCTAGACATGAGTCCCGGCAACTGATCACGAATATCGCTTGCAAGCAAAGAACGTTTGTCTCCACCGAGTTTGACCCATTCGTCGGCGAGACGACCGTGGAGGTATGCAGCCGTCGCGGTCGCCTGCACCACCGGAACATTCTGAGCGAGTAAACCCGTAATCATCCCAGTGAGAACGTCGCCTGTACCCGCTTTGGCGAGGGCCGAATTTCCCGATAGAATGATGAGCGCTCGCTTATCATCCGCTAAAACACTCCGGAAACCTTTAAGCAAAACGTGACAACCGGTCACTTCGGCGGCCTTTTCACAAGCAGCGATTCGATCTTGCTCAATCTGATCCGACGAAGTTCCTAAGACGCGAGAAAGTTCACCCGCGTGCGGAGTCATCACCCAATTTTTCAGAAGAGGAAATAATTTATATTCAACACATGTCGTAATCGCGTCGGCATCGATCACCACATTTTGATAATTCATTTTTTTAAGATCAGAAATCAGTTTTGCCGTATGCTCTGAAACTCCGAGCCCTGGCCCTATCCCGATCGCGGTAATTTTTTTACTCTGCAAAACACTTAAATCAAAGCGAGGTAAGATAAGTGTCTCGGGAGTTTCATTCACCACCTTAGAAGCATCGTCAAAGCTTGCGAGCGTGACGTATCCGGCACCGATTCGAAACGCACTGGTCGAACTTAAAATCGCAGCTCCCCAAAACCCTTCGCGACCCGCAATGATTAATGCGTGACCATGCGAAGATTTATTGCTGAGATCAGAACGACTCGGCAAATACCTACGGGCAATTTTTTCGGTAAAGCCAAATCTCGTCGTCGCGACTTTACGAAGCAACTCGTACGGAAATCCGATCGATAAAATGCGGAGACGACCGATATGCGATGGTCCTTCAGAAATAAAAAAGCCGGGTTTTCCGAGACCGAAACTGAGGGTCATCGATGACTTGACCGCTACTCCCAGAACCATTCCGCTATTGCAATCAAGACCTGAAGGAGTATCTAAGCTCACCACCGGAACCTTGACCTGATTCATCAGCTGAATTGCCTGCGCGTATTCACCCGAGACAATTTGGTTGAGTCCGATACCGAAGAGCGCATCAATGACGAGACTTGAACTCTTAATTTTTTCGAGCGATTTTGGTTCTGCTAAAGCATCAGAAAGATGGATGCCCTGAAGCTGAAGTCTCGTGAGTTGTTCTCTTAAAAGTGGAGTCTGTGTTTTCTCAGGCGAAAGCAAAAAAACCGCGAGATCACGGTAACCTGCCGAGTGCAAATGTCTCGCGATAACGAGGCCGTCTCCGCCATTATTACCAGGGCCGCAAATGATAGAAACTCGTCCGCGATTGATTTCAGGAAAAAACGCCTGCTCAATTTCGCGAGCGGCACTGACGCCCGCCGCTTCCATTAAAACCTCGGACGGAAGACGAAATTCTTTTTGAGAAAGCTCATCAATTTTTTTAGATTGTTCAACGCTCGCTAAACGCATTGTTACGACAAAGCTTTTTCAAGAAAGGTCGCCATCTCCTCGGCAAATCTGCCGATTTTGCTACGATCAGGTCCTTCAAGTAAAACTCGAATGAGAGGCTCCGTGCCGGAGAATCGAACGAAAATACGACCTTCACCGTTCAATTGTTTTTCGATACTTTTATAAAGCTCATTGTAGCCAGGAATGAGCGATAGATCTTCTCGTCTCTGCACGCGAGTGTTCACGAGAACTTGCGGCATGTCTTCCATCTCTTCATTGAGTTCAGAAAGTTTCTTGCCGGTTCTTCTCATCACCGCCAATACGTTGAGTGCGGCGATGCAACCATCACCGGTAGTCGAATTATCTAAGAATATGATGTGACCCGATTGTTCTCCGCCAAGGACGTAACCATTTTTGCGCATTTCATCGACGACGTACTTATCACCGACATCCGTTCGAATAACCTTCACGCCAATTTTTTTCATCACTTTATCGAGACCAAAATTGCTCATCTGGGTCGCAACGATCGTATTATTTTTGAGTGCGTTTCTCGACATCAAATCTTTCGCGCAGATTGCAAGAATATGATCGCCATTCACGATATGACCTTTTTCATCGACCAAAACGACTCGATCGGCATCGCCGTCTAAACTAATTCCTATGTCGGCTCGGTATTGCACGACCGACTCGCTTACCTTGCCCGGATGAAGTGCTCCCGACTTATCATTGATATTGAGACCATTCGGTGAATTGCCCTGAACGATCGTCTCGGCACCGAGCTCACCAAAAATTGCGGGAGCAACCTTATAGGCGGCCCCATTTGCGCAATCTAAAACAATACGAATACCATCGAGGGTATACTCCAGCGGAAAAACATTCTTTGCGTAAACAACGTAACGCCCCTCTGAATCGTCGATACGTTTACTGCGCCCAATTTCGGAAGATT
>JAYTQQ010000246.1:0-14922 GCA_043746635.1 Bdellovibrionales bacterium | reverse complement strand
CCAAAATGCTAGACGGCAAAACGGCCGTAACTCTTGAGCATAAAGCGGGCTTCAAATCGACCTTCATTTTTGATGGCGTATTTTCGGCACAGCAACCTCATGCTGAACTCAAACAGGGCGACTCAATTGCGACTCTAAGTCCTGAAATTAAATCTTTTTTCTGGAATCTCACTGGACCACAACAGTCTCCAAAACCAGACCCAGCGAACGACCGAAACCAGGACTAAAAACAGAGCTTATAAAAAGCCCTCGTGTTTCGCTGTCTCACTATGATACAATCACACATGAGGCAAATAACCCACGGAGGGTCTGATGAAAGTTTCTAATAATTCAAACGCAGGTGCCGCGAATATTGATTCAGCCAAACTTACAAAAGGTTCTGCTGAAGGCACGCGCGGAAATAAATCAGTGGGTGCATCAGCACTTGGAGATTCTTCAAAAGTAGAAGTTTCTGGGCGCGCACAAAGTATTAAAAAAGCAAAAGAACTTGCGACTCCGGACAACAGTGTCGACGATGCAAAAGTAGCACGTCTTCAAAAGATGATTGATGAAGGCAAGTATAATATAGATGCTTCAGCAATCGCAGATAAAATGGTTGATGAACATTTGATGATGCCTTCGTAATTAAACGTGTTCTTTAAGGATGAATAACATGGAAGATAGAAAAAACGAGATCTACAAGCTCCTCTCTGAAAATCTTGATCAATTGATCAAGGCTTATCGAGCACTTCTTGAAATCGTTCGAAAAGAAAAAGATATTTTGGTTTCGGCCAAGATCGATGAACTCAATGAAAATAATAAATCAAAAGATGCAATCTTGGTGAGAGTTCGCTCGCTTGAAAATTCGCGCATGAAATGTGCCCGTGATTTGGCTCTCGCAACCGGTACCGATGTTGATCAGCCAAGACTCCTTGAGCTTGCTTCAAAACTTGAAGAGAGCAAAGGCGATCGTCTTCGCAATCTCCACTCGGTGTTAGATCTTTTGATCAAGCGTGTGAGCGAAGTGAATAAGCAAAACGAAGAGCTCGTGAATAGCGCACTCAAAAATATCACGGGTGCGATGTCGGCGATTCGCGATACTTTACAATCAAAGCCAACTTACGCAAAACAGGGATCAATGCTCCCACAAAAATCAGATGCTTCGGGCAATTTAGTGAGAAAAGAAGTTTAGTAGTACGAGACAGCTCATGCACAAGAAGTGCTAGAGCGAGGCGAGGACAGGATGTCAAAAATCAACGCCATGATGGATATGGGTAAGCGCTCTCTGATGAATTCTCAGACAGCGCTCCAAACCGTGGGCCATAACATCGCCTCTAAAAGCGTTGAAGGTTACTCTCGTCAGCGCGTCGATCAAGTCACAAATCTCCCAATAGGTGAAGGTAAACTCCGAATCGGAATGGGCGCAAAAGCTGCGGCCATCACCCGCGTGAATAATCCATATCTTGAAAAACAAATTGGTCTCGAAGGTTCGCACTTGGGTTACCTCACGGGTAAGCAAGACGCCATGACACGGGTCGAGTCGATCTATAATGAGCAGGTCAACAAAGGCCTCAATCAATATATGTCTGAGTTTTTTAACGCGTTCAAAGAACTTTCGAACAATCCAGAAAGCTTAGCTACGAGATCTTTAGTAAAAGAAACTGCCGACTATGTTACGAAAGATTTTAAGCGCATCAATGCACAACTCACCGGCGTTCAGAATGATCTTGACCAACAAATTAAATCTCACGTGAACGAAATCAACGGTCTCACAACCGAAATCGCTGGGCTCAACGAAAAAATTCAGTCGGTTGAACTCACCGGAGCTTCGGCAAATGATGAGCGAGATCGACGAGATCTTCTCGTTAAAAAATTAGGCGATAAAGTGAATATCCGCTGGGCAGAGGGCGAAGACAGTACCGTTACGATTTCGGCAGGTAATAATGCTTTACTCGTGGCGGGCTACGATGCGAAAGAACTTTTTGTTCAATCGACTTCAGAAAATGGTACCAAGGGCGAAGGCAATTTTGATGTCATGTATAAGAGCTCAGAATCGGCGACTCCTTATAAAGTGACGGATCAATTGCACGGCGGCGCTATCGGTGGGCTCATCGAAGTGCGCGACATCGTCATCAATGATTTAAAAGACGGCGTTGACGAGATGGCCTATAGCTTGGCCACCGAAGTGAACGATATTCACTCGCAAGGCTTTAATTCTTACAACCAAACGGGCGTCGACTTTTTTCAGCAACCTGAAGATGTCAAACATGCGGCTCAATATTTAAAAGTGAACGATGACATTTTAAAAGATGCTTCGAGAATTGCTGCCGGAGAATCGCCGGGAGCTTCGGGTGATAACCGTACCGCAAATAAAATCGCAGGACTTCAATTCGAAAAAATTCTTTCTGATGGCAATGCCAACCTTGACGAATACTACAACACGATGGTGGGTAAGGTCGGCGTCATCGCAAAGAAAACGAACAACGCCCACGATGCACAGGATAGCGTGGTGAAACAGCTCAACAGCATTCGTGAAAGTGTCAGTGGCGTTTCTCTGGATGAAGAGACGACGAAGATGATCGAGTTTCAAAAAGCATTTGATGCGTCGGCGAGAATCGTGAAAACCGCAGACGAAATGATGGATACCGTTCTCAACCTCAAGAAGTTATAGGGCTTAAATGCGCATTGCGGATAAAATGAATTACGAACAGGTCACGTCAAACTTGGGGCGCAATCGCACCGAGATGGCAGACTTGCAGAATCAAGCAGCACTCCAGAAGAAGGTGACGAAGCCTTCGGATGATCCGCTTGGTGCGACCCGTATTCTCGGCATGCGTACCGAAGTGAATGGCAACAATCAATACATGAAATCGATTTCGAATGCGAAAGCTTTTCTCGAATACTCCGAAGAATCTCTCGGGGCGCTCAGCGATGCTTTGGTCCGAGCGAAAGAACTTGCGATCAATCAAGCCAATGATGCCTCTGCTGGTCCGAAAACTCGTGAGTTAGTTGCGAGTGAAGTGACGCAACTTCATTCCCAAGCCATCCAAATCGGAAATCGCAAATTAGGCGACAGATTTTTGTTTGGCGGTTACCGAACGCAGGCAGCACCTTTTGACCAAGACGGAAATTATCACGGCGACAACGGCCTCATGGAAGTCATTATCGATAAAGAGGCCAAGCTCGCTATGAATATTCCGGGTAATTTGGTTTTCTTAGGCAGAGGGCTAAAAGCTCCCGCAACCGGAAACCCAGATCCGATGTCACTCGAAAGTATGCCGCAAACCGAACCACATTTGCGACCGGTTCACGAACATAAGCCTCAGTCGACACCTGACTATGAATTGCCTCCGACAACGATACGGGCTCCGGCTTCTGAAAAGCCGATGGAATCAAGCGAGGAAATCACTCGAAAACAGGCCGAGCTCGAACGTAAATTATCAGATCGCGGCATTGACGTATTTAGCGTTCTCAAAGGATTTGAAACGGCACTCAAGACCAACGACAAACCAGCCATTCAAGAATCGATTGATAAAATCGATACGGCCATCGAACAGGTTGTTCTCGCACGTGCTGAACTTGGGTCGAGAGTGGGTACGTTGAATGCGACTTCCGATAGTCTGTCAAAGGGCACCATTGATGCGAAAACGATGTCATCCAACATCGAGGATGCCGATACTTTTCAGCTCGTTAGCGACATAAATAAGGCAGAAAGTACCTTAAAAGCCACTCTTGCCACATCTGGCAAACTGATCCAGCCAAGTCTACTTGACTTTATTCGGTAGCAATTATAGCTAATGTTTCATTTCGCTTTTGCCGTAGATGTAATTGACGAGAAAAGTTCAAATTTTTGAACAGATCTTGTTTTGAATTCGTTTCGGGACCTAACCCGAACATTTCAACTTTGACCTGGATGTTGAAGGAGTGAGCTCATGTTAGTATTGACACGTAAACTTGGTGAAAGCATCGCCATTGATGATCATATCAAGATCAGAATCGTTCAAATCAAGGGTAAGCAAGTGCGCCTTGGAATTGAAGCGCCCAAAGATACCAAAATCCATCGTGAAGAAGTTTACGTTGCGATCCAAAGCCAAAACGAAGAGTCTTCAAAATCGTCGTCTGAGAATACTCGCGCCGTCGCGAAGCTTTTAAAGCCCTAAGCTTTTTCTTATCTTACGCCTCACACTAACGCGTGAGGCTACCAATCCTTCTTTAGTCTAGTTATTTTTCTTGCCGATTAAAAAAAATCATTCATACTTTTAGATGTTGCCTCCTTATTTTTTAAATAAATATTTGAGGTCAACTCACCGGTCGATCGGCCTGAAGTGTCTTAACTTTGAAAGCTTACCTCCGGTAAGCAATCGGGTAGACGTTTTAAGTTCATCCTCAAGTGGAGGGGGAGTCATGCTCATTCAGACATCCAGATTTGGATCTGTTGAGATTAAAGAAGATGATGTTTTAGATTTCTTTGAAGGAATCTTAGGTTTTGCGAATCTTCGAAAATTCGTATTACTTGATGATCCTCATGATGAGATATTCGCGTGGTTGCAAAGCTGCGACCAGGCCGACATCGCTTTTCCAATCTTAGAACCTGAACTCTTCATTCAAAACTATCAAGTGGCCCTCACTCGGCATGATATCGAAGCAATTAAACTCGCTGCAAATGAACGCACCCGATTTTTTTCAATTATTACGATTCCGAGCGATCCGACTCTCATGACCGCTAACATGAAGGCACCCATCGTGATCAATATTGATCGCAAGATTGCCCGTCAGTGCGTGCTTCAAGACAATAGCTTGGCGATCAAAGAGCCGATCTTTGCGAAGCTTCAGCAGCGTCTCGTGAGCAATCCCAAAGCGTCTATTAAGAGCCGTGCATCTGATTGGGGCGTCGCGATCCGTTTACCCGACACTCAACCCACTCAGCAGCCAGCGCCACTTCCAGACCTTAAATAATTTTATGTTTATTAAATAGGATTCCTGATCCTATTCCTCTGACAAGAAACTTGTCGGTCAGAGAACTAGCCTCTCCCAAAGGCCAAATTCCCAAAATGAAACTTAAGATTCTGTGCACATAGACCGATCAAAGAAATGCCAGTATGGCGTGACTCTTGGAAGGCTAGGAAGGTTTTCCCCATTTGAAGGGAAGCCACGTGTTTTTAAAATCTCTTATTCCTCTGCTCCTCATTTCGCAAGTGAGCATGGCTTCCGATTATTCTATTTTCGAAGTTCGTAAATCTTTGCCGATGGAGAATAATGAAGTCTCGTACAAAGATTACTACATCAATGCGGGTAATGAATCGGGCCTCAAAAAAGGAATGTACCTCAACGTATTTCGTAGTTCGACCATGCTTGATCCAGCGAAAAATATTGCACAGGGAAGTTTGAAAATTCCGATCGCGAAATTACAGATTATTCAAGTTGATAAAAACATCGCCGTCGGTAGAATTTTCACTCAAACTTCAAATGACGAACGCCCGAGTGTTGAATTTGAAGGAGTCATGATCGGAGATAAACTCGACATGGAATCTGCCAGCATGGAGGCCCCGATTGTAAGATCAAAACGTAAGACAGCATCGGTTGAAGAGGATTACACTCCCCAAGCGTTTGCAGTTCCAGCGAAGGCAGTAGCAACTCCGCCGACTGAAGTCAAAGCGGCACCCCCCGCAAAAAATGCTTCGGTGCCAGAGATGGTGAAGGTCGCTGTACCGCCCCCACAATCGAGCAATCCCGAAACCAAAAAGAACGAAAATATTTAATAGCTTCGGTGAAATCCTTTTGCTATACGAATGCCTCTGAATAAGAGGTGTTATGCAAGGTGGATTTTACTGCCGCGTTTTAGTGAAAAATTTGAGTTATCTCAAAGAAGATGAATTCACTTCTTTTTGCTTTGAAAACGGCGCCGATGGAGTGTACGAAGACCTCGCATTCACTCAGCCGGATCTTGTTTACCAAGCTGAGGCAAAACACGCCGAAAAAATCAACGTGAACATCATTTTTGCGCATGAACCTCGAGAGAATTTTTTTCTCAAACTCGAAAGCGAATTTTCAGAAATTAAATTTGAACGTTTTCAAGAGCAGAATCGTGATTGGCTCCAGGAATGGAAAAAAGGTTTTGAACCTTTTCTGTTCGTTGATCCGTTCTGGATTGTTCCCTCTTGGAGGGAAGCTCCCAAACAGGCGAAGCAAGTGATCACGATGGAGCCAGGCATGGCATTCGGTACGGGCACTCACGAGACGACGAAGCTAGCGGCCCAACTCATTGTGAAGCACTGGCCCGCCGCCGGATCGCTACGGGTGATTGACGTCGGCACCGGCACCGGAATTCTCGCGATCATCGCCGAAAAATTAGGTGCGACCACGATCGTTGGTGTCGACAACGACTCCGAGGCTCTGAGGGTCGCGAAAGAAAATATTGCGACCAATCTTTCAAAGCAAATTGTGGTCTCCGAAAAAGATATTTCAGAGGTAGCCGAGACCTTCGACATCGTGATCGCTAATATCATAGACGGCATTCTGCTCGCGATTAAACCTGAACTTTTGAGGGTGCGAGCGCCGGGAGGCAAACTCGTTTTGTCTGGCATTCTTAAAGAGCGAGAAGAATTTTTTATTCCTGAGTTTTTAAAAGATACCAACCTGAAAGTAGTTGAGCGCCGAGAAGATGGCGAGTGGACTGCCTTTCTTTTAGAATAGAAAAAAATGCGACGATATTGGGTTCCACAAGATTCTATTAACGGCGACACCGTTACACTTCAGGGCGATGTATTGCATCACATCCGTGATGTTTGTCGCATGCGAATCAAAGATCGTTTCGAAGTTTTGACTGAAGGAGCGAAAGCCTATCTCGTCGAAATCGTGAGCGAAACGAAACAAGCATCCGTCGCCGAGGTGATTGAGACGAGAGAGATTGAACCGCTTCCGAAGCCCCATATTGTTTTAGCTTTGAGCATTCCTCGGTTTAATGTTTACGAAAACATTCTAGAAAAGATGGTCGAGCTGGGTGTTCATTCAGTTCAGCCGTTTTTTAGCGACTACAGTTTTATCCGCAAGCAAGAAGATGTTCTCGATAAAAAAATGGTGCGTTTTCAGAAAATTATTCAAGGTGCCACCCAACAATCAGGTCGCGGCGATATCATGCCGTTGCTGCCGGCACTCCCTCTCGGTGAGCTCCTGAAAGATTTTAACCGGGAACAGACTGGTGCGAGTCTTAATCCAGGGAGCCTCGTATCTGGCATTTTTGCTTACGAAGGAGAGGCGCAAACGGGTTTAAAATCCTATCTCCAAGAGATTCTACAAAACTTGACTCTTTCGGCGTACCTTCAGAAAATTTACGTTTTTGTAGGGAGCGAAGGTGGATTTTCTGAGCAAGAGGTCGAACTGTTTAAAAAATACTCTTTGCGACCAATTACTTTAGGAGCTCAAGTGTTACGTGTTGAAACGGCTTGCGTAGGGCTTGTCAGCGTCATAAAGTATGATCTTATTCGTTAAGTTTTTTGAGGAGGAGCATTCATGGAATTATTTGAAGATTTAGAATTCAAACCTATCACCGAAGGGCTTGGTTTTCATAGGAATGCTCCGGGTAACATTCCCGTAGGTGCAAGCCCCGCTCCGCAGAATCCAGTCCCTTCAAAAACTCAGATTTCAAATTTCAAAGCGGCCACTGCGACTTTTCCAGAAATGCCAAAAGCGAAAACATCAACGACGCCGATGCGGCCAGCTTTTGTTCCGAGCTTAAAGCCCGAATACAATTTCTTGGATGAAGATTCTTTAAACGAAACAAAAAAATTCGCTCAAGAACTCACTCAGCCTAAAAGTAATCCCGATCGCACTAAAGTTTATGAGCCCATCGGAAGAAAAGATTATACTTCACCGATGCTTGCAAAAAGCAGTGAGGCTGCGAAACAGCCGAGCTTTCGTATTCCGGTTCCGGGAGCTCCGGCTTCTCTGAGCGCTCTTCGTGGTCAGTCTTCATCAGCTGTTGCATCTAAAGTCAGTACGGCAAGTACACTCAATCTCGGTCAAGCTCGCGACATGACTTTAACGAGCTCACTGCCTTCGTCGATTCTCGACGGCGTTTTTGCTACTGGAGTCAGCCTTATTCTGCTCGTCGGAGTTTTACTCATGACGAAGGCCGATCTCGTCGGCCTTCTTTCAAATTCACAGACAGATCGATTCGTGCAATTTCAAATCGGTCTTCTATTCATGATGGTTTTGCAAATGTACATGCTTGTTTCACGCACTTTGTTTGAACAAACGATCGGCGAGTGGACTTACGAAACTCAGCTCGGAACAGATGCACAAAAGGTAAAAGCACTGTATCCGGTTCAGGTCGTAGCTCGAGGAATTCTTTTTGCGATCACTGGTTTTGTTCTTATCCCGATCTTGTCAGAACTCTTCGGAAAAGATTTAGCTGCGCATCTCACAGGTCTCGCACTTCACAAAAAAACCAATGGCGCAAAATAAGGTTTTTAAAAACTGGCAAGATCTCTCGCGTGCGGTAAATGCCGTACGGTCAGGTAAAAAAGTCGTTTTTACGAATGGATGTTTTGATATCCTTCACGCCGGTCATATTCATTATCTCAAACAAGCACGCAGTCTCGGTGATTTTTTAGTTCTCGCACTCAACAGCGACGAAAGTGTACGAAAGCTCAAGGGCGAAGAGCGTCCTCTGCAGAATGAAGATGACCGCGCCGAAATCCTTTCGGCTCTTGAATGCGTATCCTTCGTCACCATTTTTGGTGAGCCGACTCCACTTGAAATCATCAAAGTCATTAAGCCTGATCTTTTGGTGAAGGGTGGCGATTGGCCGGTCGATAAAATTGTCGGCCATGATTTCGTTGCGATCTACGGCGGAAAGACTCAATCACTCGCATTCGTGCAGGGACGATCGACAACCGCAATCGTTGAGAAAATCAAACGTCTTTAATTCGCAAACAAGTCTTCACATATGGCTTTACGTTTTTCGCCCCTAATTCATGCGCAGGGGGCCGACCAGTACTAGAGCCTCATTCCAAATTTTCCGCTAAAAACTGTATCCTGATAATGATCAACTTCGGCACTGATGAAGAAATCAGTCAGTCGGACATTTATTCCTAAAAGTAAATGCAAGCCCATCACGCTCTCAGACTCTTGATAGCCAGAATCGGTGAGGCCGCGCGGCCCGCCCAGAAAATCTCCCGAGCTACTGATAGAACCGACCCCAGAATAGAGGGCAACGCGATTGACGTTTAGGCCACCGATCAAATCAGCGCCCACCGTACGAACAGAAACCTGGTTGCTGATATTGCTTGAATTACCGCTGAGTAAAAACGAAAGGCTGAGCGGAAGAGTTTCGGCTTGATAAAAAGACCACCGGATTTGCGCTCCAAACTGCGACATCTGAACGGTCTGTAAGTAGGGAGTCATATTTAAAAAGAAGTCGATATTGTTGTACAGGCCCTTGCCGATCGAGATCGAAGTATACGAGACATCGTTTTGGCTTGAACTCAATTTGCTTCCAAGATTTTTAAGTTCATCGGTCGAAAAATCTGAGACCGCAACTCCAAATTCAAAACCTGAATAACCACCGAGGGGGTAGGGATCAGATAAAATTTTATTGCTGGTGCCAAAGCCAAGAATACGGAGGCTCATTTCGCGATCGGCTTTCGATAAATTTTGCGGAATATCAATGCTCGCCCACGAAGAGCTGGATACGAAAAATAGGATTAGGAGGAGCAGAGATTTTTTCACTTGAGCCTATCCTAATGGGCTCAAGTGAAATTTCAAATCAAAAATGATAGGAATTATGGATTGATGCTGGCGCTTTCATTTCCGAGAAGGCCTTGCAGATCAGTTAGGTCTTGAGAAGCGATACTTTTCGTACTGCTATCTGTCGAAGTATGAATGACATTATTTAAAAGACTGATAAATGGGACGAATAGTTTTTGCGCACCTCCTGGATTATAAGTCGACACATTGATCTGGCCCGCCGCACCCGTGGTTTGGGTCATCTCGAGTTGAGAAAATTGTTTCGCTGCCGTATCGATCAGCTTCAAAGCTTCGATGTGCAAACTTGATGTTGTTACGGCAGTCGTCAGAGCTGTACCTAAAACGGCGATGCCAATTGAATTGGTCACATCTGAATAAGAGTTTAAATATTTCAAGCAATCTGTTTTCACTACGTCGTTTGCGTTGTCAGTATCAAGAATCGTTACGAGGGCAACGAAACTTTGAATGCTCACGTCTTGTCCATAAACATAAACCGCGAGATCTTTCATTTGGAGACGGCTATCTGCCATCATCGCTGCCGCTATCGTAAAATAAACGTCATCTGTGATTTGATTTGCTTTATGAGCAGCTACAAATTTTTGAGTGGCCACTGAATCAGGAGTCTTAAGGAGAAGATTTTCGTAATACTGAATCATCGCTTGATTCTTCGCAGAGACGTTACTGATATTCGTCAGTCCGCTCGTCGCAGCTTGGTCCGCCGCTGGTGGTGCAACCGGAGCAGGCGGTACGTCAGTCGCGATCGGCACGATCGTTGCCGGCGCAACAGGAACCGCGTTCTGCGCATTCGCATCCGGATTAGGACTCACAGTTTTCTTTTTCTTCTTTTTCTTTTTTGCATCCGCTTTTGCTTTCTCGTCTGTCGCTTTCGCGAGAGTTTTCAAATCAACTGGAGCTGCCGTCGTCGGAATTGGAGACGACGACACTTCTGGAGCCGGTTGTAGAGTAACCGGAGCAAGTCCAACAATTTGATATGGAGACACCTGAGTATGTTTATGAGTCGAAGGTCTGAAGGTTGAATCCAAAGCATCTTCGGCGAGATCGCCGAGGCCGATTCGGATGCGCTTTGAAAAATCTTGCTCGCTCGCCGTCGGATGCGCCAAGAACTGATAACTCAAAACTACTAAGCCTAAAAATAATAGTACGAATGGAAGCCTGCTGTTTTGCATAATTCCTCCCTTATGCTTTGATATATCGCAGGAATCGCGCCGGACTCAGCCTCCGAAGGACTTAGGTAAATAGTTAGAATAAGGCATGAATTTTTGGTCTCCCGAGAGACATTTTTGCGCTCGTAAAAAGTCGGTGTCTTATTTTTGAACAGTCGTCCTTCAAGATAATAAAGTTTGAGTTTTATTAAGGAGTTAGCTTTAATCGCAACTAACCTATGAGTGACCAAACCCAGCAGCTAATAAGCGATGTGAAGAAACAGGATTTTGCAGCGCTTGCGAAGTTACTGACCGTTTTAGAGCGTGAAGGTCCTGGACAGCTTTCGCTTCACCCTGATTTGCTTCATCCGCGTAAACTCTCTTTTCGCGTCGGCATTACGGGTCCGCCGGGGGCGGGAAAATCAACGCTTATTTCAAAACTTATTTCTGAACTCCGATCTCGAAATTTTTCTGTAGGAGTCATTGCGGTTGATCCGTCGAGTCCATTCTCTCAAGGGGCGGTGCTGGGCGATCGCATTCGCTACACCGAACATTTTTCTGATTCGAAAGTTTTCATAAGGTCTCTCGGCTCTCGCGGAAGTCTTGGTGGCCTCAGCGCATCGGCTTATTTAATGGTGCGGGCTTTTGATTTGGCAGAGTTTGATTTTGTCTTGATTGAAACTGTCGGAGTCGGACAAACCGAACTCGAAATCATGAACGTCGCAGATTTCGTGAGTGTCGTTTTGGTTCCTGAGTCGGGAGACTCAATTCAAGCCATGAAAGCGGGTTTGCTCGAGATTGCCGATCTTTTTATCGTGAATAAATTTGATCGTCCGGGAGCTGAGGGCTTTAAGAATGAACTCGAACTTTCGCTGCATTTAGATCCAAGGCCGAACGCTCTGCAAACAAAAGTCATGTCGATGATCGCGCTTCAGGCTCAAGGCATCGAAGAATTTTGGTCTCACATTGAGACGCATCTCAATTCTTCCGACTGGAAGCAAAAAAGAATCAGCACCGAACGACTGCGTTCAGAGGCGCACGCGCTTCTCAGAAATCAAATGGAGCGAAAAATTAGCTCCATCACAGCGCCCATCGAGGGTGTCGATGACCTTCTTAAAGTTTTAGAGAGCAACTTTAAGTAAGGGGTCTCGTCGCCTTATCCATTGTCGTGCTGAGAATAGTATAAAAGCAAAGTAAAATCAAATATATAATGCATTGCATTAACTTTTTAGCTTGAACTTCCGATGAGTCTAGGAGGTGTGATTTGGGCAACGACTCTCCGCAATTATTTTCAGAAGCACAGTTGTCTCAAATTGCGACGATGATCCCTGCTTTGACTGAAAAATCAAAACTTCAGTCACAAAATCTCATTCCGATTTCAAAAGAAATCAAAAAAGATGAAACCCCGCCCGTCGCGAGCGCTGACTTGGGCTCTGCAAATGATGAAACGAAAAAAGGACTTTTTCGCCTCAGTGATTTTTTGCAGCAAAAAAAGAAAGCCTCGGTGACGCAAATAAACGCTCAAGTGAAAAAAAATGTTCTGGTTGAGTTTATCTTGGTTTCGTCCCAGAAAGAATTAAAAGTGCAGGGTCTTGAAGCTTACGCTTGGGTCGAAAATGCCTATCTTAAAACACATGTCCGTGGCGCGCACATTAATCGATTTTTTTAGAAGTCTCTATTGGTAAATCCACAAAATTGAGCGAATATGAAGTCATGAATGTCGCGAGTAAAATATTATTTGATGAATTTGACATCGTATCTTCGGAAAATGATCGTCTGACCGTATTTGCAGAGCTTGGGCGATCGAGCGCTCCTATTATGGCGATCACTGATGATGAGCTAACTTTTATTTTTCACATCTTCAAACTCGAAAAACTGATGCTTTTGATGAAGCCCGTCGAGCAGTCGAGAGAACTCAGTGCTGATGAAAAAGTTTTTGTTATTTTTTCGATTCCTTCTGGGCAGTACATGATGACGGGCTCGCTCAAGCAAACTCGCGAAGGCATCGCCGTATTTAACGTCAATACCGAACTTCGAAGATTGCAGCGACGAAAAAATTTTCGGGTGAGTACTCATCAGACTAACAGCATTCAACTCAAGGTCGAAGGTGTCGGCCCAACTAAAAAGCCAAACGTTTTAGCGACGACCGACATCAGTGCCGGCGGCGTTTCTGCGATTATTCCAAAGGCGACCAATTCAGCAGGAACTCTCGGGCAAGATATTGTCTGTGAACTCAGGCATCCGTCTCGTACGATTTCAAACCTCAAAGGAACCATCCGGCATATAGATCAAGTCTCAAATGGAGAAAAATGGGGCATTGAATTCAACCATTTAACGACCGATCAGATGCAGGGGATGCTGGCCCTTTCGCTTCAGGCACACCGTGAAAATTCATCAAAATTAATATTTTAACGCAGCACACAAATAATCACTTTAGTTATTGCGCGGCGCGTCCGATCCAGTCTATGACTGCTGAAATATTTTAAGGTCTCGCTCTTTTCCGGGGCGGAACATTTCGAGACCAACTTCGTCTGTGGGCGACTTCACTTTTAAAGGTGGGTGTCCTATGGGTCTACGTATTGGTACCAACGTAGCTGCAATCTCTGCACAGAGACAGCTTGGTAAGTCGCAAGCACAGACCGAGCATGCGATGAAAGCTTTGTCTTCGGGCTCACGAATTGTCTCAGCCGGAGACGACGCCGCCGGGTTTGCGATTAGCGAAATTCTACGTGCTCAAGCTTCGAGTCTGAAACAAGCAAAAAATAATTCAGAGAACGCCAAGGGTCTGATTCAAGTCGCTGAAGGCGGCCTCAATGAACAAAATAATATTTTGATTAGGCTTCGTGAACTCGCTTTGCAATCGGCAAGTGATACGGTTGGAGATGACGAACGCGATTATCTTAACACTGAATTTACCGGCCTCACTTCAGAGATCGATCGCATTGCGAAGACCACTACTTTCGGTTCTAAAAAATTATTACAAGGTGGCTCTCAAGAATACGAATTTCACGTCGGATCAGGAAACAAAAGCGAAGACATCATTTCTTACACAATGGGTGCCGACACGACCGGGTCATCTCTCGGAACTTCGGGACTCACGATCTCGGATCGAAGTGATGCAAAAAGTAATTTAGAAGATATCGATAGCGCGATGACGAAGATCGCAAAGGCGAGAGCAAGTTTTGGAGCCATTCAAAGTCGACTCGAAATTGCCGGAAACAATCTCGACACCCAATACGAAAATGTCACAGACGCTCGAGGGAAAATTACCGACGCCGACATCGCCTACGAAACTTCAGAGCTCGCACGCGGGCAAGTATTGAAAGACTTTGGAGTGTCAGTTCTCGCGCAAGCAAATCAAGATCCTCAACGAGTTTTGAAGCTTCTTTAGAGTGGGACCGAGCACTAGTCTTAGGGCGAGCTTTCTACCTGATGTTTCGTGGTGCTCTTCTGGTTCGAATAAATCTTGAATAAGAATTCAGAAGCTCCTATCCTTGAGCTGCGCTCTTTTAGCGTAGACAGAGAGGTCGCTTTTGAAAAAAACAATCCTATCTAATTTATTTTTTGGTTTCGTGGCGTGTGCTTTCGCTCCGACATCTTTTGCCCAGAGCTTGGCCGTTGAAGTCGACTGTAAAATTTCTGCGACTTACGAACTCGCTGCTTCTTATGATTCTTCAAAAAATATTCTCAGTGCTACAAAAAAGCAAAACGGCGAGACAGCAAGCTACCTCGGAGTGAGCTTCGAACAACTGAACAAAGTCAGCTTGAATAAAGATGCAGATATTTTAGCTCTCGCAAAAGCCGTTGGATTTTCTTTAACGAAGGTGAATGCTGCCAATCGATTTATTCTTACCCAATCAAACATCGACAAAACTGAGCTCGTCGACTTCATCGATATCGACGGTGAAAGCTTAGGAACCGCTGCCGTTCTTGGTCCTAAATTTCAAATCTGCTTCTAAAATCGCAATAGGTACCAGGTACCTTTTATGAATGCGCCGCACAAACTAGACCTTCATCCAGCTCATTTGAAATA
>JAYTQQ010000245.1:0-11679 GCA_043746635.1 Bdellovibrionales bacterium | reverse complement strand
AGACCAATGATTTTGGCTTCTTTCGTATTGATATTGGCGAGACCCGCGAGCTGGAGCCCGGTGATGGTCGTCTTGCCTTGCGTGAGATTGAAAATTCCTGAAATGCCGATTCCGACGAAATTGCCTTCGGTAATATTTCCGAGAACGCCTAAATCGATGCCGTAGATATCACGGTGCTTTCCCCACAAAAGACTGATGCGTGCGCCCGTAACCGTAAATTCCGAAGTCGGAAACTGCAGAGGTGGTACCAGCGAAACCGAAAGTGGAGAGACGATCGCCATCGCCTCTGAAAAAGGAAAGAGCAGGGCTGCGAATAAAAATATGAAAGCTATTTTTTTTGTCATAAACTGATTGTAGGCAGGGGTGTTTGAAAAATCAAAGCTTCGATTCTTGGCACAGGACTAAAGGCTATTGACCTCCGCGCATTAAGCGAAGATAAATGGGTATGCGAAAAATTATTCACGTCGACATGGATTGTTTTTACGCCGCAGTTGAAGAGAAATTTAATCCTTCGCTGCGTGGCAAATGCGTCGGCATCGGCGGACCAGCAAATTCACGAAGTGTCTTGTGCACCGCAAATTACGAGGCCCGCAAATTCGGAGTTCGCGCGGCTATGCCGTCTTCGCAAGCCGTGAGATTGTGTCCTAATCTTTTACTCATTCCTCCTCATTTTGATTTGTATAAACAAGAAAGTCGAAAGGTTCGAGAAATTTTCGAACGTTTCACTTCAAAGATCGAACCTCTTTCTTTAGATGAGGCTTACCTAGACGTGAGCGAGAGTTCTGATTTTGACGGAAGCGCTACTCTCATCGCACGTGAAATTAAAAAACAAATTCGGGACGAACTTAGCCTGACAGCATCGGCAGGCGTTGCTCCCAATAAGTTTTTGGCCAAAATCGCCAGCGATTGGAAAAAACCCGACGGATTATTTGTGGTAAAGCCCTCTGACATCGAGGCCTTTATGCCTTCGCTTAAAATCGAAAAAATTCACGGAGTCGGCAAGGTCACCGCCGCTCGGCTCCATGCACTTGGCCTTTTTACCTGCCTGGATATCCAAAAGCTTTCTTTGATCGATCTCGAGAGAATTTTTGGCAAACGTGCGCAGTACTACGCAAATCTTTCAAGAGGCATCGATACGCGAGAGGTTGTGACATCTTTTGAAAGAAAATCATTAAGTGTCGAAGAAACGTATAATGTTGATCTCGTAACGGTCGAGCAGGCGGTCATTGCTCTACCTGAATTATTTCAAGAGTGGATCAAACGCATGGAGCGCGGTCAGTACTTTGATAAGATCAAAAATTATCAGGTGAAGATTAAGACTTCTGATTTTCGTCAGTCGACAATTGAAGAAGTGATTGCGCACACTCCGACCTTAAAAGATTTCGAAAAATTATTACGTAAAGTGTGGCTCAGATTCGACGCTCCGATTCGACTTTTAGGTTTGGGAGCACGTCTTGAATCCGAAGAGAGAGCTGCATTCAAAGACGAGAGGCAGCTCGAGTTTTTCTAGCCTCGGCTTGTTACAAGATCGAAAACACCGCACTCAGATTGAAAGTTGTGGTGTCTGACGAAACACTATCAGGAAACCAAGTGATGTACGGATTAAGATAGATGTCTTTCGCAAAAGAATACCCGATGCCGAGCCTCTGAGCGACCGTGCGGCGCGCGAGGACCGATTTATCCGAAAGTGCTCTTTGATTGTAATACATGATGTTCAGGTAAGAATTGATGTTGAGGTTGTCGTTCACTTTGAATTTTAAGTTCGGGTAAAACGAAGCATAGTAACGTGCGGCCCCAGCATCTGATTTTGCCGTCGCATCGTAATTGCGTCCGTAGAAAAAATAATCGAATTTGAATTCAAGTCCGGCAGAAAATCGGCTCATTCCAATTTGTTTGACGAGATCGAGATCGTAGTAAGTTGATGCGAATTCACCAGTCGCGATATATTCAGGAGTCGTAACATCTGCAATTTCAAAAGTGTGGCGCATCTGAACGTCATATACTCGCACTGAACGATCATAAGACAAAAACGGTGTGCTGACATCTGTTCGGTCCCAGCCATTCAAAGGATGAATCGCAGTCACGCCTGTCCCGGCATTGATGGCGCTCACTCCGTCAATGCGGTACCTTCCGCCGATGAGACCATTTAACTTTGTTTGCAGTGTATTGAGGACATGATCAGGGTTAGGTTGATCTTTATTCCCGAGATCGGTAATGCCCGGGCCAGCATAAGACAAATTAAATTTCATGCTGTAGCGAGAACGTGATCCCTCATCGGCTTTTAACTTTTGGTCGGTGATCACATTCGGATCTTCGATTTTCTTGTCGCCTAAGATGCGATCGAGTTCGATCGTGCTCTGATCCACTGCCGGAACCGTGTTCATCGAGCTACTAGAGTCGAGTTTGGTCGAAGAAGACTGCGCAAATACTTGATATGAAGTAAGAACGACGAGAGTCATCAGAATCAAACGCATGCAATCCCCCAAAGGAAATGACCTACAAAAATGCCCCTAAAGATCGGTATCTTGAAGGGGCATATGAAGTCAATAGTATGTAAAGAAATTGAAAAAACCAGCGAACTAATTCCCGCCGTTGCCAGAGCCTTCGCCGCATAGAACGCCGTTCACCACGACGTAGCCTCCGGCGTGTCCGCCGGTTGAGCGATGAACCCAGTGAATGATCGCTCCATCAGGAGATGCCGGATAACGTGAAGTCGGAGCATTCGAAGTGATATAATCACCGCAAGCTTCGATCGTCATACCGGGAGCAAGTGTCGGAAGAGGTCCAAAGCTTTGATTGTAAACCACTTCAATATTATCTTGCGGGCGCGGTCCAATCTTCACTTCAAAATGATTATGCCCTGTCTTGTCGGCGTAGGCGTGCTCGAGAATTCCTTGAATGTGAGCCCGCGCTAAAAACTGATTGGGCGTCGAAGACTTGTAGGTGATGACTTGGTTGTCATTGACCGCAAGTACTTGGCCTTGTTGGCCGAGACAATTTGGAGTTTGCGCGAAGGCTACTCCAGTTGAGAACGACAAAGAAAAACACAGTGCGAAAACAGATAAGCGTCCGAACGAATTCATCATGCAAAACCCCCTCTATTGATGACGACATCATGCCGTCATCTTAATTTTCGCCCCAGAGAACAACACTCCAAAAAATAATTTTCAAGCTTAAAAAGGGTAGCAGAGTGTCAATACGAGCGATCTAACATAAAACAAACAAGAAGAGTGTTTCAAAGTGAGAATCTTACGAAATGATAGATTTACGAACACCTGTTCAAATACTAACACTGCCGTAGCCCTAAAAACCAGGCCGGGAGGCCCTGAGTTTGCAACCTTGATAGGTTGGGGGTCCGATGAAATATTCTCTTTATATCAGTCTGGTCGTTTTGATTTCATGCTTTCAAAACTGTGGTCCGGTGAGTTTTAGCGCTAGCCAAGGCCTCGACAGTGGTGGAAACGTCACCGCTTTCGGAAATCCGAACGCACTGCCCGGAAATCCAGATGCGTCCTCTCCAATCACGGCTCCCGAACAGATGAATCTCATTTGTAATTTTCAGGGTGCAACAAAAACTAACTGGGATATAACTCCGGCCGCAACGAATCTTCCGAACGTGACGATCAGCAGTCAAAGTTCGGGAGCCGATATTCCTAATGCTAACAACGTCGACATCTTTGGTAGCAGCGGCAAAAATTTTATTGTAAAGAACGCTGAGATTCTCAAAGAGTTTTCAAATAATTCAGGAAATCTCATCGCGAACGTTCGAAGCGTAGGTATGATTAACGGTGATAGCGGTTCGATCGACCTCAACTCGAACGACGTCGGAGATATTTTAAATTTTAGCGCCGATCATTTATGCGTGACCGCACATTCGATTCAATCTCTCGCGCACTTCAGTTCCGGAAACGTCGCGATCTCTTCATCTGGTGCCACTGGCTCGCTCAGTGAAATTTCAAGTTCGTCGAGTGGCAAACTTGCGATCATCAATATGAATATTAATTCAATCAGCGCAGGAAGCGGCAACATTTACATACAAGGCGGACACATTAAGCTCATCGCCCATGTCAGCGGTGATATTTATCTCGATAACGTAACGGTCGATCAACTCAGTGCTTCGAGTTCGAAAGTCTATCTTTTAAACGGAGCGAAAGTTCTAACTCGAGACTAACTCGAGACTAACGAGAGATGGCACGCGTAGATCTTATACAGTTTTCGAATGCTTCTCGATCTGGTGCGAGAAGCTCTTCGACAATAGTTTCGTCATTTTAGTTCTGTAAAATCTTCTCCGAAAGGCTGCTATAGCTACTTTCCGAGGAGGATATGTGTTTCAAACAAATTCGTTTCGATTTTTAGTTTTAGGGTTCTTGGTTTTGTCTTCTTGCGCGAAAAGTCAGTATAACCGCACCAGTTTCTGGCGCTGAGTCCCTCAAAGCGCAATCAATTGAAAATTCAGTCGATGATGATGAAGCTAAGTAGCGAGCGTTCATTGCAAGTTGAATGACGTCATATTCGTTTACGCCATTTTTATGCCCGAACAGGGCGTCTGTTGGCGAAAGATAATTCAAAGCCGCAGAGAGGCTAAGGTCTTTTCATGACCCCTTCGGTGCTAGCGGCAAAAGCGTACGCCGAAAAAAAACAACACCACGGTCAACAAAATCTTCAAAACCAAACTCCTTATCGTTTGTATTTAAAAGGCGAGACGGGCGACGACTAATAAATCGACTTGCTCATCTTGTTTGTAAGCATTTTTATTTAAAAGTGCGTCGGTGACTCCTGAATATTTCATCTCTGGAGCAAGACTAAAATCCTTCGCGACTTCGAACAATGCATAAGCGGTGAGATTCAGTGTCGTCGCGAGATCGGTACCAGTATAGGCATGCTGAAGATCGAAGATGCCACCGAGTTTTGTAGACCCGAGCATTTTTTCGTAGTTTGCGAAAAGAACGCTCGCGAATGTTCCGCTGGGCACAGTATATGATGTATTGCCAAAATCAAATGTAGTGGGAGCGAGGTAGCTCACGCTCAAGCCAACGGCCAAGAGCGAAGAGGCATCAAGCCGGTGTTGAAAAGCGACTTGCGGCGTGTAAGTGTTGCCCCCTGTGTAGCGATTGTTGTCGGTTGCGTGGCTCGGACTCACTCCTATATTGATCGAAGCAAAAAGTTTATTTGCTGTGGATAAATCAAAGGTTCCTTTGGCGGCGAGATGAAAATTTGAAAATCCAGAATAAGTTTGTTGAGAGCTTGAGTAAGTCGCCGTACCGTAGTTCACTCCAAAGAAAATGCCGTAAGTTTTGCTCAGTCCGTATTCAAGCGTGGCGCCGAGACTTTCTAAATTAGCCGTATTCGTTCCGTTCGAAGCAACATACGTGAACCTTGAGTAGTCGGGCGAAAGTGCCAACACGAACTGGTCGGTGCGGGGTTGAAAAAGTGAGTCGACGACATCGTAGTTGACCACTCCTTCGTTATCAAAACTCTCAGCAAAAGTCGGGCTCGTGGCCAAACTTAATAAGATGGCAATGGTGAGAGATTTCATTCGGTCGGTTCCTTTAAATTGGATCTTTTTTTAGCAGCCTTCACTTGAGAAATCTAGATTGAAAAAGCTCGTCAACGCGCTGAGATTTGTTGTTAAAAAACACTTTTGCTTAAAGCGCATGCACTTGAACTGTGGGCACACGTGTGAGACCTTGGCATCAAATGTCTTTACAGAAACGAATTCCTAAATTTGAAGAACTCTCTCAGGGCGATACGGCCGATCTGCTGCTCGATCGTTTTCTTGATTTTTTATCTGAGAGAGGCCTCGAACTTTACTCCGCGCAAGAAGAGGCGATCTTAGCTTTGCTTTCTGACGACAACGTTATTTTGAATACCCCCACCGGAAGTGGCAAGAGTCTCGTCGCTGAAGCCTTGATCTTCGCTTCGATTTCTTTGGGTCGAAAATCAGTTTATACGTGCCCGGTAAAAGCTTTGGTCAATGAAAAGTTTTTGAATCTCTGTAAACTTTTCGGAGCAGAAAACGTCGGCCTTACAACCGGCGACGGAAGCGTCAACCGAGATGCTCCCATCTTGTGCTGTACGGCCGAGATCTTGGCGAACATGGCACTTCGTGATGGAGCCAACACCAAAGTCGACGACATCGTGATGGATGAATTTCATTACTACTCAGATCGCGAACGCGGAATGGCCTGGCAGATTCCTTTGCTTGAACTTTCTCGATCGAGATTTTTACTGATGTCGGCTACTCTCGGCGACATGGATTTCTTTAGCGAAGCTCTGACAAAGCTTACTCATAAGCCGACTCGTCTCGTCGCCGGCGGAGATCGTCCGGTGCCGCTCGAATTTGAGTACCGCTCCGAAACTCATCTCCACGAAACAATTTTAGATCTAATCAATGCGGGCCGCGCACCCATTTATCTCGTGAACTTCACGCAAAATCTTGCGGCCGACGAAGCGCAAAATCTGATGAGCATTGATTTTCTAACGAAAGAACAAAAGAAGGCATTGCTTGAGCGTCTCAAAGAGATGTCGTTTAGATCTCCTTACGGAAAGGAGCTTTCGCGCTTTCTCAAACATGGAGTTGGCGTTCATCATGCAGGTCTTTTGCCAAAGTACCGCATCTTAGTTGAGAAGCTCGCTCAAGAAGGACACCTCAAAGTCATTTCGGGAACCGACACTCTCGGCGTTGGAGTGAACATCCCAATCCGAACGGTTTTATTCACGAAGCTCTGCAAATTTGACGGAGAAAAAACCGCAATCTTGTCGAGCCGTGACTTTCACCAAATTTCAGGTCGGGCCGGTCGCAGAGGATTCGACACTCAAGGCTTTGTCGTGGCGCAGGCACCCGAGCACATCATCGAAAATTCGAAGCTTGATAAAAAAGCGGCTGCGAATCCAGCGAAGGCCAAAAAAATCGTAAAGGCTAAACCTCCTGAAAAAGGTTTCGTGCTTTGGACCAAAGAGACTTTTCAAAAATTGATCACTTCAAAACCTGAACCGCTCGTTTCTCGTTTAAAAATTGATCACTCGTTAGTTTTGTCGGTTTTGTCTCGTAAAAACGAAGACGGATGCAAAGCCCTGCAGCGTCTCATCCGATTGAGCCACGAATCTCCGGTTCTTAAGAAAAAACATCGCGCCCGTGCGTTCGAGCTGTTTCGATCTTTAGTTGATCGCAAAATTATTACTCTGAATCCATTGGCGGTACAGGTAGAGTTGCAGCAAGATTTTTCGTTGCACCAAACTCTCTCGTTGTGGTTGATCGATACACTGAAGTTACTCTCTCCCGAGAGCGAAACTTATACGTTAGATGTCATTACCTTATGTGAAGCCATCGTCGAATCGCCAGACATTATTTTGCGTAAGCAAACCGATCGCGCTCGCCAAGCTCTCTATTTGCGGCTTCGCGAAGAAGGGGTTGAATTCGAAGACCGTCAAGAAAAGCTCGATGCGGTTGAAGCGCCAAAGCCTCTGCGCGACTTTATCTATACAAGCTTCAATGAATGGTCGGATCGTCATCCTTGGGTCGGAGGCGAAAATATAAGGCCAAAATCAATTATTCGCGAAATGCTCGAAAATGGTTACGGTTTTGCCGACTACATTCGTGAGTACGAACTGAGTCGGGCAGAGGGAGGCCTTCTTCGTACGATCAATGATGTCTTTAAAGTTTTGTCCCAAACAGTACCGGACAGTTTTAAGAATGAGGATTTGCGCGAAATCGAAGTTGAGCTCGCAACGATCATTCGTTCGGTCGATTCTTCTTTGCTTGAAGAGTGGGATCGACTGAAGTCTGACTTCGCCCAGCTTGGAGGGAAAACGGTCGCGGTTGTCACTGAAGTAGAAACCCAGTCTGCGAGAGACCGTGAACTAGCGTCGCGCCAGGCATTTCGGCGTCGTATGCGGGCCGAGATATTTCGTTTGCTTCGCGCCTTGGGCAGCTCTGACACCGAAGAAGCCTCAGGCATTTTGGGCGACTGGAAGGCACTCGGAGTGCTCGAGCTTTCTTTGTCGGCCGAAGTTTCAGGTGAACTTGAAGAACTTTCTGAATGGTCTATATCTCGCCTTGAAGATTTTTTGCGAAGCTTGAAGGATGCTGGCTTCGTCGGAATTAGAACGGATCTAAAGGCTCGCGATGCGAGTCTTTGCCAGTGGGATTTTTCTAAGGACGCGGTCACGATTGAGCAAAAGATTTTGGATCTGAAAGAAGAGATGACGGCTTTTTTGCAGATGAAGGTTCAGCTCTAACGCCCTCATTAATAGAGACGTGATACTCTATGATTCGAAAAGTCTAAAAAAAATTCGCTCACGTTCCAAGAAAAAACTTAACCCTTTCGCGATCGGCATTTGTCATCTTCGCGAGGTCAAGGTAAATGAAATTTTTATATCTCGTGATTTTTTCAACAGTCATCGCTTGTACCAAAGTGAATTTTACTGCGGGGACTACCGAGAATAACCAACAATCGGCGACTCAACCGACCTATCCGACGACGCCGCCACAGCAGTGCGCCGGTACGATCGAGAAAACAACCGAAAATTTGCGAATCATATTTATGGTCGACAATTCTGGATCGACGCTAGAGACCGATCCCAGTCAATTGGTGAGGGTGCAGACGATTCGTGATTTCTTAGCGAAGTATCAATCAAAAATTAATTTTACTTATAGTTTTGGATATTTTTCGGATGAGACTTCGGTCTTCAACACCACGACTCAAAAATTTCAAAGTAGCTCTGTTCCTCAGAATGTTTTTGGGACGGCGGTGGATATTGCTCAGGCGCTTAAGCTTTTTACAAAAGTTTCGCCGAATGGAGCTACCAATTACGAGCCGGCACTGACGGCCGTACAGTCCATGATCGTGCAAGATCCTCACGTGAGCACTCCGTGGAATTACGTCTTGATTTTCATGTCAGACGGTCAGCCGACAGATATTAATGATCCGGTCGTGCCAACGCTTGAAGGCTTGGTGACCAACGTCCTCAATGCAGCGACCTCTCATGGAGACTTTGCGACCTCTAGCATGGTTCTTTTTGATCCGATCGATGATCCACAGTATCGTTCAAGTCTCGTTAATCTCAGTTCGATGGCCACAAAAGGAAAAGGACAGTTCTTTGATACGAATTTTCCTCCGCCGGGAGGGCTTGCGATCGATGATATTATTTCTGTCCCGGGCCAGACCTGCCAGTAGTTTTCAAGACTTTCGTCTATTCATCTGAAGTCACATTTTACCGAAGGGTTCTTATCATTACGTAGGAGGCTATCGGTGAAGCTTTGGATGTCGAATCTTCTTGATCAGTTAGGACTCACAATTGATGTTAAAGAAACTACGCCAGTTCTCTCCGAAGAACACGCAACTCTTCTCTATATGATCGATGTTTACAATCGCAATTTATTTCAAATTGAGCAGCATCCTGTTCGTAAGGTTCGCGAGACGCTCGACAATTTTTCAAAAGAGCTCGTAAAGACAGATCGCCCTCACGATGAGATTCTGTTTCGTTTTCGTCAGTGGTTTTCAAGCTACCGTACCGAAGAATCAGGATACATTCAAAATACGTTTGAAGAATTTAAAGGAATCATCTGGGATTTCGCCGACCAATTGGGTGAAGAGCTTCATGCCGAAAAACAAAACGACGAAAAAGTAAAATCAAGTCTCGATCAACTCAGAGAAGCGGTTGAAAGTAATTCAATCGAAGCGCTGAGAGCGACTTCGAGAGAATTTATCAACATGTACATTGATTCACAGTCTAAAAAGAATGATCTCAGACAAAAAAAGATCAGATCATTTCGCCGAAATTTGACGACCATCAAAAAGCAACTCTCTGAAGCACACAAGGCCGTCAATCTTGATCACATGACGGGCGCGTTTAATCGCCGTAGTTTTGAGGAACAAGCCAAACGCTGTAAAACAGTTTTTGATATTTCTGAAAATCCTGTTTCGATGATTATGTTCGATATCGATTTTTTCAAAAAAATTAATGATAGTTACGGTCACGATATTGGTGATTTTGTTTTAAAAGAATTTGTTCATCTTTTACATCAAGTGTTTTCACGCCCCGAAGATATGGTTTGCCGCATTGGCGGAGAAGAATTCGTCGTTATCTTACCTGGTTTTGCGGTTGAACACGCCATCAAAAAAGCAGAAGAGGCACTGACGCGCATTCGTAAAGATGTACTGGTTCACGGTGAGCTCCAAATCGCTTTTACCGCTTCGATTGGTATCGCGCAGCTCCTCGCAGGCGAATCGATTGATCAGTGGCTGAAACGTGCAGATACGGCCCTCTACGCATCTAAGCACAATGGCCGTAACCAACTTACAGTCGCTCAGCTCGTAGTTGTACCAGAACGAGTCGCTTAGAATATCGACATCGTAAAATCATCAGTCATCGTCAAAGTACAAGGCTTAGTGTCTCGCCATTTTTCCTGTTCGAAATAACACTGACAGTGTCACCTGACTTCTATCCCGAAGGCCCCTAGATTCAATTTGGCATTGGCCCGCGTTTGCAATTGAGCTCTGGCAAGGGGGTTCAATGAACTTAAACGTCACACTTATTAACTTACTCGCAAGCATCTCAATTATCGGCGCGCTGAATAAAGCTTCAGCTCTGTCTTCTAGCGGCGCTTCTCCGGTGAATTTACCGGTAGTTGCCGTTATCGACACGGGCTGCGATATTCATCATCCACTTTTGAAAGATCAAATTTGGACCAACCTAGGAGAAAGCGGTACCGATCGCTACGGCAGAGACAAATCAAATAACAATATAGATGATGATATGAATGGATTCATAGACGACATCCACGGATGGAATTTTTTAGCGAATAATAATGATCTCAGCGATCACATCGGACACGGTACCCACGTTTCGGGTATCATCGTTTCAAAAAGTAAGAGTCTTAAAACGCAGCACGCGCCAGTGAAGATTATGGTGCTCAAATTTTTTGATGCGGGAGCCTCGGGAGAGAAAGTCTTAAAGGCAACGGCAGACGCAATCAACTACGCGACCAAAATGGGAGTAACAATCATCAACTATTCAGCCGGTGGCCGTACGTCTTCGCCCCAAGAGTATAAGGCCCTCGTCCGTGCCAAGAATGCCAACATCATCATTGTTGCAGCGGCAGGCAACGAGCATACCGATAATGACCTCTTCTCATTTTTTCCGGCGAGCTACAGACTTTCAAATATCGTGGCAGTTTCTGCTACTGACGAAGACGGAAGACTCCTGTCATCAAGCAACTACGGAAAAGAAACGGTTACGGCACACGCTCCGGGAAAAGATATCGTCTCCTCACTCCCAGGAGGAAAGATGGGAAAGATGACGGGCACCTCTCAGGCGACCGCAATGGTGACCGCCCAAATGATCTCAGAGAAGTTTCGTCTCGCTTCTATTCAAAGAGGAATCGATGAGATCGAGAAAGCATTCGCTGAAGAGAGCGACGCAAATGAAAACGTGAAGAATGCCAGCAACACAAGCTCGCGACAGATTTTGTTTAGCCTCGCTAAGAAAAGTTCTAAGAACTAGACGTTTCTTGATCGAAAGCGATCAAAGTAAAAAGGCCTTACAACAATCAGCTCTTGCGAAGAAATATGATTTAAAGAGCGAATGATTTGAAAAAGTTGATCTAAAACTATCTAAACAAAAGGTATGCGTCTGAAGAATTCGTTCCGCCACCGCAATCAAGTGCAGATGCCGTAA
>JAYTQQ010000244.1:0-13450 GCA_043746635.1 Bdellovibrionales bacterium | reverse complement strand
GTTCTTACTTAGACCTTCGGCTAAACCGCCAAAAGACTTGAGACCTTGGCCCTGAAATAGTTTATTTTTTTCTAGGAGCGTTTCACAATGAGACATTTTCATCATAGTGATCTGACGGAATCTAAATAAAAGGAAATGCGATGAAATTAATTTTGGTGAGTTTGTTTTTCGGTTCTGTGGCTTTTGCGAGCGTGAAAACTTTTGCGTCAATGGGTCGTGGACGATATGAAAGACCAGCTGGTGTCTACGGGAGCGATACAACTCTCCGAACTTGAAAGTATTCGGCAACTCGCAAAATCTAAGAAAGCAGACCAAGTTTGATCCGAAAAAGGTACAGGCGACCTGCCAGAATGAGAATGAAGAGACAGCTCAAATAAAAACAAAATTTGAAGCATGGATGAAGCAAAACTGGAAGTAGTTTCGTTCTCCGGAATTAGGCGGGCGATAACTTGCCTAACTCTCTAAGAGCGAGAACGAGAAAGTCATTTCGAGTTGAGCGGCACCAGCAAAATACCTTCGCCTCGGCCAATCGAAATAATGTTTTTGCCCGGCTTGAGGTTCTTTACGACGTCACTCGATTGAATGACGGGTTTGCGATTGACGTCCACAATCATGTCTCCTTGATGAAGACCTGCACGGTCGGCGATTGAATTCGGTTCGACTGCAATCACGACCGGATGTTTCGGAGCCGTCAGTTCAATGCCGAATTCTTCTCGTACCTTGACGCTATCGTCGGCCACGCGAAATCCTAGATTGAAAGGCGCTTTTTGACCAAAATAATGTTTGGGTTCTTCTTTGCGGGTCTTCGAATCATTTGGATTTTCTTTGACCGTCACTTCGAGTGTTTTGTTAATCGCACGCACGTTGTCGAGACGAATGATTTTCACTTTTGCCTTATCGCCAATTGGCGTATCAGAAACAACGTTCATTAAATCACTAGGGGTTTGAATTTTCTTTCCGCCAAATTCGACGATGATATCGTAAGTACGTAAACCTGCCGCCGCCGCTGGCCCACTCGGAAGAACTTGGGTAATGACAACACCTTCGGCATCTTCGAATCCTAGGTTGCTTGCAATTTCGGGAGAGAGAACGCCGAGGCCCACTCCCACGAAGCCACGCCTCACACGGCCGTTTGTTTCAAGTTCTTGCAAAATCGTTTTCACGTTATCAATTGGTATGGCGAAGCCGATACCTTGCGCGCGCGCATCGATCGCAGTGTTGACTCCGATGACGTAACCTTGGGTGTTGACGAGCGGGCCGCCCGAGTTGCCGGGGTTAATGCTCGCATCGGTTTGAATAAACGGAAATTTATTGATCTCCCCAATTTCGCGACCGACGGCTGAAACAATCCCTTTCGTCATCGTGTGGGCGTGGCCGTAAGGATTTCCGAAAGCGGCAACCCATTCTCCAACCTGTAGATCTTTGCTCGTGCCGAGTGGTGCGACCGGCAAGGCTTTTTTAGCGTCGATTTTGATCAGGGCCACGTCGGTTCTTTGATCTCGTCCGATCACTTTTGCTTCGTAAAAAACATTCGACGAATTATCGAGTTGCACTTTGATGATGTCGGCTTGTTCGACCACGTGGTTGTTCGTCACGATGAGGCCGTTTGATTTGATGATGAATCCGGTGCCTAATGCTTGCATCGCTTGCGGAGGGGCTGAGTAACCACCGCCGCCTCTTCCTTCGCCCATGAATTGTTCTAAAAACTCTTGCATTGGATCTTGTTGGCCACGGCCTCGAGCCTGTCGCACATTTTGCGACGTCGAAATAAAAACCACCGCCGGGTTTATGAGTTTCGAGAGTTCAACAAATAAATTTTTTGGAAGAGGAGCATCTAATTTCTTAGGATCGAGCGGCGGAGCGTTGCTTGCCGAAAAATCAAACTGATCAACTTTATTCAAAGTGCCTTGGGCGTAAGCTTGAGGGCCAAGGTAACAGATGCACAGGGCGAGAACGCTCGTGCTCGTTGCGATGAGTGCAAGACTGAGTTTTGAAAATTTCACCATACGAAACCTCCTAATAATTGAGTGAAGTGAGCTGAATTTAAATATTATGATTTTGAGAATTGAACGAACTTCATCTGTAAATCTGAAGTCACCGAATCTAAAAACTTCTGCTCGTCGGCTGAAAGATTATTCGCAGTCTTTTGTCTGAGCATTCTTAAGAGCTCGATATTGAACCTTGCGACCTCGAGATTCTTTTCGGTTTTGCCAGAATTTGGATTCGGAGTCATGCCGAGCGACATCGCGGCCGAAGAACCGATCGAGAGAATAAGTGTTGAGAAGTTCGCTTCCATATTTTGAGCGTCTTCTTTACTTGGTGTCTGGTTCATGACGATCCCCTTTTTAGAATGGCCGACTAAATCGGATAATGTCCTACGAGATTCAAAATTCTATTTTTCACCGATGCTTGCAGCAAGAAGTATCGGGTCCAGGTTTGGTTCGTCAAGGGGTTGATGCTAAATAAATACGAGTCAGACAATCTCATTTTGAGAGGGCGTGTCGCGACGAGCGAATCAAGCTTCCATAGAGTGGTCGCCAGAATTTGTTTGTTTCCGAGCCATTCGCTGGCAAGATCGTCTGCGGCTAAATTTTGAGACTTACGAATGAGGAACATCGAAAGCGTCATGACGAGCGGGGCCATGAGGTTCTCGAGGTAGGCCTTGCGTTCACTCGACTTTTTTAAAAACTGCAGAAGAACATATTTGTCAAAATTTTCAGCAAAGAGATTCAGCACATAGCCGATCGAACTCGCGATGACAGCTAAAAAACTCTGCCCTAAAGAGATACGTGCGACTTCATAGGCGATGAGGGCTTCAACTTCTGGAGCAGTTAAGTCCTCGACTAAGGTCTCTGATAAAAAGATCGCAGACCCCAGCGACGAATTTGAGAACGAATAGCTCAAAGAAGAGTCGTGACTTAAAAGATAAATTTCAGGAGTCGGAATATGCGCAAGCGATGCAAATTTTTTGGTCATGCGCATCAGATTCCAGGCGTCTTTTCCTTCGATGGGAGTGGTTTCAAAGAGATGGTAGGCGTGTGGTTTTGAAAAAAATAAAATGAGAACATTGAAAAACACCATAAAGATAAAAGCAGCGAGCGTGGCGTAGCGCCCGGCAAGCAAATGAGCTCCCAACATCAGGCCGAGGCCAATGACTTCAATAAAAAACCAAGTTTTCAGAATATTATGCACAAGAATTTTTTTAAACCACATGTCGATCAGAATAGAAGTTCTGAATGCGTTCGCCAACTCTGAAAAAAGATTGGGGCCTTGCGCGTTAAAGCCATCGCGCCGAGACTATTTTCGGGCTGGTATTTTTAAGGCGTCTGGTCCAAACTATTGGGCACGTACCAAAGTATCTTAAGTGGAGGATTTTGTGGCCGAAGTCGATGTTGTCGCGCTCAATGCAGCTATTAAAAACGAGAGTCAGTTCGTCGAAAAAATGATGAAGGAAATTAACAAAGTCGTTGTGGGCCAACGCGAAATGCTTGAAGGCATTTTGATGGGGCTTCTCACAGGTGGACACGTTTTGCTTGAAGGAGTTCCCGGTCTGGCAAAAACTTTAACGATTTCTTCTGTGGCGAAATCAGTTTCATTAAACTTTGGTCGGATCCAATTTACTCCGGATCTTCTTCCGAGTGATTTGATCGGTACGATGATTTTTAATCCAAAGTCCGGAGAGTTTGCTCCTAAAAAAGGTCCGATTTTTACAAACATCGTTTTGGCCGATGAGATCAATCGTGCCCCCGCAAAAGTGCAGAGTGCTTTGCTTGAAGCGATGGCCGAGAAGCAAGTGACGATCGGTGATGCGAGTTACAAACTCGATCCTCCGTTCTTGGTTCTCGCAACTCAGAACCCTCTCGAACAAGAGGGAACGTATCCCTTGCCTGAAGCACAGCTAGATCGTTTCATGTTTAAGATTTTGGTCAATTATCCTACGAAATCAGAAGAGCTTGAGATCATGAATCGCATGGGCCAAGATGTTCATCCCGAAATCGAAGCGGTGATCACCAGAGAAGAACTCACGCGTGCGCGTTCGCGCGTTGATCAGGTTTACGTCGATGACAAAATCAGAAATTATATCGTTGAGCTGGTGATGGCGACCCGTGATCCGAAGAAGTATGGTCTTGATGAGTTAGAGGCTTTGATCAGCGTCGGCGCAAGCCCTCGCGCGACCATTAACCTCATTCGCTCGGCGAAAGCCAACGCGTTCATTCGCAGACGCGGATACGTGACCGCCGAAGATGTGAAGGCCATCGCTTACAATGTTTTAAGACACCGTTTGATCTTAAGTTTCGAAGCAGAAGCCGAAGAAATTAAAGGAGACGACGTGATTAAGAAAATTCTAGCAAAGGTTGAAGTGCCTTAGGCCTTAATTTGTTGAAGGATTTGAAATGCTACCCGCAGAGATACGTAAAAAAATTAAATTTCTTGAGATCAGCACACGAAAGCTCGTGAATTCTGTTTTCACCGGACAATATCATTCGGCATTCAAAGGCCAAGGTATGACATTCGCTGAGTTTCGCGAATACGTTCCTGGCGATGACGTCAGAGCCATTTCTTGGGCTCTGACCGCAAGGACGGGCAAAACTTTTATTAAAAAATTCGATGAAGACCGCGAGCTCACTTTGATTTTTGCAGTCGACATTAGTGGCTCTGTTGATTACGGAAGCCAGAAATATTTCAAAGGCGAAGTCATCACTCACTTAGCCGCAATTTTAGGGTTTAGCGCTCTTAAAAATAACGATCACGTTGGGCTATTGTTATTCTCGGACCAGGTTGAGCTTTTTGTTCCACCCAAAAAGGGCCGCGCCCACATTCAGCGTATTTTGCGTGATCTTTATTTTTACAAACCCCAAAGGCGCGGAACTAAGATTTCGGTTGCTGCCAGTTACCTACAGGGCATTTTGAAAAAACGCGCGACAATTTTTATCTTCAGCGATTTTATGGATCAAAATTTTTCTATGAGCGTGCGCTCTCTCGCGCGGAAACACGACGTGATTTCTTGTGTCGTTCAAGATCCGAGTGAGAAGGCGATACCAAACTTAGGCATGATCGAAATGCACGATCCCGAAACCGATGAGGTCATGCTCGTCGATACGGGATCGAGCAGTTTTCGCGCTGAATTCAAGCGACAGATTCAAGCTCAAGATAAGCAACGATCGGATGAACTTACAAGATCACGGGTCGATACGATTCAAGTGATGGTCGGCGAGAGTTTCGTTGATCCATTGATTGCGTATTTTCGCAAAAGAAATTCAAGGGCATAGATGACAGATATTCACTGGCACTGTCAGCTCAATCACGTCGGAGTCGAAAAAGACCAGCCCGCCGCCGTCTTTGCAGACACTGAACAGTTGACCGTTGGTGAACAATTTGTTTTGACATGCCAAGGGCCTGAGGCCGCGGGCATTGATCCGGCCGCAAGCACTTTGGAGCTGCCGAAAGACCAGCAATACGCACTCAAAGTTCTTAAGAATCTCGGCATGGATTCACACAAGGCCACTTTCGTTGCGACTTCTTATTTAGTGAATCCGAAAGGCCACCAATTTCCTAATATCTTTTTGACCGACGGTAAGGTTCGCATCGCCCTCGACGGAATCACGTTTAAAGTTAAGAGCGTTATCACGAAAGAAAACAATCCCAAGAATGAACCGTTTCCGCCTTGGGGTCCGTTCGGTTTTGCATATCCCGTTTGGATTTGGATGGGCGCTGCGGTTTTAATCATGTTCTTTTCATCTTTCGTAATCGAAAAGTTTTTTCATATTCGTGATCGTAAAAAGTTTATGAGACTTTTGGCGAGTAATCCTCCGGTGCTTTCAGCGTATCACCAGTTCTCAAAAGACTTAAGACATCTCGGAAGAGAGAATTTACGACCGACGAGTTTTGATTCAGCGGTTGCGAAAAAATTTGTAGATGAACTGGGTTCTATTTTTCTTTGGTACCTATCTCGTTCCCTATTATTTTCTTGTTTTGATCTGACGGCTGCGCAAATTTTAAAGCAAACGCGTTTGCTCTACCCTGACCTTTTTAAAAAGGTGAATCATTCGTTGTCGCTCGCGCTCGTCGAGGTTGAGCGTTTGCAGAATCGACCTTCTCAGATAAAAATTGAAGACGCTGCTCAACTTCTCGAGATGGTTCGTCATGCGGCTGAAGATTTGCAGAAGAATGCCGGTAAGAAATCTGATTCAGACACAAGGACGTCGAGATCTCGTCTCGACGCTGAGGTTTAAAGATGTTTCGCTTTGCTGATCCAATATGGCTAAAGTTTTTATGGGTCATCCCGGTTTTAGGGATATTTCTCTTTGCGTTTGAGAAGCAAGCTTTTAAGAAGTTTGAAAAGTACTACGGATTAAAAATTTCTCAGTTTTTGACAAGCAATGTTTCTTTATCAAAAAGAAAATTTAAAATCGTTTTGAAGCTTTTGGCTTTGACCTCTTTCTTTTTGGCGCTCGCACGTCCCCAGGCGGGTCACGGCACCCAAACGATTAAATCTGAGGGCGTTGAGATGATGGTCGTCTTCGACGTATCCAACAGTATGCTCGCTGAAGACGTTAAGCCGAGTCGCCTCGCTTTCGCTAAATCAGAAATGATTAAGCTCAGTGAAATGCTGAACGGTGATAAAATTGGCTTGATCGCTTTTGCTGGCAGCGCCATTCTGCTTTCGCCTCTCACTACCGACAAGTCGGCACTTTCGATGTACATCGAAGGTTTATCTCCGGCATCGGTTGAAAATCAAGGAACTGAATTTAGAAAAGCGATGCTTGAAGCCGAAAAAGCATTCGAGCGAGGAGGGGTTGATCCCGACGAAGGCGTCAAGGTCACGAAAGTGATTATCCTCGCCAGTGACGGAGAAGATCAAGAGCCGGGCGCTCTCGATACGGCCCAGAAACTTGCCGACAAAGGAATTAAGATTTTTACGATTGCATTTGGTACCGAAAAGGGTGCCCCGATTCCGAATCGAGACGAGTTCGGAAATTTACGCAGTTACAAAAAAGATCATGAGAATAAAGAAATTCTCACGAAGGTTGATGATTCGGTCTTGAGATCCATCGCTAAAGCTGGTGGCGGTAGCTTTTACCACGCAACATTCGGCGGCAACGAGATGCGGATGGTTCACGAGGATATCGGCAAACTTCAAAAGGCGTTGTTCGATAGCCAAACTTCGGCGAGTTATGAAGAAAAATTTCAGATATTTTTATGGATCGGTTTATTTTTTGCACTTTTCGACTTTTTAATCGGCGAGAAGAAACCGGGTGAGAAAATTTGGCGCGGACGATATGAAGCGAGTCCCAAACGATGAAAATAGCATTCAAGATTTTTATTTCGTGCATGGTCTTAGGCGTTTTGGGATTTACTTTTTCCCAACGTACTTTTTTGCAAGGGATCTACCATAACAATTTGAGTCATACAAAAATCTCTGAAAAAATGAATTACGAAGCTTTGAGCGAAGCGATCGATGCTCTTAAGTATTTACCTCTTGCGCCTGATATCCATATTAATTTAGGTGATTTGTATCTCATCAATAAAGATTTCGAAAAAGCGCAGAAAGAATTCGGAACGGCTTCTCGTCTGGCACTCCAGAATGACGAAATGAAATTTGACGGATTATTTAACGCCGGGGTTGCGGCGACGCAACTGAAAAAAACCGAAGACGCCTTAGGCTTTTACCAGACGGCACTCGACGTGAAGCCTGAATCGATCGAAACCAAAACCAACATTGAGCTCTTGGTACAAAGCCAAAAAGGCGGCGGTGAGGGCGACGGCGACTCTGATCAGAAGCAAGACCCAAAAGACGATAAAGAAAAGCCTAAAGATCGAAACGATCCAAAGCAGAAATTTCAAAATGAGCCTCCTAAAAATCAACCGCAGCCCTACAAAGGCAAAGAGATTTCAAAAGAAAATGTGAATAAAATTCTTGATGAGCTTAAGCAGCAAGAGCAAAATGTGAGAGCGAAATTTGAGAATCATAACGTTCATAATTCTAAGAATGAAAAGGACTGGTAAGATGCGTGCTTTCATTTTTTCTTTGTTCATCTTGTTCGCGAATTTCGCGTATGCGTCGGTGACCGTTCAAGCGAGCGTTGATCGAAACGCCATGGATCCGGGCGATACTTTTGAGCTGCGAGTGGATGTGAACACCGACGGTGATGAGTCTCTGTCTGTTGATAAGGCTCCCGACATCGCAGGATTTGAACTCGTGAACCAAGGCATGAGTACATCGGCGCGGGCGGGTGTCGTTGCTGGCGCCGGCGGAGTCGCCGAATATAAGCGTACGACGCAAACCACGTATAGTTATTTTTATCAAGCACTCCAGCTCGGAAAATTTAAAGTAGATCCCATCGAAGTTAAAGTCGGCGACAAAGTTTTTCGAACTGCGACAATCGCCTTGAGCGTTGAAAAAGGTGCAAGCGGCTCTTCAAATCAGATTGCCAAAAATAAAGGGCGTCCTGGCGCCGGCGGATCGAGGCCGCGAGCGGCCCAACCCAATCAGCAGCAATGGCAGGGCGACGATCAAGACGACGTCGAAGATCTCTTTAGTCAATTGCTCAAGCGCCACGGACTCATGCCTAATCCCGGCGGTGGTGGTTTTCAAACGCAGCCGTTTAATCCTTCGGATGCATTTTTCATTCAGGTTGAGGTTGATAAGGCAGATGTTTATGCCGGTGAACAAGTGACGGCGGTTTGGTATCTTTACACGAAAGGGATTATTCGCGACCTCGACACTCTGAAATATCCAGATTTAAAAAGTTTCTGGAAAGAAGATATCGAAATTTCAACTAATCTCAACTTCACTCAAGAAATTATTAACGGAGTTCCTTATCGTAAGGCACTACTTGCTTCGTACGCGCTTTTTCCGATTAAGGAAGGCGAAGCTTTGATTGATACTTACAAAGCGAAATGTTCGGTGATGGCCGACATGATGGGTTTTGGTGCGGGCAAAGCCTACACTTACACCAAGGTGAGCAAAGAAGTTAAAATTAACGTGAGGCCCATACCGACCGAAGGGCGTCCTGCAGATTTCTCAGGAGCGGTCGGCGATTTTCGTCTGTTAACTAAGGTAGATGACGGCAACATCGTCACGAATCAGCCTTTTTCTTTTCACGTCAGATTTGAAGGAAAAGGAAATGCGAAGCTGATTGATCTTCCACCTTTCGAAGCCCCTCAAGGAGTTGAGCTCTACGATACGCAAAAGGACGCTAAGTTTTTTAAAAACGGAACTTCGTATAAAGATTTTAATCTTCTTTTGGTTGCGAGAAACCAGGGAGAATTTACGATACCGTCGGTGAGTGTCAGTATTTTTGATCCGCTGAAGAGAGTTTACGTCACCCGTAAAAGCGAGCCCATTAAAATTCACGTCGGACTTGGCTCCCAAGATCCAAACGTTAAGAATTCTCCGCTCTTTCAAGGCCAAGTTGATCCCGCCGTGGCCGCTAAAAAAGAGTTTAAGCCTCAGCTCGAAACGGCGTGGCATTCTTCTCGCGCTCCGAACCGTAAGTTAGAGGCACTCATTTTTATTTTCATCCTGCTGTCGGTTTTCAGTTCCCTCGCGATCAAGGCACGAAGCGAATTGGGTTGGGGCGAGAAGAAGAGAGATCTACTTAAGCAAACCCGTTGGAGATTTAAACGTATTCGCTCACGCATTTCAAAAATCAGCGCGAGGGAGGCCGCGGTTGAAACGACGAACGCGGTTTACTTTATTCTCGGGCAACTTTCTGATGAGGGCGGAGCAACCCAAGAGATCGAAAAGCTTTTGATGCTCATTCCGCCGAGTGTGCGAAGTGAGTTGGGAGGTGAGATCAATAAGAGTATCGAAAAGCTTCAGATGCTGAGTTTTGCACCAGACTCAGTCGTTGGTCATTTGAAAGACCCGGCAGAAGTTAAAAAACTGATCGCCGAAATCGAAAATGTTCTAGAGAAGGCGGTCATTCTCTCGACGAGTGATTCGCAAAAAGCCATAAGCTTACCAGCTCAAAAAACGTCTTGATGGGATGCAAACTCGTGCGTACCTGATTTGAAAAGACGGGTACCGACTGAAGGGTGGCATTGAGATCTCGGGCCTTTATGAAAATCTCAACGTCGGTTGCGAATTGAGTGTGGGTCGTTCCCAAAATCTGGTCCGAGAATTCTTTGCGGAAGCCTTTCATCGGGCAAAAAATATCTTTCGCTTCGATCGAGAAGAGTTTGCGAGCGAAATCATTCAACCACGCCGTCGTTGTTTTACGTGAGAAACGGTCGCCAACTATGATTTGAAGCTTTGGATCTGAATAGAATCGGGTCAGGAAGGCAATCACTTCAGCAAGCGGAACGTCCATTTTTGAATCGAGAATGAAAACAAATTCTCCGGCGGCCTTCATCGCGGTCTTACTTAAAGTTTCGATCTCTAAGATCTCGTAACGAATTGGCATTTTTTTAAAAAAACTCTCTATATTTCGAATGCCATCTGCAGTTGGATGGACCAATAAAAGGCTGAGATTCAGTGAATTTTCGCTCATGACAAGAATGTTAATCTAAGTTAGCATTTTAAAAAAGGGAGTTCATGAATATCGTCAGAGATTTGCAGATTTACCAGAAAACACGCGAGAACTTTGGTCTCGTTTGTCTCTTGATAGTTGCGGGCCTCTTGCGTTTTTTGTTTTTGACCATGAAGGCTCCTCATTTTGATGAAGGTGTTTACGGTTTTTTTGTTCAAGAGATTTGGCGGAGAGGCTTTTTTCCGTACGATCCGACAAACTTTCACGGGCCAACTTATTACTACGCGCTTCAGGTCGCCGAACAAATTTTCGGCAAAGGAATTTTTGCCTTTCGCTTTGGCAGTGGCCTCTTTTCGGTGCTCACGGTTTACTACGTTTGGCGTTTGAATAAGTTTTTTGGCGAAGTGGCGATCTGGGCGGCTGTTGCGGTAGCCGTGAGCCCAGCAGCCGTTTTTTATTCGCGCTACACCATGCATGAATCCATGTTTATTCTGTTTCAAGTTCTTTTTGCATTTCACTACTTTGATTATCTAGCGAAGCCCAGCGCGAAGTCTGCATGTTGGCTCGGAATTTACGCCGCTCTTCTATTTGCGACCAAAGAAACCGCGATTATCTTTCTAGTTTGCTTTTTACTTTCTTCTTTCCTGAGCAATTGGGTTGCTCAGGGGAAACCTTGGTTTCAGTATTTTATAAAGTTGGGCCGCTCAATCTTCGATGACCGTAAACGAGTCGTGCTTTCGGTGGGCGTGAGTTTTGCCCTCATCTGTTTTATTTTTTCTGGCCTCCTCTCTGAACCGCACCGTATAGCTGACTTTTTCAGAGCTTATTTATTTTGGACAAAGACCGGAACTCAGCATGCCTCTGGCCACGAAAAATCTTTCGTCTATTGGTTCGAGCTTTTAGTTCGATATGAATGGCCCGCATTCGCGGGTCTTCTCGTATCGCCATTTCTGATTTTTTTGGGTTCAAAGCCCGCGAGATTTTTTGCTTTCTTCGCACTTAGTAATCTTTTGGCATACGCCGTGATTCCATACAAAACTCCTTGGTGTATTTTAGGAATTGTTTGGCCTCTTTATTTTCTGATGGGTTTTGCGATGGTCGAGATGTATTCGATCAAATTTGTTCAGGCCATTGCGCTGAAGCACGAGGCCATGAGTGCCGATCGTCATTTTCGCTCCATGAGAAGGAGCGGACTTTTATCAATTGCTCTTTGCCTTGCATCGCTCGTCCTGGCGATCCGCCTTAACTTTTTTCATTTTCAAGATACGACTGAACCTTACGTTTACGTGCAGAGTTCTGAAGACGTCAATTCGATCTCAGAAATTTTATCTCATCACATAAGAATTTTTCCTGAAGATTTAAATATGAATTTCGTGGTCGGGATGAGGGCGACGTGGCCCTTTCCGTGGACGCTTTCAGGATTTACAAGAATTAGCTATCGCTCTATCTTGGCAGATCCGGTGAATGTCGATCCGATTCCGGCGGTGGCCGAACAAAGAAAATCGATAGAAAACGCGGACGTGATTATGATTGACGTGATCGATGAGCCCAAGATTGCGCAGCATATCACCCGCAAATATTTCAAGTCGCGATTTCGCCTGAGAGATTCTTACAACAACTGCATTCTATTTCTGAATTCTGAGAAATTTCAAATGAGTGACCTCGCGTTTGTTCAAGGACGAGTTTTGGGCGGCGAAACTTCGATCATGAATTTTTCGGTCGTAGAGCCTGCGAGCGTGAAGCCATGATTATTTTTGGTCTTCTTCACATTGCGATCAGTGCGCTACTCGCATACGTCTTAAGTTTTACTTTTGGACAACTGACGCCCTGGATTTCGATCGTGAGTCTTTTAGGTTCTGTCGCTTTAAGTGCTTGTCTGCTCGATTATGATTCGATTGACTTCGTAAATTTAAGGCTCGGAGCTTGGCGCCAGTCCGCAACGGGAATTCTCGAGAGGATCGTTTTTGCATCTATTATTTTTGTAGGGCTTAGGCATTTCATCTTTTTATATTATCAAGTCGACAATGAAGTAAGAAGTCTGCATCAGTTTAATCTTGGTGATTTGCCTCTGCATGTTCATTACATTCGAAACTTCGCTTTGGGTGTTGATTTTCCGCCGGTGAATCCGAATTTTCCGACGGCGCTTCTACGGTATCCTTTCGGGATCGATCTTTATAATGCCCTGTGGGAATGTTTGGGTGCTCCAACCGGTGGTCATCTCTTTTTGGTGGGATTCTTTTGCACAGTTGCGAGTCTTGTTTGTTTACGTCTTGCCGGTAGCTGGATGGCGATGGTCGCGATTTTCTTCGGCGGTGGATTCATCGGCCTCGAAAAAGGTGGTCCGCAGGCAGTTCAGAACCTCCTCGCGTGGAAGAGTCTCTTTCTATCGATGTTTATCACCCAGCGCGGTATTATTTGGGCCCTTCCTGTCGGGGTTCTTCTTCTCTATTTTTTATTTTTGAACGCACGTCGAAATTCAGAAGAGCCTATTCATCGCCGAACACTTCTCATCATGGGAATTTTATGGGCATCAATGGCTTTTTTTCACCTCCATACTTTTTTTATTCTAAGTCTCATGATTTTTATTATGCAGGCTTACCGTTTGATTCGCGAACGTCGAGCCTTTTTTACGGTGGTTAAAAACTATCTTTTTGTTTGGATTTGGCCCGCAGTGATCGGTACTTATTTCGTTTTATTTTCTCTGAATCTTTTTAGATCAAACGGACTGATGCATTGGCATTGGGGTTGGACCTATGAACCTAGCTTGGGACCCAATTTTTTGTATTATCTCACCGCGAACTTAGGGGTTTATCTTTTTTTATTTTTCGGAATTGGTTGTTACCTTACGAAGTTTAAATTCAAAAATCTTTATTTTGAATACCTCGTGGGAGTCTTTCTATTTATTTTGTTTTTTAATCTGATGCTGGCGCCGTGGGCGTGGGATAACATTAAAATTCTGGTTTGGCCTTATTTGG